>NZ_JBIRMW010000007.1:96073-443584 GCF_044331325.1 Streptomyces sp. NPDC017246 | reverse complement strand
CGGATGTGGAAGCCCAGTAATGGGTGGAGCTGACCGGTACTAATAGGCCGAGGGCTTGTCCTCAGTTGCTCGCGTCCACTGTGTTAGTTCTGAAGTAACGAACCGTGCCGATTTCCGGTTGGTCAACTTCATAGAGTTTCGGTGGTCATAGCGTTAGGGAAACGCCCGGTTACATTCCGAACCCGGAAGCTAAGCCTTTCAGCGCCGATGGTACTGCAGGGGGGACCCTGTGGGAGAGTAGGACGCCGCCGAACAATTTTTAGCCTCAACCCCCGGACTCTGTCCGGGGGTTGAGGCATTTTTGCGTTCTGCTGCAGTGCGGTGCCCCCTGTGCGCGGCGCCGTCGTGGCTGCGGGTAAGGTCAGGGGGCATCGTCCGTACGTTCCCAGCAGGAGGCCCCCGGGTGGAGGTCCAGGAGACCCGTGTTCAGACCGACCGGGTCCTCACCATCCCCAACATTCTCAGCATGGCGCGTCTCGCCGGCGTGCCGCTGTTTCTGTGGCTGATTCTCCGTCCGGAGTTCGGCGGGCCCAACAGTGACGGCTGGGCGCTTCTCGTCCTGATGCTCAGCGGTGTCAGCGACTATCTCGACGGCAAACTGGCCCGGCGCTGGAACCAGATCAGCAACCTCGGCCGGCTGCTCGATCCCGCCGCAGACCGCTTGTACATCCTGTCCACGCTCGTGGGCCTCACCTGGCGCGAGATCCTGCCGTGGTGGCTGACGGCCGCCCTTCTGGCCCGTGAGGCCATGCTGCTGGTCATGGTGGGAATCCTCCGCCGGCACGGCTACCCGCCGCCGCAGGTGAACTTCCTCGGCAAAGCTGCGACATTCAACTTGATGTACGCGTTCCCGTTGCTGCTTCTCAGTGACGGAACGGGCTGGCTTTCGTCACTCGCTGAAGTTTTCGGGTGGGCCTTCGCCGGATGGGGTACAACTCTGTATTGGTGGGCAGGGATCCTCTACGTGGTCCAGGTCCGTCGACTCGTGAAGGCGGATACCGCGGCCGATTGAGCCCGTCCGTCCAGTGCCGAGCAGCGTCGCCGGCAACAACGAGGACGCCCCAGGGCTACTGAGCGGACAGGTGAAGTCGGCAGGACCGTCGTCTCTTCAAGGAGGACGCTTCCGACATGAAGGCCGTCGTGATGGCCGGTGGCGAAGGAACCCGACTTCGCCCCATGACCTCGAGCATGCCCAAGCCTCTACTGCCGGTGGTGAACCGGCCGATCATGGAGCACGTCCTACGACTGCTCAAGAGGCACGGTCTCAACGAGACCGTCGTCACCGTGCAGTTTCTCGCCTCCCTCGTCAGGAACTACTTCGGCGACGGCGAGGAGCTCGGGATGGAGCTCACGTATGCCAACGAGGAGAAGCCACTCGGTACAGCGGGAAGTGTGAAGAACGCCGAGGAAGCGTTGAAGGACGACGCTTTTCTCGTGATCTCCGGGGACGCGCTCACCGATTTCGATCTCACCGATCTCATCGCCTTCCACAAGGAGAAGGGCGCCCTCGTCACGGTCTGTCTCACCCGGGTGCCGAATCCGCTGGAATTCGGGATCACGATCGTCGACGAAGAGGGAAAGGTCGAGCGCTTCCTGGAGAAACCGACCTGGGGACAGGTCTTCTCCGACACCGTGAACACGGGCATCTACGTGATGGAGCCCGAGGTCTTCGACTACGTCGAGGCGGATGTTTCGGTGGACTGGTCGGGTGATGTCTTCCCTCAGCTCATGAAGGAGGGCAAGCCGATCTACGGCTATGTCGCCGAGGGCTACTGGGAGGACGTCGGTACGCATGAGAGCTATGTGAAGGCCCAGGCGGACGTCCTCGAGGGCAAGGTCCAGGTCGACATCGACGGCTTCGAGATCTCGCCGGGTGTCTGGGTCGCGGAGGGCGCCGAAGTGCACCACGACGCCGTGCTGCGCGGGCCGCTCTACATCGGTGACTACGCCAAGGTCGAGGCCGACGCCGAGATCCGTGAGCACACCGTCATCGGCTCGAACGTCGTCGTGAAGAGCGGCGCCTTCCTGCACAAGGCCGTCGTGCACGACAACGTCTACATCGGCCCGCAGAGCAATCTGCGCGGCTGTGTGATCGGCAAGAACACCGACATCATGCGGGCCGCCCGGATCGAGGACGGAGCCGTCATCGGGGACGAGTGCCTGGTCGGTGAGGAATCGATCGTGCAGGGCAACGTCCGGGTCTACCCGTTCAAGACGATCGAGGCCGGCGCCTTCGTCAACACCTCGGTCATCTGGGAGTCCCGCGGACAGGCCCACCTCTTCGGGGCCCGAGGGGTCTCCGGAATCCTCAACGTGGAGATCACCCCGGAGCTGGCCGTCCGGCTGGCGGGGGCGTACGCCACGACCCTGAAGAAGGGCTCGACCGTCACCACGGCCCGAGACCACTCCCGGGGTGCGCGAGCGCTGAAACGGGCCGTGATCTCGGCACTGCAGGCCAGTGCCATCGACGTACGGGACCTGGAGAACGTCCCGCTGCCGGTGGCGCGGCAGCAGACCGCGCGGGGAAGCGCCGGCGGCATCATGGTGCGGACCTCGCCCGGGGTGCCCGACTCCGTGGACATCATGTTCTTCGACGAACGCGGAGCGGACCTCTCCCAGGGCGGGCAGCGCAAGCTCGACCGGGTGTTCGCCCGGCAGGAGTACCGGCGGGCCTTCCCCGGTGAGATCGGCGACCTCTCCTTCCCGGCGAGCGTCTTCGACTCGTACACCGGCTCGCTGCTGCGGAACGTCGACACCACCGGGATCGCGGAAGCGGGCCTGAAGGTGGTCGTGGACGCCTCCAACGGCAGTGCCGGGCTCGTACTGCCCAGCCTTCTCGGACGGCTCCAGGTCGATTCGCTGACGATCAACCCCGGGCTCGACGAGTCCAGACCCACCGAGTCGGCCGAGAGCCGGCGGGCCGGGCTCGTACGGCTCGGGGAGATCGTGGCCTCGGCGAGGGCGGCGTTCGGCGTGCGGTTCGACCCCGTCGGTGAGCGGCTCTCGCTCGTGGACGAGCGGGGGCGGATCATCGAGGACGACCGGGCACTCCTGGTGATGCTGGACCTGGTGGCGGCCGAGCGGCGCTCGGGGCGGGTCGCGCTGCCGGTCACGACCACCCGCATCGCCGAACAGGTCGCCGCCTACCACGGCACACAGGTCGAGTGGACGACCACCTCGCCGGACGACCTCACGAGGGTCGGGCGCGAGGAGTCGACGATCTTCGGTGGCGACGGGCGAGGCGGGTTCATCGTGCCCGAGTTCAGCAGTGTCTTCGACGGCGCCGCCGCCTTCGTGCGGCTGATCGGTCTCGTCGCTCGGACACAGCTCACGCTGAGCCAGATCGACGCGCGGATTCCGCGGGCGCACGTCCTCAAGAAGGACATCGCGACGCCGTGGGCCGTGAAGGGTCTGGTGATGCGCCGGGTGGTGGAGGCGGCCGGCAGTCGCTCCGTGGACACCACCGACGGCGTGCGGGTCGTCGAGGCCGACGGCCGGTGGGTGATGGTGCTGCCCGACCCCGCCGAGGCCGTCACCCATCTGTGGGCCGAGGGTCCCGACGACGCCTCCGCGCAGGTCCTGCTCGACGAATGGGCCGCGGTGGTCGACAGCGCAGGTAGCTGACCGGATCGGACCGTGCTGCGGGGAGGCGCCCCAGGGGTGCCTCCCCGCAGCACGGAGGGGCCATTCGGCGGTAGGCCGTACGACGTGCGACGATGTGCGGCATGTCGCAGCAGCCCCCCGTTCGGAGCACCGGATCACCGCCGCCGCGCCCGGACGCGTCCATGTCGCTGCTGAACAACGTGATCGATCACGCGCTCGACGACGGGTACGCGGAGGCGACCGCCCGACGTGCCGCCGAGGGCGGTGGGCTGCCCCGCAGTCTGCGGGCCAAGCTGGGTGTCGCCGCAGGCCTGGTCCTCGCGGCCGCCGTGGTGACCGTGGGCGCGGCCGAGGCGCGGATCTCCGCGCCGGTCGTCGCCAAGGAGCGGCAGGAGCTCATCGACCGGATCGAGGCGGAGACGTCGTCGGCCGATCAGCTGGAGCAGGACGTCGAGCGGATCCGGTCCGAGGTCGGCGAACGCCAGCGGCAGGCACTGCAGCAGCACGGCGGTGACCAGGCCGAGCTCGTGGGGCTGCTCTCGGGTGCGACGCCGGTGCACGGCCCCGGGGTGAAGCTCGTCGTCAACGATGCCAAGGGCACCGACTCCGGAGGCGGCGGGCCGCGGGAGAGCAGTGGCTTCTCCGACACGGGCCGGGTACGCGACCGGGACATGCAGCGCATCGTCAACGGGCTGTGGGAGTCGGGTGCCGAGGCCGTCGCCATCAACGGGCAGCGGCTGACGTCGCTGTCCGCGATCCGGGCCGCGGGCGACGCCATACTGGTCGACAACAAGCCGCTGGTGCCGCCGTACACCATCCTCGCGATCGGGGACGGACAGCGGCTGAGCACAGCGTTCCAGGACAGCGCCGACGGGCAGTATCTGCACGCGCTGGTGGAGAACTTCGGAATCAGGAGCGGTATCACGGCCGAGGGCGACGTCCGCCTGCCGGCCGCGCCGAGCCTGACCGTACGTACCGCAGAGCCGAGGGGGGCCGGGGCGGCGACGCCGTCCGGGCGGGCCACGGCCGACACAGGGAAGGGCACATCGTGATCGCCGTACTGGGCCTGATCGTCGGAGTCGTGGTCGGACTGTTGGTCCGCCCCGAAGTGCCGGCGGTGGTCGAGCCCTATCTTCCGATCGCCGTGGTCGCCGCCCTCGACGCGGTCTTCGGCGGTCTTCGGGCCATGCTCGACGGCATCTTCGTCGACAAGGTCTTCGTCGTCTCGTTCCTGTCGAACGTGGTCGTGGCCGCGCTGATCGTCTTCCTCGGCGACAAGCTCGGCGTGGGCGCGCAGCTGTCGACCGGTGTGGTCGTCGTGCTCGGCATCCGGATCTTCTCCAACGCGGCCGCCATCCGGCGCCACGTCTTCCGGGCGTGACGCGGATGAGCGAGAACCCTAAGAACCCTCAGGACCCGCAGAACCCGCAGGACCGCCCTCAGGACTCGCAGGACTCCGAGAACGAGACGGAGCCCCGGGGCGTCGAGAAGCCGGAGAGCACCGGGAAGCCGGAGAGCGTCGGTCAGCCCTCCCGCGGCGGTACGGCGGGAGAGCCCGAGGCACCCATGGACTCCGTCCACGAGGCGACCGCGGACCACGACGTCCGCGTGCCCGTGCCGCCGGTCGCCCCCGGGGCAGAGCAGAGCGGACGCGGGAGGCTCGCCTCCGCGCTCTGGCCGCCCCGGGTGACCCGGGCCCAACTCATCGTGGCGCTCCTGCTCTTCGTCCTCGGTCTCGGCCTGGCCATCCAGGTCTCCTCGACCAGCGACAACAGCGCGCTGCGCGGGGCGCGCCAGGAGGACCTGGTGCGGATCCTCGACGAGCTGGACGACCGTACGCAGCGCCTCGAGGACGAGAAGTCCCGGCTGGAGAAGCAGCGCACGGAGCTGGAGTCCAGCTCCGACCAGGCCGAGGAGGCGCGCCGGCAGACCCAGGAGAAGGAGAGCCAGCTCGGCATCCTGGCCGGCACGGTCGCCGCCGAGGGCCCTGGCATCACCCTGACCGTGGGCGACCCCACCAGGGCCGTCGAGTCGGACATGCTGCTGGACGCCATCCAGGAGCTGCGCGCCGCCGGCGCCGAGGCGATCCAGGTCAACGGTGTGCGGGTGGTCGCGGACAGTTATTTCACCGGTAGCGGTGATGACATGCGGATCGATGGAACGAAGGTGGCCGCTCCGTACGTCTTCAAGGTCATCGGCAAGCCGGAGGATCTCGAGCCCGCGCTCAACATCCCCGGCGGTGTCGTCCAGACACTGGAGAAGGAGCAGGCCACGGCCACGGTGGAGCGGTCGGCGAAGATCGTTGTCGACGCCTTGCGACCCGCGAAGCGGCCTGACTACGCTCAGTCGTCCTCGCCGTGAGAGGGACGAGGGGGGTCCCGCGACATGGACACGACGTTGCGGGGGGTCGGCGCACCACATCGGTGGTGCGTGGTGGAAACTGTCCGGAGGATACGGACGTTGTGAAGGTGTCCGGGTCGGCAGGTGTGATGGATCTCGGTTCGTCCTGCCCCACGGGCGGGTCTGTTTCGGTCAAGGGGAATCGCCCGTGAGTTTTTTTGCGAAGTTGTTCGGCAAGAGCGGACGCGAGGACGGCGGTAACGCCAAGCACCGCGCGTCGCGCCATGCCCAGAGCGAGGAGCAGGGTGGCGAACGCCCGCTCTTCCGCGACGAGGTCGGTGGCCAGGGCGGTGATGTTCCGGGCGCGTACGGCGCGTCGTCTGTTGACCCTGCCGGGGCCGCCCGCATAGGTTTCGGAGAACCATCAACCTCAAGTACGGGTGGAGGGTTTGCCCCCGATCCGTACGCGACACAGACCTCGGCGGGGCAGCCGCGGCAGGAGGATGCGTCCATGCCGGTGTGTACGAGGTGCGGTCACCGCAACGCGGCCGACAGTCGTTTCTGCTCCCACTGCGGCACGCCGCTGCGGGCCGGGGTCGCCCCCGAGCGTGCTTCGGAGACGACGTCCACGATCTCCATCTCGGGCCTCGAGGCCTACGACGCGGAGGTCACCGGCCAGACGCAGCTGCCCTCGCTCTCTCCCGAGGCGCTGGCGGCAGTGGAGGCGCTGCCTCTCGGCTCCGCGCTCCTCGTGGTGCGCCGTGGGCCGAACTCCGGCAGCCGGTTCCTGCTCGACGGTGAGCTGACGACGGCGGGCCGTCACCCCCAGAGCGACATCTTCCTGGACGACTTCACGGTCTCCCGGCGTCATGTCGAGTTCCGGCGGGCCCAGGACGGCAGCTTCACCGTCTCCGATGTCGGCAGCCTCAACGGCACGTACGTCAACCGTGAGCCGATCGACTCGGTCGTTCTGTCCAACGGCGACGAGGTGCAGATCGGCAAGTACCGGCTGGTCTTCTACTCGAGCCAGCGGGGCGTTTGACGCCTCGGAGAAGCCTTCAGGGAAGGTCCATGCTGCGAACACCGACGGGCGGTGCCGGATCCGGCACCGCCACCGCGGGCGACCGGCTGGTCAGCATCGGCACGGTGCTGAACCAGCTGCGCGACGAATTTCCCGAAGTGACGATCTCCAAGATCCGTTTCCTGGAGGCCGAGGGGCTCGTGGAGCCCCGGCGTACGGCCTCCGGGTACCGGAAGTTCAGCCCGCAGGATGTGGAGCGGCTCGCCCAGATCCTGCGGATGCAGCGGGACCACTACCTCCCGCTGAAGGTCATCCGTGAGCACCTCGACGCCCTCGCCAGGGGGGAGCAGGTCACGCTTCCGGCCCCCGGGCGCCGACGGGACCTGATCGAGGGTGCCTGGGAGCAGGAGGCGGAGCCGCCCACCGCTTCGCGGATCGGGCGGTCCGAGCTGCTGGCCGCCGCCGAGGTGACGGAGACCGAGCTCGTCGAGTGGGAGGCGTACGGCCTGATCTCCGAGACGGAGGGTGGCGGGTACGACGCCGAGACCGTCACGGTCGCGCGGCTCGTCGCGGACCTGGGGCGATTCGGTCTGGAACCCCGGCACCTGCGGGCCGTCAAGGCCGCCGCGGACCGGGAGGCCGGGCTCATCGAGCAGGTCGTCGCGCCGCTGCGCAGACACCGTAACCCGCAGACCAGAGCGCATGCGGAGGCCACCGCGCAGGAGCTCGCGGCGCAGTCGGTGAGGCTGCACGCGGCCCTCGTGCAGACCGCCTTGGGAATTCGGCTCCAGTGACCTCGTGAGCACCCCGGCGGCGTGCTGGGAGAGGCCCGACGAGCTCTCGGAAGGGGCCTTTCCACGGGGCTCGGAAACCACCTCGGCAGGTGCCTGGGGAGGGCCCGACTATCCAAACCGGTCGGGCACGTCCTAGGGTTGCTGTGTGAACGAGCTCGACGTTGTGGGTGTCCGGGTGGAAATGCCCTCCAACCAGCCGATCGTGCTCCTGCGTGAAGTGGGAGGCGATCGGTACCTCCCCATCTGGATCGGACCGGGTGAGGCGACCGCGATCGCCTTCGCGCAGCAGGGGATGGCGCCTCCGCGGCCGCTGACGCACGACCTTTTCAAGGACGTGCTGGAGGCCGTGGGACAGGAACTCACCGAAGTCCGCATCACGGATCTGCGTGACGGGGTCTTCTACGCCGAGCTGGTCTTCGCCAGCGGCGTCGAGGTGAGCGCGCGGCCGTCGGACGCGATAGCACTGGCCCTGCGGACCGGTACGCCGATCTACGGCAGTGACGGGGTGCTGGACGACGCCGGTATCGCGATTCCGGATGAGCAGGAGGACGAGGTGGAGAAGTTCCGCGAGTTCCTCGACCAGATCTCACCGGAGGATTTCGGGACCAACAGCCAGTGAGTCGACGCGGCGCGGCCGAGGGCCGTTCGCGGGGTGCTGTCAGAGCATTCGAGTAGCCTTTCCCCGGCGAGAGAGACGGGAAACCACTCTCAGGGTGATTATCACTCGGCGTGCCGAGTGTGGCGATCGTTGACGCACCCCGAGTGACTGCCTACCTTCGTGTGGGCAGGTCAAGGACGGAGGGTCGGCGTGATGAGCAGCGCGGACGGTACGGCAGGGAGCTCGCTCGGACGCGTGTCCGCAGGGAGCGGTCCGTATCCGCTTCACGGCAGTGTCGGCGACTTCGGTACGGACGCCGGTGCGGGCACCGGTTCGGTCGCGGGGCCGGGGGGCGGTCCGGGCTCCGGAACCGACGCCGGCCCGGGCTCGGCGGGCGAGGTGGTCGGTTACCGCGGTCCGACGGCCTGTGCGGCGGCCGGGATCACCTATCGCCAATTGGACTACTGGGCGCGCACGGGGCTCGTGGAGCCGAGTGTGCGGCCCGCGTACGGGTCGGGGACCCAGCGGCTCTACAGCTTCCGCGACGTCGTCGTGCTGAAGATCGTCAAGCGCTTCCTCGACACCGGGGTGGCCCTGCAGAACATCCGGGCCGCCGTGCAGCATCTGCGCGCGCGGGGCTTTCGCGATCTGGAGCGGATGACGCTCATGAGCGACGGGGCCACGGTGTACGAGTGCTCCTCGCCGGACGAGGTCGTCGACCTCCTCCAGGGCGGACAGGGTGTCTTCGGCATCGCCGTCGGGGTGGTCTGGCGGGACGTCGAGGCGGCGCTCTCGCAGCTCCACGGGGAGCGGGTCGACACCGGCGAGACGCTCGTGGGGAACAACCCGGGGGACGAGCTGGCGAGGCGGCGGCGGGACAGGGCGGTCTGAGGACCGATCGGGCCCGTCGGCGGTGCGTCGGTGCGCTGCGGTGCGCTGCGGTGCCGCGCGACGTCGTCGGCGTGCGTCGCCGAGATGGCGTGGCGGTGGCCTGCGGTGGTGCCGCGCGCCGTGGTGGGGCGGCGTTGTCAGTGGTGTGAGGCAGCATCGGACGTGTGAGAGCCGCGCCCACCATCCTGCATCTCGACATGGATGCGTTCTTCGCCGCCGCAGAGCAGGCGTCGAAGCCCAGCCTGCGCGGAAAACCCGTGATCGTCGGAGGTCTCGGGCCCCGGGGTGTGGTCGCCACCGCCTCGTACGAAGCCCGCCGTTTCGGAGTGCACTCGGCGATGCCCATGGGCCAGGCGCGGCGGCTCGCGCCGAACGCCGCCTACCTCGTACCCCGCTTCGCCTTCTACCGGTCGATCAGCGAGCAGGTCATGGAGCTGCTCGGGCGGCTCTCCCCGCTCGTGGAGCCGCTGAGCCTCGACGAGGCCTTCGTGGACCTGGAGGCCGGGGGCGTGGCCGACGACAGCGCCGGCGCCCGGGCCGCAGGGGAGCGGCTGCGGGTCGACATCCTGGCGACGACCGGACTCAGCGGGTCCGTGGGGCTCGCGGGGTCCAAGATGATCGCGAAGATCGCCTCCGAGGAGGCCAAGCCCGACGGGCTCGTCCTGATCGAACCGGGGACCGAGCGGGAGCTGCTCGGGCCCCGTTCCGTGCGGATCCTCCCCGGGGTCGGGCCCGCCACCGGTGAGCACCTGCGGCGGGCCGGGATGACCACGGTGTCCGACCTCGCGGAAGCGGGCGAGGACGAGCTCGTACGGCTTCTCGGGCGGGCGCACGGGGCCTCGCTGTACCTGATGGCCCAGGGGTACGACGATCGGCCCGTGGTGGCCGAGCGGGACGCCAAGTCGGTGTCCGTCGAGGACACCTTCGACGTGGACCTGCACGACCGCGTGGGGATCAGGGTCGAGGTGGAGCGGCTCGCGGAGCGGTGTGTGGGGCGGCTGCGGGCCTCCGGGCACTCCGGGCGGACCATCGTGCTCAAGGTCCGCCGGTTCGACTTCTCGACGCTGACGCGGTCCGAGACGCTCCGGGGGCCCACGGACGACCCCGGTGTGGTGCGTGAGGCGGCGGGGCGGCTGCTCGAGTCCGTCGACACGACGGGGGGCGTGCGCCTGCTGGGGGTCGGGGTCAGCGGGCTCGCGGACTACACGCAGGAGGATCTCTTCGCCCAGGCCACCCGGGCCGAGGCGGAGGCGGCCGAGGCCGAGGCCGACGCGGGGGCCGTCGACGGGGTGGTGGGCGGCGAGGCCGCCGTACCCGCTGTCGCCGCCCCCGCCGAGCCCGTGGCCGATCAGCCCGTGGAGCGGCACTGGTCGCCCGGGCACGACGTGCGGCACGCGGTGTACGGGGCGGGCTGGGTGCAGGGGAGCGGGGTCGGGCGGGTCACCGTGCGATTCGAGGAGCCGGGGTCGGAGCCGGGGCGGGTGCGGACCTTCGCGGTGGACGATCCGGATCTTGTGCCGGGGGAGGCGTTGCCTCTGGTGGGCGGGGGGTGACGGGGGCGATCGGGAGCGACCCGCAGCGGCGGGATCCGGGATCTCACCCGCACCCTCCACCACCGCCTGCACCCGCTGCGCGGGGCCGCGGGTGGGTCGGGGTCCCGTTCGTGGCGGCCGCGGCTCGTCTCCCGGGCTTCTACTGGCCTGCCAAGCGGCCGAAATCCGTGTCAGGGGTGTCCGTCGGGGGCGGGGGGAGCGCCAGGCTGTAGTGGCGGTAGAGCTGGAGTTCCTGCTCCGGGGAGAGATGGCGGCCCACACCGAAGTCGGGGGCGTCCTTGATGAGGGCTCGTTCGTACGGGATGTGGAGCCCGTCGTCGAGCAGGTCGCTCGGCTCCAGCGGGACGAAGGCGTCCCGGCTGAACAGGCCGGTGCGGACCGCCGCCCACTCGGGGATGCCGGTCGCGTCGTCCAGGTACACCTCGTCCACGGTTCCGATCTTGTGTCCGTTCCGGTCGTACGCCTTGCGGCCGATCAGGCTGCGCGGATCGATATCGGTCTGCACGGTCCCTCCAACTGGTCGCAACTGCTCTACACCCCTACGAAAGTGCACATCTGGGATGTCGGCCACTTGAGCGATGGAAGCCGCAACAGCGCTGGTAGGCTGGCTGTGGCTGTCGACCCTGTGCGGGAGAGTCCCCCGGAGAAACCTTCCGGAGGGCGCCGAAGGAGCAAATCCTCCCCGGAATCTCTCAGGCCCCTGTACCGCGCGGACGAGGTCACTCTGGAAAGCAGAGCGGTGTCCACGGCATGCGCTCTCACCGACGGTGAAAGCCGGCGTGCCCTGGGGCGTGCCGGTGAAACTCTCAGGTTGAGATGACAGAGGGGGAGGCCGTCCGGGTACCCGCGCCGTGGTGCCCCTCGCAGGTCGTGACGACCAGGAGGCCTCCGTACATGACCGCCAACCGCATTCCGCTCTCCGAACTCGAACAGGGCATCCCGTTCGAGCAGCGGCACATCGGGCCCGACGCCGAGGCGCGTGCCAAGATGCTCGCCCAGGTCGGTTACGGCTCCCTCGACGAGCTCACGGCCGCCGCGGTGCCGGACGTCATCAAGAACACCGAGGCTCTGAGCCTGCCGTCCGCGCGCACCGAGGCCGAGGTCCTGGCCGAGCTCCGCACGCTCGCCGACCGCAATCAGGTCCTCGCGCCCATGATCGGCCTCGGCTACTACGGCACCTTCACTCCGCCGGTGATCCTGCGGAACGTGATGGAGAACCCGGCCTGGTACACGGCGTACACGCCGTACCAGCCGGAGATCTCGCAGGGGCGCCTGGAGGCGCTGCTGAACTTCCAGACCGTGGTCGCCGACCTGACCGGTCTGCCCACCTCCGGCGCCTCCCTCCTCGACGAGGGCACCGCGGCCGCCGAGGCCATGGCGCTCGCGCGGCGCGTCGGCAAGGTCAAGAACGGTGTCTTCCTCATCGACGCCGACACCATGCCGCAGACGATCGCCGTCATCGAGACCCGCGCCGAGCCGACCGGTGTCGAGGTCGTCGTCGCCGACCTGTCCGAGGGCATCCCGGCCGAGATCGCCGAGCGCGGTGTCTTCGGTGTGCTCCTGCAGTACCCCGGCGCCTCCGGTGCCGTCCGCGACATCAAGCCGCTGATCGACGCCGCCCACGAGCTCGGCGCGATCGTCACCGTCGCCGCCGACCTGCTCGCGCTGACCCTGCTCACCTCGCCCGGTGAGCTCGGCGCGGACATCGCCGTCGGAACGACGCAGCGCTTCGGCGTGCCCATGGGCTTCGGTGGCCCGCACGCCGGTTACATGGCCGTCCAGGACAAGCACGCCCGATCCCTGCCCGGCCGTCTGGTGGGTGTCTCCGTCGACGCCGACGGGAACCGCGCGTACCGCCTGGCCCTGCAGACCCGCGAGCAGCACATCCGCCGCGAGAAGGCCACCAGCAACATCTGTACCGCTCAGGTGCTGCTCGCGGTCATGGCCGGCATGTACGCCGTCTACCACGGCCCCGACGGCCTCAAGGGCATCGCGCAGCGCACCCACCGGTACGCCGCGATCCTCGCCGCCGGCCTGACCGCCGGGGGCGTGGAGCTCACCCAGGGCGCCTTCTTCGACACCCTCACCGCCCGCGTGCCCGGCAGGGCCGACGAGGTCGTGGCCGCCGCCCGCGAGGCCGGTGTGAACCTCTACCGCGTCGACGCCGACCAGGTGTCGATCTCGTGCGACGAGACCACCGGGCGCGAGCAGCTCGCCGCCGTGTGGGGTGCCTTCGGCGTCACCGCCGATGTGGAGGCCCTGGACGCCACCACCGAGGACACGCTGCCCGCCGTTCTGCTGCGCTCCGACGCGTACCTGACCCACCCGGTCTTCCACGCGCACCGCTCCGAGACCTCGATGCTGCGCTACCTGCGCAAGCTCGCCGACCGCGACTACGCGCTCGACCGCGGCATGATCCCGCTCGGTTCCTGCACGATGAAGCTGAACGCGACGACCGAGATGGAGGCGGTGACCTGGCCCGAGTTCGGTCAGATGCACCCCTTCGCGCCGGTCGAGCAGGCGCAGGGCTACGTCACGCTGATCACCGAGCTGGAGGACCGTCTCGCCGAGGTCACCGGCTACGACAAGGTGTCGATCCAGCCGAACGCCGGTTCGCAGGGCGAGCTGGCCGGTCTCCTCGCCGTCCGCGCCTACCACCGCGCCAACGGCGACGAGCAGCGCACCGTCTGCCTGATCCCGTCCTCCGCGCACGGCACGAACGCGGCCTCCGCGGTGATGGCCGGCATGAAGGTCGTCGTCGTCAAGACCGCCGACGACGGCGAGGTCGACGTCGAGGACCTGCGCGCCAAGATCACGCAGTACCGCGACGAGCTGTCGGTCCTGATGATCACCTACCCGTCCACGCACGGTGTCTTCGAGGAGCACGTCGCCGACATCTGCGCCGAGGTGCACGAGGCCGGCGGCCAGGTGTACGTCGACGGTGCCAACCTCAACGCGCTCGTCGGTCTGGCCAAGCCGGGCCACTTCGGTGGCGACGTCTCGCACCTGAACCTGCACAAGACCTTCTGCATCCCGCACGGCGGCGGCGGCCCGGGCGTCGGCCCGGTCGGTGTCCGCGCGCACCTCGCCCCGTACCTGCCGAACCACCCGCTCCAGCCCACCGCGGGCCCGGAGACGGGTGTCGGCCCGATCTCGGCCGCCCCGTGGGGCTCGGCGGGCATCCTGCCGATCTCGTGGTCGTACGTGCGTCTGATGGGCGGCGAGGGCCTCAAGCGCGCCACCCAGGTCGCCGTGCTCGCCGCGAACTACATCGCCAAGCGCCTCGAGCCGCACTTCCCGGTGCTCTACACCGGCCCGGCCGGTCTGGTCGCCCACGAGTGCATCGTGGACCTGCGCCCGCTGTCGAAGGCGACGGGTGTCACGGTCGACGACATCGCGAAGCGCCTGATCGACTACGGCTTCCACGCGCCGACGATGTCGTTCCCGGTGGCCGGCACGCTGATGATCGAGCCGACCGAGTCCGAGGACCTGGTCGAGATCGACCGCTTCTGCGACACGATGATCGCGATCCGTGGCGAGATCGAGAAGGTCTCCTCGGGCCACTGGCCCGGCGACGACAACCCGCTGCACAACGCGCCGCACACCGCGGCCGCGCTGGGCGGCGAGTGGAACCACGCGTACACGCGGGACGAGGCCGTCTTCCCGGCCGGGGTCTCGGCCGCCGACAAGTACTGGCCGCCGGTGCGCCGCATCGACGGTGCCTTCGGCGACCGGAACCTGGTCTGCTCCTGCCCGCCGCTGGACGAGTACGACAACTGAGCACGACGTCGGACGCGTCAGGCGACCGCGCATGATGTGAGGGCCGGTTCGGAGGATTTCTCCGGGCCGGCCCTCGGCGTTCCGCGCCTGTTCCTCGTCCGGTGCCGGCCGCGCCCTCAGGCGGCGGTCGTCACCTGCCCCGCCGTCAGCGGCCGGTGGGGGGCGATGATCTGCCCGTCGGGCAGCAGTTCACCGGTGTCCTCGAAGAGCAGGACGCCGTTGCACAGCAGGCTCCAGCCCTGTTCCGGGTGGTGTGCCGTCAGTCGGGCCGCCTCCCGGTCGGCGGAGTCGGCGGTGGGACAGGCAGGCTGGTGCTGGCACATGGATGGGTTCTTTCGCTGCGTCGTGGTGGATGTCCTGCGGCTGTTCGCGCTCATCGCCGCCCCCGTCGGTCGGTTGGGTTCCGATCCCAGTCTTGCCGCACGGACGGTCTTCCGCAGGTATTTCGCGGCAGCTCGTCCTTTCCTGGGAAGACGCATCACCCGCAGGGGCGGTTCAGGTCAACTGCACCGTCTCTTCGGGTGGTTCGGGGTGGTCCCAGTGGGCTAGTCCGTCCGGGCGGGGTGTTCGGGCGGAGCGTTCGGGCAGGCTGCTCACACAGCAGTGCGCCCCGTGACCCGGGCGGGTCACGGGGCGGTGACGCCCGTGCGGTGTATCAGGCGGGCGCCGGCGAGCCCAGGAGGGGCGGCGGCGCGAGACGCGTACTGAGCACGGGCAGGAGATCGGCGACCTGGTAGGGGCGGTGGGCCGCGATCCCCGGCGGGGCGGGGGCCAGTGGCACCAGCAGGTCGGCCGCGGCCGGGGCGGTGGTGGAGCCGTCCGCCTCCGGTTCGGCGTGCAGCCAGAGCGTCAGCATGTAGAGCTCCGGTACGGAGAGCAGGCGCGGCTGGTACGGGACGGGCAGCGCTTCGGCCTGGTGCAGCGCCAGCTCCGTGGCGGTGACGTACGGCCCCTCGAAGAAGTGGGAGAAGGACCAGCCGTCCGGGGTCAGCATGGTGTCCGCGGCGGCGATCGCCCGGTCCCCGTTCCTGATCAGGAAGCGCCAGCCGACGAGGCGGGTGCGGGGTGCCTGCCCCGGTTCGCCGGTGACGCCGAGTACGTGTACGGGCAGGGGGAGTTCGGGGCTCAGTGGTCCCTGCGCGGCCCGCAGGGCGGGAGTTCGCGCCTCACGGACGGCGGTCGGTGAGCCGAGGGCCGCGAGGACACTGCGGAGGGCCGGCGCAGGGGCCGGGGAGGGTCGGAGCATGGTGGGTCGCCTCTCACTCAGGAGACACGGTGATGCGTGGGCAGGTACGACGGCGCTGTCGGCGGCGGGGCCAGAGGGGGGCCATGAGGCCATGGCCGGGCGCCAACACTCTGCCTCGTCCGCGGAGTTTATACGACACGTGTTCACACAGTGTTTCCGCTAGACGTCGCCGATATTCCTGACAAGGCGTCATCAAGCCGTAAAACATGGGCCGCAGAAGCGCAATCCCTGAGCGGCGCCGCTCTCACCTGCGTATTCCTCGCAAGGCTGGACGGCTGAATTTATCCCACCGCTTCCGGATCAATATGACATTGGTATATGTCGATTGTTCGGTGCCCTCGGGATGTGACGGTGGAGCGCAGCATCCAGCCTATCCTCCGACAGCCCTCCTTCGCAGGCGTTGTGGATCAGTGGGGTGGGCATCATCGTCCGTGACGCGCGGCCGTCCTGGCGGCTGCCCACTCTGGGAGGGACGCTTCGATGGGGGAGAAGGTCGCGGCCGACGGGTTCGGCCCGTCCGACCGGCAGCAGTACCGGAGAAAGCTCCAGCAGTGCCTCGCGGGGCTCGCGAGACTCCTGGCGGAGAAGAGGTTCGACCGTCCGCGCAATCTCATGGGCGTGGAGATCGAACTCAATCTCGCCGGCGCCGACGGACTGCCCCGGATGCTGAACGGGCCGGTTCTCGAAAAGATCGCGAGCCCCGATTTCCAGACAGAACTCGGAATGTTCAACCTCGAAGTGAACATCGCGCCCCACCAGCTCGGCGGGCGCGTATTCGACCGGCTCGCGGAGGAGATCGGCACCGGAATCGGATATGCCGACCGCAAGGCCGGGGAACTCGACGCGGGCGTCGTCATGATCGGCATACTGCCCACGCTCACACAGGACGACCTGGTCTACGAGAACCTGTCGGCCGCGGACCGCTACACGCTGCTCAACGACCAGATCCTCGCCGCCCGGGGCGAGGACTTCACGCTCGACATCCATGGTGTCGAGCGGCTGCTCTGTACCTCGGAGTCGATCGTTCCCGAGGCGGCCTGCACCTCGGTCCAGCTCCATCTCCAGGTCACACCGGCCCGGTTCGCCGCCGTGTGGAACGCGGCGCAGGCGGTGTCCGGCGTCCAGATCGCCCTCGGCGCCAACGCGCCCTTCGTCTTCGGCCGAGAGCTGTGGCGCGAGTCCCGGCCGCCGCTCTTCACCCAGGCCACCGACACCCGGCCGCCCGAGCTGCAGGCCCAGGGCGTCCGGCCGCGCACCTGGTTCGGGGAGCGGTGGGTGGACTCGGTGTACGACCTCTTCGAGGAGAACCTGCGGTACTTCCCCGCGCTGCTGCCCATCTGCGACGAGGAGGACCCGCTCCTGGTCCTCGACGGGGGCGGGGTGCCGCACCTCCATGAACTCGTCCTGCACAACGGCACCGTCTACCGCTGGAACCGGCCCGTGTACGGCTGGGTCGACGGCGTCCCCCATCTGCGGGTGGAGAACCGGGTGCTGCCGGCCGGGCCGACCGTCACCGATGTCATCGCCAACGCGGCCTTCTACTACGGACTCGTCCGCTCACTGGCCGACGATCCCCGGCCGGTCTGGAAACGCATGACCTTCGAGGACGCCGAGGCCAACTTCGACACCGCCTGCCGCCACGGCATCGAGGCGGAGCTGCGCTGGCCCCGCTCGGGCCGCGCGGGCGGCGTCGCGACCCTCCCCGCGGTACGGCTCGTCCTCGACGAGCTGCTGCCGCTCGCCGCGGCCGGACTCGACGCCTGGCACATCGAGCCCGCCGACCGTGACTTCTACCTGGGCGTGATCGAACAGCGCTGTCTTCGGCGGGTGAACGGCGCCTCCTGGCAGGCCGACACCTTCCACCGGGCCCTGGAGTCGGGGCTCGACCGCGAGGCGGCCCTCGCGGCGACCACCCGCCGCTACCGAACCCTGATGCACGAGGGGGAGCCGGTGCACACCTGGCCGGTGGGGATCGACTGAGGCCTCCACCCCGGCGGGGCCCGGGGGCGTGGGCGGGGCGGCGGCCGATCATGGCAGAGTGATCCGGACGCCGCCGCGACGGCGTCCGTCCGCGACCGTGAAGTGGAGACAGGTGTGGTGTCGGAGCAACGAGTGAGTGACGCTTCCCTGCCCCCGGACGGTCTGTCGCGCCGGGTGCTGCGCTCCGAGACGCTGATCGTCCTCGCGCTCTCGCTCGGGGCGAGCGCCGTGTCGTCCCTCATCAGCTTCATCGGCTCCCTCACCAAGTCGGGGGCGCTGAAGGAGCAGGCTGCGACGCTCAACGGCTCGTACGCGCCGGGTCGGCCGTGGCTCGACCTTTCCTGGCAGCTCTTCGGCATCGCCACGGCCCTCGTACCGGTCCTGCTCGTGGCCCATCTGCTGATGCGGGAGGGTTCCGGGATGCGGGCCCTCGGCTTCGACCGGACGCGGCCCTGGCCCGACCTCGGGCGCGGCACGCTGCTCGCGGCCGGCATCGGGAGTGCGGGGCTGGCCTTCTACCTCGGGGCGCGGGCGACCGGTTTCAACCTGACCGTGGTGCCGGAGTCGCTGCCCGAGGTGTGGTGGAAGTACCCGGTACTGATCCTCTCGGCGATCCAGAACTCCGTCCTGGAGGAGGTCGTCGTCGTCGGCTATCTGCTGCGCAGGCTGGGGCAGTTGGGGTGGACGCCGATGGCCGCGCTGGTGGCGAGCTCGGTGCTGCGCGGCTCGTACCACCTCTACCAGGGGATCGGCGGCTTCGTCGGCAATGTGGTGATGGGTGTGGTCTTCGTGCTGCTGTACCGGCGCTGGGGGCGGGTCGGGCCGCTGGTCGTGGCACACGCGCTGCTCGACATCGTGGCCTTCGTCGGGTACGGGCTGCTCGCGGGGAAGGTGGGCTGGCTGCCCACGGTGTGAGGTCTCGCCGAGGAAGGGGCGTACGGATTCTCCGTACGCCCCTTCGGTGTTTCGCGGCCCCGGTGGTCAGGCGTGCAGCTCCCCCTCGACGACCGTGACCGCGTGGCCGTTCAGGAGGGTCCGCGCACCACGCAGCCGGGTGCGGACGATGCCGGTACGGGCGCCGCCCTGGAAGCCGACGAGGTCGTCGCGGCCGAACCGGGCCGACCAGTAGGGGGCGAGCGCGGTGTGGGCGCTGCCGGTGACCGGGTCCTCGTCGATGCCGACGCCGGGGAAGAAGCCGCGGGAGACGAAGTCGTAGCCGCTGTCCGGGTGTTCGGCGGCGGCGGTCGCGATGATCCCGCGGGAGGAGAGGCCCTTCAGGGCGGCGAAGTCCGGTGTGAGCGCGCGCACGGTGGACTCGTCGCGCAGCTCGACGACGAGGTCGCCGATGTGCTCGGCCGTGTCGTGGACGGCGACGGCCTCGGCGCCGAGCGCCTTCTCCAGGCCCGCGGGTGCGGGGACCGGGGTGAGGGAGGAGGTCGGGAAGTCCATGGTGATCGTGCCGTCCGTCTCGGCGGTGGCGCCGAGGATGCCGCAGCGGGCCGCGAAGCGGACGGCGCCGCTCGCGGTGCCGGTGGAGTGCAGGACGTGGGCGGTGGCCAGCGTGGCGTGGCCGCACATGTCGACCTCGGTGGTGGGGGTGAACCAGCGCAGGGCCCAGTCCGCCTCGCCGCCGGCGGGCAGCGGGTGGGCGAAGGCCGTCTCGGAGAGGTTGACCTCCGCGGCCACCTTCTGGAGCCAGGTGTCGTCCGGGAAGGAGTCGAGGAGCAGGACTCCGGCCGGGTTGCCGGAGAAGGGCTGGTCGGTGAAGGCGTCGACGATTCGGATCCGCATGTCGCCGACCGTACCGGGGGCGGAAGACGGCGGGCCAAGGCCAATCGCGGAGAACTGGACCGGGCTCGTGACCTGCGGGGTTCGGCGAAACAGTCGGGATGCTTGCTCGACGAACAGTTCCGATATATCGTTGACGCATCGCGACAGTTCAGCGAGTGAATCCGATGGAAGGAGCGTTGCGATGCGTTCACATGGACACGAGTACGGAAACGGACACGGAGCCGGCCGCGGAGGCTGCGGCCCCGGCCCTCGTGGTGACTTCGAGGGGCGGCGTGCGGCGTTCGGGCCCTTCGGGCCCGGCTTCGGCGGGGGCCCCTTCGGTGGCGGCCGCGGCCGCGGGGGCGGCCGGGGAAGGGCGCGGCGCGGTGACGTGCGCGCCTCGATCCTGGCGCTCCTGAAGGACCGCCCGATGCACGGCTACGAGATGATCCGGGAGATCGGCGAGCGCAGCGACGGGGCCTGGAAGCCCAGTCCCGGTTCGGTCTACCCCACCCTCCAGATGCTGGAGGACGAGGGGCTGATCACCAGCGCGAGCGAGGGCGGCAAGAAGCTGTTCACGCTCACCGACACCGGGCGCGCCGAGGCCGAGGACGGCCCCGAGGCTCCCTGGGAGGAGGCCGGGCGCGGCGTCGACTGGGAGGCGGTGAACGAGATCCGGCAGGCCGGTTTCGGTCTGATGGAGGCGTTCGGCCAGGTCTGGAAGACCGGCACCGTCGAGCAGCGGCAGAAGGCGGTCGGCGTGATCAACGAGGCCCGCAAGAAGCTGTACCTGATCCTGGCCGACGAGGACTGACGGTGCCCGTACGGGCCGAGTCCGGCCCGCGGGCCGGACGGTCCGGCGGCAGGGATCGGCCGAAGGGCCCCGTGGCACGCGCCACGGGACCCTTCGGTGTGCGTGCGTGAGGGGCCGCGCCTCAGGCGACCAGGCCCGTGAGCTTGCGCAGCGACTCGGTCAGCGCCGCCGTGGCCGAGTCCTTGAGCTTGCCCGCCATCAGTGAGACCGCCGCGCCGGTGAACGTGCCGTCGATCCGGACGGTGGTCGCGTCCCCGTCCGCCGCCAGCGAGTAGCGCGTCGTGACGACGACGCCCATCGGGCCCTTGCCCTTGATGGCGAGGGCGCGCTCGGACTCCAGCTCCTCGACCGTCCAGAGCACTTCGGCGGGGAAGCCCATCAGCTTCATGTTCTCGGTGAAGGTGGCGCCGGTCTCCAGGGAGCCGGGGCCGCCGTTCGGGAAGTTGGTGTGGGTGGCGTTCCACTCGCCGTACGAGGGGAAGTCCATGAGCTGTGCCCAGACCTTTCCGGCCGGTGCCTCGATGCGTGCCTCCGCGCTGACTTCGGCCATGAGACCACCCCTTCACGCGTACCAACTGGTTCCGGTGTCGCGGAACGTAGCGGGGTGGCCGCGAACATTCAATACTGATGAACCGTCAGTTCTGCGGCGGCCGGTCCCGCCGCGTCCCCGATCCACCAGATCTCGGCCACGTCGAAGCTGTCGGAGGCCCGTGGCGCCCCGTCCTCCTCGTGACAGTGGAAGGCCGCCCAGAACAGATCGGCCGGCAGCGCCTCCCGGGGCGCGTACACCCGGTAGACGTACTGCCGCCCGTCGCGCGCGAGCAGGGCCACCATCCAGAACACGACCGGAGGACGTACGGGGGAGGGCCTGTGGTTGCGTCGGGGGCGCAAAGCAAGGCGGCGCGCGCCCCGTGGGGGCAACGCGCGCGATCTCATCCGCAAGGAGGAGGAACCGTGCGCGCGTGCCCAACTCCGGTGGGATGCGGACATGCTTCTCCCTGGTGATGTTCCGGCCGCCCCGGCCTGATGAGGTGGGAGGGTGCACAGTCCCGTCCCTTTTCCTCAGCGGTCGCTCCGGCAGCCCGCCGCCCCGCGCGCGGAGCTCGCCCCCTTTCTGACGCCGTCCCTCATGACGGTCGTGACGGGTGCCCGCCGAAGAGCGCTGCGGGACGGGGACCGGCAGATCGACACCGCACACCTCCTGCACTCGCTCATCGAGTCCGACCCCGAGGTCGGTGCCGCGTTCGAGGGCGGACACCAGCTCGCCCGCGTCCTCGGCTACCTCGTGCAGCGCTCCATCGGCTACGGCCTGCGCTGGCAGCGTTCGGTCGAGGACTCCGGCGCCCGGCGCCTGCTGCCCGCCGCGCGCGGGGCCGAGTCCCGGGACCCCCGGGGCTCCGGCTGGTCGCCGGCCGCGTCCGCCGCCCTGGAGGAGGCCTTCCGGCGGGCCGCGGAACGGGGTGAGACCCAGGCGCGCGGTGTCGACCTCCTCGCCGTCGTCGCCGCCGACCCCGGGAGCCGGGCCGTCGAGGTGCTGCGCCGCGCCGGGGTCGATCCGGGCGCGCTGGCCGCCCGGGCCGAGGTGCGTACGTCCGGCGCCGCCGGGGCCGGATCCGACGGGGGCGCCGCCGGGTCCGACGGTGGCTTCGGGGCCGGATCCGACAGAGGTCGCGCCGCCGAATCGGGCGCCGGCGCCACGCATGCCGCCGCCCTGGGGGAAGGGATCGTTCCGCGGCGCCACGGGGAGCCGTCTCAACAGGTGTAACGGGGGTTACGGCCCTGACCTGGTCCTGTCATCATGGCCCGATGCACGCGTCTCAGGGGAGAAGCGCCGGCCTGGGACTCGCCCTGGCATCGGCCTTCGCATTCGGTGGTTCAGGAGTGGCGGCGAAGCCGCTCATCGAGGCGGGACTCGACCCGCTCCATGTGGTGTGGCTCCGGGTCGCCGGCGCCGCCCTCGTCATGCTCCCGGTGGCCTGGCGCCACCGTGACCTCCTGCGCCGCAAACCCGCCCTCCTCGTGGGCTTCGGCCTGCTCGCCGTCGCCGGTGTCCAGGCCTTCTACTTCGCCTCGATCTCCCGCATCCCCGTCGGCGTCGCGCTGCTCATCGAGTACCTCGCCCCGGCCCTCGTCCTCGGCTGGGTCCGCTTCGTCCAGCGCCGGCCCGTGACCCGCGGCGCCGCCCTCGGCGTCGTCCTGGCCGTCGGCGGGCTCGCCTGTGTCGTCCAGGTCTGGTCCGGGCTCACCTTCGACCTCGGCGGGCTGCTCCTGGCGCTCGCCGCGGCCTGCTGCCAGGTCGGCTACTTCGTCCTCTCGGACCAGGGATCCGGTGAGGCCGAGCCCGCCGACCCGCTCGGCGTCATCGCCTACGGACTCCTCGTCGGCGCGCTCGTCCTGACGGTCGTCGCCCGTCCGTGGGGCATGGACTGGGCGCTCCTCGGCGGCAGCGCCGACATGGACGGCGACGCCGTGCCCGCGTGGCTGCTGCTCGGCTGGATCGTGCTGATCGCCACCGTCCTCGCGTACGTCACCGGCGTCATCTCGGTGCGCAGGCTCTCCCCGCAGGTGGCCGGTGTGGTGGCCTGCCTCGAAGCCGTCATCGCGACAGTCCTCGCCTGGGTGCTGCTCGGCGAGCACCTCGACGCGCCGCAGATCGTCGGAGGCGCGGTGGTGCTGGTGGGGGCCTTCATCGCCCAGTCCTCGACGCCGAAGGCGCCCCCGGCGGGGCCCGTGGCCGGTTCGCCGGCGGACGCCGGCGCGGCCGGCCTGGACGCGGAGTTGTCGTCCGGGCGGACGGCCCCCTAGGGTGCCGATCATGCATGCGACCGTGCTTCCGCCTCCCGCCGCCTAGCGCGCGCGGAGACCTCCTCGACGAAGACCGGGTTCGGCCGGGCGACACCTCGCCCCCGAGCGGTTCGTCGCTGCCCGCGCGCGGAGCCGAGCGACCACCCTTCCCTCCTGTCTTCCACGGAGAAGTCACGTGTCGAACACTTCGGAATCCGCCCTGTCCGTCGGGCGGAGCCTGCTCTATCTGATCGTCGCCGGGATCGCCTGGGGCACGGCCGGCGCCGCTGCCTCGCTGATCTTCCGCATCAGCGACATGGGCCCGCTGGCCCTCTCCTTCTGGCGCTGCGTCGGGGGTCTCGCCCTGCTGCTCGGCGCGCTCGCCCTGCGGCCCCGGCGCGGTGCCGCCCGGACGGCCGGGGAGACCCGAGGCCGCCGGACGGCCCGCATCCTCGGCACGGGCATCGGCCTCACGGTCTTCCAGAGCGCGTACTTCGCCGCCGTCCAGGCCACCGGCCTTGCGGTCGGCACCGTCGTCACCCTGGGCGCCGGACCCGTCCTCATCGCGGTCGGTGCCCGGCTGACCATGGGCGAGCGTCTCGGCCGCGGCGGGGTCACCGCCGTCACCGGGGCGCTCGCCGGGCTCTTCGTCCTCGTCCTCGGCGGCGGGGCCGCGGAGGTGCGGCCGCTGGGTGTCGCCCTCGCGGTCGTCTCGGCCGCCGGATACGCGGCGATCACGCTGCTCACCCGTTGGCTCGGCCGTGACGGCGGGGGGACGGACGCCCTGTCCACCACCACCTGGGCGTTCGCCGTCGGGACGGTCGGGCTGTTCCCCGCGGCGCTCGCGGAGGGCCTCGTGCCGCACACGGACGCGCCGGTGAGCGTGCTGCTCCTCCTCGTGTACGTGGCGGCCGTGCCGACCGCGCTCGCGTACGCGCTGTACTTCGCGGGGGCGGCGGTCGTGCGGGCCGCCACGGTCTCCGTGATCATGCTCCTGGAGCCGGTGAGCGCGGCCGTGATCGCCGTCTCGCTGCTCGGCGAGCGGCTCACCGCGGCGATCGTGCTCGGCACGCTGCTGCTGCTCACCGCCGTCACGGGCCTGGCCTTCGCGGAGGCCAGGACGGCGGCGGCGGAACGCCGGCGGGAGCCGGTGGCGGTGTAGCCGGGGCGGGGCCCGTGCCTCCGCCGGTACGGGTCGGGGCTCTGCTGCTTCGCCCCACCCCGTACCGGTGTCAGCCGGTCGTGCGGCGGCGCAGTTGGTGGGACCGTGCCGCCAGGTCGCGGGGGCCCTCGCGTTCCGCCAGACGGTCCATGACGTGGTCCTGGACCTCCTGCGGCTTGTTGCCCGCGTACTTGAACTTCGCCCGCACCTCCGTCACCTCGAGCCGCAGCACCCGGATGCCGGGCAGGAGGCGGCCGAACGGGGCCTCGCCCGGGACGGCCGGGGTGGTGCCGCCGTCCGGCTGGAAGTGGGCGACCTGGCGGTTGAGCAGCTCGGCCTTCTCCGCGGGGTCGTCGACCACGTGCGCCGTGCAGCGCAGCTGGACGGCGGCGTAGTACGAGGTGGGGGTGCCGTGCGCGGACGGGGTGCCCTCCGGGGCCGTCCACGTGCCGGGCACGAAGACGTAGTCGTCGACCACGCTGAGCAGCACCGCCGGGTTCGCCTCCAGGGCGTGCCACAGCGGGTTGGGGCGGGCCAGATGGGCCAGGGCCCGGCCGTACGGGCCGGGTTCGGCCTCGTACCGGAAGTGCATCGGCTGTACCCACGGCGGATCTCCGGGCAGACCGTTCACGGCGAGCTGCCCGAAGTCGTGCCGGGAGAGCCAGTCGCGCCACTCCCCCTCGTCGTGGGCGGCGTCCCAGGGGTGGATCAGCATCGTCTCCCGGTCCTTCGTCGTCGGTCGGTCTTCTCGTGTCCTACGCCTCAGAGCGCGGTCAGGTAGCCGGGCAGCGCGACGGCCGGGTCGAGGTCGTCGGCCGGAACCGGCGCGCCGTAGCCGCCGCGCACCGGGACCACGCCGGACCAGTGGGGGAGGGCGAGGTCCTCGGGGTCGTCGTTGGGGCCGCCGGTGCGGACCTTCGCCGAGACCTCGTTCAGGTCGAGGCGGATCACGGCGGTGGCGGCGAGTTCCCTGGCGTTCGCGGGGCGCGAGTCGGCGGAGCGGCCGGGGACGACCTGGTCGACCAGGGCGTCGAGGGCGGTGCGCAGTTCCTCGGGGTCGGTGACCTGGTGGGCGGTGCCGAGGACGACGACGGAACGGTAGTTGAGGGAGTGGTGGAAGGCGGAGCGGGCGAGGACGAGGCCGTCGACGTGGGTCACGGTCAGGCAGATGGGCAGACCGGGTGCCGCCACGCCGTCGCCGGCCGCGCGCAGCGGCCGTGAGCCGGTGGAGCCGTGGACGTAGAGGCGGTCGCCGACGCGGCCGAAGAGCGTGGGGAGGACGACCGGCGCGCCGTCGCGGACGAAGCCGAGGTGGCAGACGTAGGCCTCGTCGAGTATCGAGTGGACCAGCGCCTTGTCGTACGAGGCACGCTGGCGGGAGCGGGTGGGCACGGTCCGGTCGGTCGGCGCGTACGTGTCGGCGGCGGTGGTCATTGCGTACTCCATTGCACTAGTGCATACTCATATTTGTGCTAGGAGAGTATCGGATCGAAGGTCGTCGCGCATCGGACATCTCGGCGAGCGTGGAGAGAGGGGTGGGCGCCGGGGCTCTGCAGCCGGGTCAACTCCTTCCGCCCATGCGTGAGTTGGCGGCCATGCTCGGAGTGAACCCGAACACCGTCGCCGCCGCCTACCGCACCCTGCGCGAACGCGGGGTCATCGAGACCGACGGCCGGCGCGGCAGCCGGGTACGCCCGCGCCCCGCCACGACCGCGCGCGGCTCCATCCGGGTGGAGGCCCCCGCGGGGGTCCGCGACGTCAGCAACGGCAGCCCCGACCCGGTCCTGCTGCCCGCGCTCGGCGAGGCCTTCGCCGATGTCGCGCGGCGGTACGCCGAACGGCCCGGCATGTACGGAGAGGCCCCCGTCGACGAGGAGTTCGGGCGACTCGCGCGCGCCGCCTTCGACGCGGACGGCGTACCGGACGGGCCCGTCGGCGTCGCCTCGGGCTCCCTCGACGCCGTCGAACGGGTGCTCGCCGTCCATCTCCGGCCGGGCGACGCAGTCGCCGTCGAGGACCCGGGCTGGGGCAGCCTCCTCGACCTGGTGCCCGCGCTCGGACTGCGCCCCGTGCCCATCGCCGTCGACGACGAGGGGCCGCTGCCCGAGGAGGTCGAGCGCGCCGTCCGGAAGGACGGGGCGCGGGCGGTGATCATCACCGACCGGGCGCAGAACCCGACCGGGGCCTGTGTCTCCGAGGAGCGGGCGCGGGAACTGCGGCGGGTCCTCGCCGCGCACCCCGGCGTACTGCTCGTCGAGGACGACCACGGGCACGGCATCGTCGCGCAGCCACTCCACCCGCTGGCCGGCGGCACCGACCGCTGGGTGCTGATCCGGTCGGTCGCCAAGGCCTACGGGCCCGACCTGAGGATCGCCGCCTTCACCGGCGACGCCGAGACCGTCGACCGAGTGCTCGGGCGGCAGCGGCTCGGCCCCGGCTGGGTCAGCCGGCTTCTCCAGCGGACCGTCGCGCACCTCTGGGCCGCGGAGGCGGTGGACCCCGCCGTCGTCGCACGCGCGTACGGGAAGCGGCGCGACGGACTCGTACGGGCCCTCGCCCGGCGCGGTGTCGAGGCCCATGGACGCAGCGGCATGAACGTGTGGGTCCCGGTCGCCGACGAGACGGGCGCCGTGACGGGGCTCCTCGCCTCGGGATGGGCGGTGGCGCCGGGCGCGCGGTTCCGGATGAACACGGGGCCGGCCATCCGCCTGACCGTCTCCGGCCTCGCCGTCGCGGACGTCGAGACGCTGGCCGACGCCGTGGCGCGGGCGGCCGGTCCGGTGGTGGCGCGGAGCTACGGGTAGGGGCGCGGCCGCGGAGGGGGGAGGCGGGCCGCCGCGAAGGCTGTGGCCCGTGGGTCACAGCCCCCGGGTCAGACCCGGGCGGTGGGCCGCTCCCGCGGGGCCGTCTCCGGGACGGCGGTCCGCTCCCGCGCCGCGGGCGGGCTCGTGTTCGCGCGCCGGGAGGTGCGGGTCTGGGTGAGAGCCGCGCCCGCGAGGACCACGAGGGCGCCGACCGGGGTGTTCCAGGTGAGCTGCTCGTCCAGCACGGCCACGCCCGCCGCCGTGGCGACCACCGGGATGAAGTACGTGACCATGGCCGCCGTCGTCGGACCGACCTCCGCGACCACCCCGTACTGGAGCAGCATCGCGTACCCCGTCCCCAGCGCGCCGAGCGCGATCACGGCGAGCAGTGGCAGCACCTCCACCGACTCCGGGATCGAGGTGAACAGCGGGGTGACGATCGCCAGTTGCAGGGTCGCGAGACCCACCTGGGAGCCGGCCAGCGAGAGGTTCGAGACGCCGCTGCCGCTCAGCGTCCTGCGGACGTAGATCCAGCCGACCGCATAGCTGAACGAGGCGAGGAGCGCCAGCGCCGTACCGGTCACGTCGAGTCCCGAGAAGCCCTGCCAGGCGCCGAGGACGGTGAGCACTCCCACGAAACCGATGCCCAGACCTGCCGCGCGGACCCGGGTCGGACGGTCCTCGGAGAGCGCCACGAGGGAGAGCAGCATGCCCCACAGCGGGGTCGTGGCGTTGCAGATGCCCGCCAGGGTCGACGGGATGGTCAGCTCCGCGTACGCGAAGAGGGAGAACGGCAGCGCGTTGAGGAGGAAGGCCGCGACCGTCAGATGACCCCAGACCCGGGCGCCGCGCGGCAGCCGGTCGCGCTTCACGACCAGGGCGACGGCGAGCACCGCCGTACCGAACAGAAGACGCCCGAAGGTGACCTGGAACGGGGCGAAGCCCTCGGTGCCGACCTTGATGAAAAGAAAGCTGAAGCCCCAGATCAGGGCCAGGACGCCGAACCGGACGCGCCAGTCGAGCAGACGCGGTGCGCGGACGCCGCGCGTGGTGGGCGGGGAGGAGGGCGAGGTCGGGGCTACGGGGCTCATGCCCTCAGATTGCGGGGCTCGACGTCTTAGGACAAGCGAGAATTCCTCGACCCCTTCCCTTAGTATCGCTTACATGTTGAATCTGGAGCGTCTGCGCACCCTCGACGCCGTCGCCCGGCACGGATCGGTCAGCGGCGCGGCCGACGGACTGCACGTGACCACCTCGGCCGTCTCCCAGCAGCTGTCCAAGCTGGAGCGCGAGGTGGGGCAGCAGCTGCTCGCCAAGAACGGCCGGGGCGTACGGCTCACCGACGCCGGGCTGCTGCTGGCCGGGCACGCGGCCCGGATCCTCTCCCAGGTCCAGATGGCCCAGGCCGACATCGAGGCCCAGCGCGGCCAGGTGGTGGGCGAGGTGCGGGTCGCTGGCTTCCCCACCGCGGCCCGGGGCCTCTTCCCCGCCGCACTCGCCTCCCTGCGCGAGGGACACCCCGAACTCCTGGTCCGTACGACGGAACTGGAGCCCGAGCGGGGAGTCCGCGCGGTGCTGCGCGGCGACGCGGACCTCGCGCTCGTCCTGGACTGGAGCAACAAGCGGGCGCCGGTGCCCGGCGGACTCGAGCGCACCCATCTCCTCGACGACTCCGCCGACGTGGCCCTGCCCGCCGGGCACCGGCTGGCCGGGCGGGAGGCGGTCGACCTGGTGGACTTCGCCGACGAGGAGTGGGTGTCCTGGCCGGAGGGCGAGTTCTGCCACGACTGGCTCATGTTCACCCTGCGCTCCCAGGGCATCGAGCCCCGCATCGGCCATCTCGCGGGGGAGCACCACACACAGCTGGCGCTCGTCGCGGCCGGACTCGGGGTGTGCGTCACGCCCCGGCTCGGCCGTCCGGTGCCGGACGGCGTCGTCTTCGTTCCCGTACGGCAGACGGTGCGGCGCCACATCTACGCCACCTGGCGCGCCGACGCGGGCCGCCGCCCCTCCGTACGGGCCGTCGTCGGGGCGCTGCGCGCGGCGGCCGAGCCTCTGGCGCCCTGAGGTCCGGGCCGCTCAGGGGCCCGCCAGCTTGCGGAAGTCCCAGGAGGCGACGGCGTCCGGCGTCAGTCTCATCCAGGCGTGCCGGCCGTCGTGCGGCATCGCGTCCAGGCCGAAGTTCTTGGCGGCGAAGAGCTGCTCGGGCACGTCGAGCCCGGGGCAGGGTTCGCCCGTCCGCGGTGCCTCGCCGACGAAGACGACCGAGCCCGACAGCTCCACCCCGCGCAGTTCGCCGTACTCCTCGCCGTCGTCCACCACGACGGCGACCCTCGGGTCGGCGCGCAGCTCCGCCCAACGGCGGCTGCGGGTCAGCGAGTACAGCCACAGCGAGGAGCCGTCCCAGGCGAACCAGAGCGCGCTCACGTGCGGGCGGCCGTCGGCGGAGACGGTCGCGACCCGGCAGGTGCGCTGTTCGCAGAGGAAGGAGTCGAGCTCGGCCGGGGTCATCATGATCCGGCGTCCACGGCGCTGTGCGACGGTCATCGTCCGCACCCTTCTGGATTTCTGATGAGACGTCAGAAAGCATGAGGGGCCATTCGCGCGCGTGCAAGGGGAGAGACCATGGGACAGGATCAGGGGCGGGGTTCCAAGGAGCGGCTCGCCGAGCGGATCGGTCCGGACGGCGGAGTCGTCCTGCTCACCGTCGAGTGCCAGCAGGGGGTCGTCGGGCCGGACAGTGCCCTGCCCGAACTGGCCGCCGTCGCCCGCGCGTCGGGAGCCCTGCGCAATGTCGCACGGCTCGTCGCCGCCGCGCACGAGGTGGACGTCCAGGTGATCCACGCCGTCGCCGAACGGCGTCCCGACGGGCGGGGGGCCAACAGCAACGCCCGGCTCTTCCGGGCCGCGACCCGGCTGCCCGTCCAGCAGCACAGCGGGAGCAGGGCGGTACGGATCGCCGAACCGATCCAGGTCGCGGAGGAGGACCTCGTCGTACGGCGCCTGCACGGGCTGTCGCCGCTCGCCGGGACCGACGTCGACCCGCTGCTCCGCAACCTCGGCTGCCGGACGCTGATCGTCACCGGCGTCTCCGCCAACGTGGCCGTGCCCAACGCCGTCTTCGACGCCGTGAACCTCGGCTACACGGTGGTCGTGCCCGGGGACGCCATCGCGGGGGTGCCGGCCGACTACACCCCCGCGATGATCCGTCACACCCTCGCCCTCGTCGCCACGATCACCACCACCGACGAGGTGCTGGCGTGCTGGAGGCTCCCGAGGCGTTCCGGGGCCACCGGGGGCGCCGCGGACCGGGGCTGACCCCGAGGCGCCGTCGTTCGAGGCGGCCTCCGGGGTGCCGTCAGCCGAGGCTGATCGCGTCGCCCACCACCTGGATCGGCGTCGGCGGCAGGGGGGAGGTCGCCGGGCCGGACTTCACGCTGCCGTCCGACACGTCGAAGTGGCTCTGGTGGCAGGGGCAGACGATGACCCCGTCCTTGACGCCGCTCACGGCGCAGCCCGCGTGGGTGCACTTCGAGGAGAAGGCCTTGAACTCGCCGGCCTTGGGCTGGGTGATCACCATGCCCTGGTCGGCGAGGACCTTCCCGCCGCCCACGGGGATGTCCCCGGTGCGTGCGAGGGTCTCGCCCTCCGTCGCCGCGTCCTTGTCGTTCGCGCCGCCGCCCCCGCCGCCGCACGCGGTGAGTGCTGCCGCGAGGCCCGCTCCGCCCGCCGCCGCGACCACCGTCCGGCGTGCCACTCCGCTCATGTAATGCCCCTCTTCCCTCGGTGTGTTCGGTGCACTGTCGTGTCCGTCGTATCTGCCCGAAGGTACGGCTGTGAGCTGTGTCCCGTTCACAGGATCGGGCGTTCGCTTCCTTACAGTTCTCAGTAGAGTGTCAGAACCTGGACACTCTTCAGTGAAAGTGTCCAGCTTCGGCGCCCCGGCGATCCCGGAGCGGGACGCGGCCGGGAACGGGGGAGACGCGCATGCTGACGCGGTCGGTGAGCGCCCATCACGTGCGGGCCGTGCTGCTGGGCGCCGAGCGGCGCGGGGTCGCCACCGGGCCGCTGCTCGCCCGAGCCGGCCTGTCCCCGGCGCTGATCGAGGAACCCCGGGACCCGGACCGGACGGCGCGGGTCCCCGCGGAACAGTTCGGACAGCTCGTCAGAATGCTGTGGGCCACCCTCGACGACGAGCTCATCGGCTTCGGCGGCGCGCCGAGCAAGGTCGGCACCTTCGCGATGATGGCCCATGCCGTGGTCCACGGCAGCCGTGACCTGCGCGAGGCGCTCCGGCGGGCCCAGGCCTTCTACTCCCTCTTCCCGGGCGGACCGCGCTTCCGGCTCGTGGAGCCCGGCGGGGTCGCGGGCGGGGCCGGAGACGGGAGCAGGGGCGTCGTCGACGGCGTGGGCGGGACCTGGGACGACGGCGTCGACGAGGCCCGGATGGAGTTCGACGTCTCCGGATACGACGACCCCCTCCACTTCGGCGCCGAGTCCACCGTCCTCGTCGCGCACCGCTTCGCCGGCTGGCTCGTCCGGCGACGGATCGGTCTGCGCCGGGTCGAGTTCGTCCACCCCGAGCCCCGGCACGCCCGGGAGTACGCCCTCCTGTTCGCGGCGCCCTGTGTCTTCGGCGCGGCACGGACCGCGGTCGTCTTCGACCGCGCGGACCTCGACGAACCGGTCCTGCGGGACGCCGCCGCGCTCAAGGTCTTCCTCCGCCGCGCCCCCGTCGACGTGCTCGTCCGCGCCGACTACGGCAGTACGGTGACCGGCCGGGTGCGGCATCTGATCGGGCGGGCGCTGCCCGAAGGGCCGGTGCCGACGCCCGAGGAGCTCGCCGACCGGCTGTCCGTCAGCCCGCAGACCCTGCGCCGCCGACTGGCCGCCGAGGGAACCACGTATCAGCGGCTGCGTGACCAGGTGCGGCGCGACCACGCCATCGCCGAGCTGGCGGCGGGACGGATCTCGATCGAACGGCTGTCGCGCCGGCTCGGGTTCTCCGAACCCAGCGCGTTCCACCGGGCGTTCCGGCGCTGGACGGGCGAGACGCCCCGGGCGTACCGGGCCCGGGTCGCCTCGTGTGCCCGTTCCGCCGTCGAAGGGGAGGGGCGGTCGCACGGGCGGGGACCGTGACCTGTCGTGGCGACCCGGAGTGCTCGCGGTCAACAACCCTGAGCGGTACGGTCACAGCCGCCGCCCGACGCCCGTCCTACCGTCCCGCCATGACCGAAATCGACCGGTCCGGCGCCCCGCGGCCCCCGGACCCCCACCCGCCCCCGACCGACGTGCGCAGGGCCGTCGGTGCCCTGCTCGGGACCGGGGTCGTGCTCTGCCTCGTCGCGGCCGTGGCCGTGACGGCCCTCGGCGTACGGGTCGACGGTACGAGCATGGCCCCGACCCTTCACGAGGGGGACCGCGTCCTTGTCGCGCCGGGCTCGGCGGGGGAGGCGCGCCGGTTCGACGTGGTGCTGCTGCGCGCCTCCGCCAAGGACGCCCTGCTGGTCAAGCGGGTGATCGGGCTGCCCGGTGACCGGGTCGCGATCGTCTCCACGCCGGAGGAACCCTTCCAGGTCCTCCTCCAGGAGAGCGGCCGAGGACCCGTACGCCGGGTGGTGGCGCCCCAGTGGGCGGCGCAGGCCCACCGTACGGGCGCGTGCTGCGGACCGGACGGGACACGGTCCGCGCGGTCCGAGCTGCGGAACGTACCCGAGGGGGCCTTCTTCTACCTGGGGGACAACCCCGATCTGTCGGACGACTCGCGGGCGTACGGCTGGGGCGAGATCGTGCGGATCGAGGGCAGGGTCGGCGTCCGGGCCTTCCCGGTCTCCACGGCAGCGGACATCGGCAACAGGCCCGTCCTGGAGGAGTACCGGGGGCCGAGTCCCTGAGCCCTCGGGGGCGGTATCGGGGTCGGGGTAGGGCTCGGCGTCGGGGTCCGGCTAGACGTTCCGGGACTCGGCCCGGGCCCCGCCCGCGGGCGGGACGCTCTCGTGGCCCGTGCTCAAGGCGATACGGACCACCGTGTCCGCGATGCGACGGGCCGACTCCTCGGGTGAGGCGGAGGCCTGGACGATATGGCTCGCCGTGAGCCGGACGGCCGCGTCCACCGCGAGTTCGCGCGCCACCGGATCGATCGTCGGCCATGCCTCCGTGACATACGCGTCGGCCATCGCCGTCGCCATGTCGAAGGCCGCCGCCGACCGCGTCGTCAGATACGAGAGGAGACCGTCCTCGCCCGTGCTGGTCAGCATGGCCTTGATCAGCGGGTTCCGGCCGGCCAGCGTGAGCGTGAAGCCGACGGCCGCCTCCACGGCGGCGCGCAGATCGTCACGGTGGGCGTCCAGGCCCGCCTGGATGCCGACGAGACAGCGCTCCAGCTCGCGCTGGAAGAGAGCCTCGCCGACGGCCTCCTTGGAGGGGAACTCCGAGTACAGCGTCTGACGGCTGACACCGACCGCGCCGGCCAGGTGCGCCATGCGCAGCTTGTCGAAGCCGCGGTCCGCGACCGCCTCGTACGCGGCGTCCAGCAGGCGCTCGCGCAGCAGTGTCCGGACCGTCTCCCTGAACCGTGGCATCGGCCAAGCCTAGTCCAGCGGGAATTCTTCCCAGGATTGTCCGAACTGTTGACACTCCATAAGAGAGTGTCCAATTCTCGAACAGGCAGCCGCAGAGTGTCACCCGCCTCCGACCATCCGGCCGCGAGACGCACGGCTGTGTACACCTCCCCACCCGCGCGGCTTGTGCGGGACGACGGTTGGAGATCACATGCAGCACGAGACCAGAGGCTTCACCCGCTGGCGCAGATCGGCGTTCCTCGCCGTGCCCGCCACGGCGGCCGTCGCCGCCATGGCCACGGCCATGGCGCAGGGCGCGCTCGCCGCGAACCTCTCGCTGACCAGCGTCCCCTTCACCCTCAGCTCCAGGACGGTGGCGGCTCCACAGGGCATCGGAGCGGTCATGCACACCGTCGACGCAGGCGGGGCCAAGGGCGCCGCCGAGGTCGGCATCGCCAAGGCGGGCCTCGACGGCATCTGTGTCCACGCCGTCCAGTCCGTCGCCCTCCCGGTGATCGGCAGCCTCGGCACCTGGTCGCTCAACATCTCCTCGCCCGCCGCGGCCACCCCGCTCACCAGCGACCAGCTCGTCGCGGGCGCCGGACTCCAGGCCGACAAACTGGTCCTGGACGCGCAGTCCCTCAAGGCGGCCACGGCCACCCTCCACGCGAGCGACACCACCCCGAACGTCATCGGCGCCGCCGCCGACGGCGCCGGGATCAAGGGCTCCGGCATCACCGACGGCACCCCGGGCCAGTTCGGTCTGGACGCCACCGGAGGCCGTACCGACATCAAGAACCTCAACGCCGACGCCAACGGCGCCACCATCTCCGGCGCCATCACCCTGCCGGACCTGGCCATCGGCATCGCCCACGGCGACAAGGGCTGCTGAGCCGGCCGAACCCGCGTGACCGCACGACCGGCGCCGCCACGAGCCGGGTCCCGCGCCCTGTGAGGGGCGGGTTTGGGGGGGGGGGGGGGGGCCCGCCCCCCCCCCCCCCCCCCCCCCCCGACACCGACTGCGAGGCCCTCATGCGCACAGATCCGCCGCCCGAGCCGAGCCCCGGTTCCGACGATCTCGCCCCACCCACCGCCGATCCGGCCCCGCCGCCCCACGGGGCGCGGGCGGCCTTCCGGCGCTGGCGCCGCACCCGGCCGTTCTGGGCGACCGTCTGGACCGGGCTCGGCGGGTTCGTCATCCTCTTCCTGCCGATGGCCCCGCTCGGCAAGATCCTCCAGGTCGGCGTCGGAGGGATCGCGGGGATGGCGGGCGGTGCCGTCCTCATGGCGATGGCCCTGCTCATGCTGCTGATGCCCGGTCAGCGCCACACCGCCGGTGTCATCGCCGTGATCGCGGGGGTCGCCTCCTTCCCCCTGTCGAACCTCGGCGGCCTCTTCGTCGGCATGGTCCTCTCGGTCCTCGGCGGCTCCATGGCCTTCGCCTGGCTCCCCGAGAAGCCCGCCAAGCGGCGCGGCGGCCTCCTCCGTCGTACCCGGCCCGCCGCCACGACCTCCCTGCCCCCCATGTCCGTCGGGAGCGGATCCGTATGACTCACCCCGGCTCCGGCCCGCGCCGCCTCTCCGGTGCGCGCCGCATCGGCCCGTCCCTCGCCCGGATGCGTACGGCCGCCCCCCGCGCCGCCACCGACTGGAACGCCCGGATGCTCGCCGAAGCGGCCGACGGCACCCGGCGCGGCACCCGCTGGGGGCGCGGCGCGCTCGCCCTCGTCCCCTCGGCCCTCGCCATCGGCGCCCTCGGCACGGCACTGGCGCAGGGCGCCCTCGCCGCCAACTTCAGCGTCGCCGGGCAGCCGTTCACCCTGACGTCCAACGGGGTCGAGGGCAGCGGCTTCGGCGCCATCGTCAACACCCCAGCCGTCGGACGCCCGGACGGCACCACGACCACCAACACCGCCATGGCACGCGTCGGTTTCGCGAGCGCCGGGCTCGCCGGTCTCTGCGGCATCGTCCACCAGACGATCGCGGGAGTCCCGTACTCCCTGCTCCTGACGGGCGGCCAGAAGGTGACGGCCACCCCGCCGGGCACCTTCACCACCGACATCGACGCCTCGAACCTCTACATCCAGGCGACCGAACTCCAGGCGTACGGCCCCACCACCCTCCAGAACGCGGTCCTCGGCCAGTCCGCCGACCAGGTCACCGTGGCGGGCAAGCCGCTCACGGGAGCGCTGCCGGGCGGGTTCGGGCTCGGCTCGGCGGGCGGCGAGGGAGGCAGCTCCATCACGCTGCACGGACTCAACGCCACCGCCTACGACGCCGAGATGGCGGGCGCGCTCGTGCTGCCCGACCTGAAGATCAGGGTCGTCACGGGAACGGCCTCCACATGCTGAGCCGGGCGAGGTCCGCGTACGGGTGGTTCCGCGCCTTCCGCCGTACCCGGCCGTTCTGGGGCGGGGTCTGGCTGGTCGCCGGGGGCTGGACCGTCCTCAAGTTCTCCCTGAGCTCCCTGCAGCTGATCGTGAGCACGGGCTTCGGGGGAGTGGCCGGCTACCTCGTCGGCGGCGGGATGATCCTCTGCGGTCTCGTCCCGATGGCGCTGCCCGCGCAGCGTTACACCCTCGGACTCATCGGCGTGGTCCTCGCGGTCGTCTCGCTCGTCGTCTCCAACCTCGGCGGCTTCCTGCTCGGCATGACGCTCGGCGTCCTCGGCGGATCCATGATGGTGGGCTGGGGCGCCAAACGGCCGCGCCGCCGGGCGGCGGTGGAGGGGTGAGCGCGACCGGGGCGGCCGAGGCGCCGGCGGCCGGGGGAGCGGGGGTGGCGGCGCCGGCCGGTACACGGGGCTGCCGCCGCGAGACCCTCGCCGGTTCTCCCGCCCGGCCACGCCGCAAGGCCCTCGCCGTGGCCCTGGCACTCGTCCTCGCCGTCCTGACCGCCGTCTGGCCGGGGCAGCCGAGCCGTGCCGCGGGGGCCGCCGCCGCCGTCGAACCGATGGGCGCGCCCTTCCTGCCCTCCCCCGACCCGCTGCACGTCACCATCGCCGGCATGGTCGCCGTCTCCATGACGGTGGAGAAGAACGTCACCATCCGGCTCTCCGACGGCACGACCCGCGTCACCAACCAGTACACCTTCACCAAGCTCAAGATCCGCTCGCACATGAACGTGACCCAGCGCGCCGCCGGCCACACCGTCACCATCGACGTCCCCGACGAGGGCTCACTCGGCGGCTACGACAGCGCGGGCAGACCCGAGACGACCACGATGTGGGGCAGCATCTCCCACGTCTGCGTCCGCGTCCTCGTCAAGATCTGCGGAGTGCAGGGCCTCCTCGACTTCTTCGGCTCCCTCATCCCCCTCACCGCCGGGGCCGAGGACTTCGTCGGCGACATCTACGCCATTCGTACCGTCGACGACCACGCGGCCCTCGACTCCACCGACAACCCCGTCCACCTCCCCGGAACCATCACGGTGACCACCCCATGAGCCCCGAGAGCTTCAGCCCGGAAGGGCGTACCCACTGGCGCCGCTCCCTCGCCGTCGCCCTGCCCGCGCTCCTGGCGGCCGGCGGCCTCGGTTCCGCCATGGCGAGCGGCGCCCTCGCCGTCGGCCTCCAGATCCAGGACCAGCCCGTCGACTTCACGACCAGCAGCCTGTACGGGACGCAGTACGGCGCCGCCGTCGTCGACCAGACCGTCGTACGGGCCGACGGCTCGAGCGGAACCGTACGGGTGCTCCGCATGGGATTCGCGGACGGGATGCTCAACGGCCTCTGCCTCAGCCGGCGGCAGCAGATCGGGGGAGCCACGTACACGCTGCTCCTCACCCTCGGCGACGACGACCCCGGCTCGTGGGAGATCAGGACGAAGAACACCGTCCTCGACCTGCGGAACGCCACCGGAGTCCTCGACATGGACGGCGTCGTCGACCTCAACACCAACGGCGCCGACGTGAAGACCGTCAAGGACGCCGGCGGCGCGTACGTCGTCAATCCGCTCGACAGCCCGCAGCACCGCTTCGGCATCCAGGCGCGGTACGCCAAGTTCGACCGGATCGTCGGCACCGCCCAGGACTTCCAGATCCCGGGCCTCCTCACCACCCCGAAGCTCAAGCTCTCCGTACGTCCGGGCACGGTCGCCTGCCCCGCCCCGGCCGCGCCCACCGGCACGCCGGGCACGCCGTGAGTCCCAGGGGGCCGACCCGATCTCCGGGGTCGGTATCTGACGACCCGTACGACCTGGCAGACTGCGGGCCTCACCGTCGTCTCCCCCGTGTCGTGAGCGGACCGCTCCATCGGGGAGGCGGCAAGCGACTCCTGGAGGCCCCTCATGGCGCAGCAGCCCGGACACGCGGCCCGCACGAGTGGACGCTCCCGCAGACCACCGCGCCGGCGTGGCAGCGGGGCGGGCGCCCGATGACGCTGTGCCGTACCCGGCGTGCCGATCCCGGGTCCCTCGTCGTCCGCAGCGCGCCCGCCGCGCCCACGGCGGCGGTGCTGCTGCTCCACGGCGGCCGCGCCGACGGCATCGAACCGCCGCCCGCCCTCAACTTTCCCGCCCTGCGGATGCGCCCCTTCGCCGCTGCCGTGACCCGCGCCGTCCGGGGCCGGGACGTGCTGATCGCCGAGGTGCGCTACCGCCACCGCGGCTGGAACGGGCCGAGCGCCGACGCCGCCCGGGACGCCGAGAGTGCCCTCGTACGCCTCCGGGAACGGGCCGGACCCGTACCCGTCGTCCTCCTCGGCCACTCCATGGGCGGCCGGGCCGCCCTCCGCGCCGCGGGCGACCCGGCCGTCCGGGGTGTCGTCGCCCTCGCGCCCTGGTGCCCCACGGACGAACCCGTGGACCACCTCGGCGGCCGGCGCCTCTACCTGCTCCACGACGAGACCGACCGCGTCACGTCCGCCCGCGCGTCCTGGGACTTCGTCCGCAGGGCCCGGGCGGCGGGCGCGGACGCCGCGGGCATCCCCATGCCGACGGGCGGGCACGCCATGCTGCGCGGCGCCCAGCTCTGGCACCGGCGGGCGGCCGAACTCACGGCGGCACTCCTCTCACACGGGTGAGTCGCGCCGCCCGGCCGTGCTCCCGGGGAGGCCTGGCCCACCGCGGAGGTCGCCCGGATGCCGGGCGTGACGGCCCGGACCCTGCGGCACCACGACGAGATCGGACTGCTGCCGCCCGCCTGGATCGGCCCTAGGCGGTGATCATGCCCGCGCACGCCGCTCGTGTCGCCCCGTGGACCGCGCGGGCAAGGCGTGCGCCCCAGAGGGAACGAGGGCCCGCGAACGGCTCGGCGGCCGTGCCGGGGCCGGTGGCCACGGGGGCGGCCACGCAGACCGCGTCCGTGGGGGTGCCGGAAGCGTCCGCGCCCAGCTCCACCAGGGCCTGCACCTTCGCCTCGGTGGCGGTGGCGACCGCGTTGACGAGCGCCGCGTCCGTCAGGGGCACGGGCAGCGACACGATGATGTTGATCGTCCCGGGCCGGGGAACGGTGACGCCGCCGGCACCCGGTGCGGCGGCCCAGCCCCGTACCCCTATCCCCGCGGTGACCACGGCCCGCACACCGCCGTCCACGGCGTGGCACCGGTCCCTCACCGAGGCCGCCGTCATGAGCCCCACACCCGCGCCCTCCACACCCGCCCCGGCGGCCAGGTCGCGGAGGTGGGCGACCGGGTCGAGCCGGTCGTAGCCGGGCGGGACCTGGGCGTTGAGCACCCATGCCCGCTCGCCGATGCCGCCGCCGAGCACCGCGCTCGACACCATGCGCACGCCCGGCCCGGGGACCCACACCAGGAGCGGCCACGCGCGGCCCTGCTCCGTATGCGTGAGGAGAGCCGCGTCGGCGAGAGAAGCGCTGGTCAGGAGGGTTCGCGAGGGCATCCCCACACCCTAGGGGGTGCCTTGTCGGCAGCTTCTCCGGCCTTGCCGCCCGGGGCTGGGCGCGGCGGCCTCGGTGCCGCGGTGGTCAGGCGAGCCCGTTCCAGCCCCAGCGCGGGGTGGGACCGGGTTCGCCGAGATCCGTGCCCGGTGCCGAGGCGGAGACGTCCCTGGCGATCCGTGTGCCCCAGTCGAAGTACTCCACCACCCGGCGCCGCAGCAGGGCGTCGTCCGGCAGCTCCTTCTCCACGGCCGCCGTCATCAACTCCATCCAGCGCAACCTCTGTTCCTCCGTGATGCCGAGCCCGAGATGGGCGCGGAGCAGGGCCTGGTGCCCGCCGAGCTCCGCCGTGAAGTCGGCGGGTCCCGCGAACACCTCCGCCAGCCACACGGCCACGTGCTCGACGTGCGCGGCGGTGAAGTCGGCGAAGACGGGCGCGAGGAGGGGATCGGCCAGGACCGCCTCGTAGAACGTCTCGGAGAGCCGGCGCAGCGCGTCGGCACCGCCCACGGCCTCGTACAGGGTGTTCGCGTGCTCGGCGGTCATGGAACGCCTCCGGGATCCGGGATGTGTGCCCCCAGCCTTCACGCAACAGGGCCCGGATCCAAGGATGTTCGCTCTCGGCGGGGCGCGCCGCCCCGGCCGCCCGGTCCGCGCGGGGCAGGCGGTCACAACCGTCCGGCCCGCGTGGGGCGGGGGCCCGGACGGCTCGGAACGCCGTGGCGGACGGCCGGGCCGGAGGAATGGATAGCCTGGGCGAATGCTTACAGAAGTGACAGCGACCCGCTATGTCACCCCCTTGCGTGAGGGCGGCTCGCTTCCCGGGATCGTCGAGGCCGACGACCTCGGTACGTATGTCATGAAGTTCACCGGCGCGGGTCAGGGCCGCAAGACCCTGGTCGCCGAGGTCATCTGCGGGCAGCTCGCCCGCAGGCTCGGGCTGCGGGTGCCGGAACTCGTCACCATCCAGCTCGACCCGGTCATCGGGCTCTCCGAGCCCGACCAGGAGGTACAGGAGCTGCTCAAGGCGAGCGGCGGACTCAACCTGGGCATGGACTTCCTGCCCGGCTCGCTGGGCTTCGACCCGCTGGCGTACGAGGTGGACCCCGCCGAGGCCGGCAAGGTCGTCTGGTTCGACGCGGTCATCAACAACGTCGACCGCTCCTGGCGCAACCCGAACATGCTCGTCTGGCACGGCGACCTGTGGCTCATCGACCACGGCGCCACCATGATCTGGCACCACAACTGGAAGGGCGCGCAGGCCTCCGCCGCCAAGCCCTACGACGCCTCCGACCACGCGCTCGCCCCCTTCGGGCCCGACGTCGCCGCCGCTGCCGCAGAGCTCGCGCCGCTCGTCACCCGCGAGCTGCTCGACGAGATCGCCGCCGACGTACCCGACGAGTGGCTCGTCGACGAGCCCGGCTTCGACAGCACGGACGAGGTGCGCGCCGCGTACGTCGGGGCGCTGCTGCCGCGCGCCGCCACCATCCACGAGCGGATCACGCTCGGTCCGCGCACCGAGAACCGGCCGCAGCAGCCGCCCGGCTGGCTGGCCGAGCGCCTCGCGCCCCGGACGCACTCCACCGAGAAGGACAGCACCCCGTGACCCACCGCGATGTCTTCGAGTACGCGCTGCTGCGCGTGGTGCCGCGGGTCGAGCGCGGCGAGTGCTTCAACGCCGGGGTGGTCGTCTACTGCCGCGCCCGGTCCTTCGTGGGCGCCCGTACCCATCTGGACGAGGGGAAGCTGTCGGTGCTCGACCCGGCGGCCGACGTGGCCGGAGTCCGGGCGGCGCTGCGCGCCGTCGAGGGGGTCTGCCTCGGGGGTGACGCCGCCGGTCAGGCCGCGCCGGACGACGCGGGGCGCCGCTTCCGCTGGCTGATCGCGCCGCGCTCCACGGTCGTCCAGCCGGGCCCCGTCCACACCGGTCTCACCACCGACCCGGAGGCCGAGGTGGAGCGGCTGCTCGACCTGCTGGTGCGCTGAGCGGGCAGGTCTGCCGCCACGCCCGGCGACGGGGAGTGACCCGGTGCACCCGGTGGGCCGTTGACACCGGGTGCCAGGGCTTCTAGCGTCTCGTTCTGCGGACGATACTAAGCGGTCGCTCATGTGCGGGACGCAGGAGCGGGTGACCGGGTTCGACCGCGACCAGGGACGATCCAAGGGCGAGGAGAACCAGCATGTCCACCACCGAGCAGCGCGTAGCCGTCGTCACGGGTGCCGCACGGGGTATCGGGGCCGCCACCGCGCTCCGCCTCGCGGCCGAGGGCCGCGCCGTCGCCGTACTCGACCTCGACGAGGCGGCCTGCAAGGACACCGTCGAGAAGATCACCGCCGCGGGCGGCACCGCCCTCGCGGTCGGCTGCGACGTCTCCGACAGCGCCCAGGTGGAGGCCGCCGTCGCGCGCGTCGCCGCCGAGCTCGGCGCGCCGACGATCCTCGTCAACAACGCGGGTGTGCTCCGCGACAACCTGCTCTTCAAGATGTCCGAGTCCGACTGGGACCTCGTCATGAACGTGCACCTCAAGGGCGCGTTCCTGATGGCGAAGGCCTGTCAGAAGCACATGGTGGACGCGGGCTTCGGCCGGATCGTCTCGCTCTCCTCCTCCTCGGCGCTCGGCAACCGCGGTCAGGCCAACTACTCGGCCGTGAAGGCCGGTCTGCAGGGCCTCACCAAGACCCTCGCCAAGGAGCTCGGCAAGTTCGGCGTCACCGCCAACGCCGTCGCCCCGGGCTTCATCGTCACCGAGATGACCGCGCAGACCGCCGAGCGCGTCGGCATGGGCTTCGAGGAGTTCCAGGCCGCCGCCGCGTCCATGATCCCGGTGCAGCGGGTCGGCCGCCCCGAGGACGTCGCCAACGCGATCGCCTTCTTCGCGGGCGACGACGCCGGCTTCGTCTCGGGCCAGGTCATGTACGTGGCCGGCGGCCCGCTCAACTGACCACCGGCAGCGAGAGGAACGAGGCGGACATGACCGCACAAGCACGGCCGGAGCTCTCCGGCAAGGTCGCCCTCGTCACCGGCGCGAGCCGGGGCATCGGCTACGGCATCGCCGAGGCGCTCGTCGCCCGCGGCGACCGGGTCGTCATCACCGGCCGCGGCGAGGAGGCCCTCAAGGAGGCCGTCGAGCGGCTCGGGGCCGACCGGGCGATCGGCGTCCCCGGCAAGGCCCACGACGAGGTCCACCAGGCCGCCGCCGTCGAGGCGGCGATGGACGGCTTCGGCCGGCTGGACTTCCTGATCAACAACGCCGGTACGAACCCGGTCTTCGGTCCCATCGCCGATCTGGACCTCGGGGTGGCCCGGAAGGTCTTCGAGACCAACGTGGTCTCGGCGCTCGGCTTCGCCCAGCGGAGCTGGCACGCCTGGCAGAAGGAGCACGGCGGCGCGATCGTGAACATCGCCTCGATCGCCGGCGTCTCCGCCTCGCCTTTCATCGGCGCATACGGAATGAGCAAGGCCGCGATGGTCAATCTCACTCTGCAGCTGGCGCATGAATTCGCCCCGCTCGTGCGCGTCAATGCCATTGCCCCGGCCGTCGTGAAGACGAAATTCGCGCAGGCGCTGTACGAGGGCCGGGAAGCGGAGGCGGCCGCCGCCTATCCGCTCGGCCGGCTCGGCGAGCCCTCGGACATCGGCGGCGCGGCCGCCTTCCTCACCTCCTCCCAGTCGGAGTGGATCACCGGCCAGACGCTCGTCGTCGACGGCGGGATTTTCCTGAACGCCGGAGTCGGGTGACCGATAATCGGACACTTTCCGGATTCAGTGTCCGGATTGAACCCGGTTATACGCCGAATGCCTCAAGTGCCCCGTCAGGCTCGAACATTGACCTGACGGGGTGCTGCGGTATCGTCGGCCGACCCCTGGCTGAACGAGGAGCGTGCACGTGTTCAACCGGACCAGTCTGCAGGCCGCTGCAGCCCTTGTGTCCATATCCCTGGTGTCCGGATGCAGTGTCTTCTCGGACAGTGAATCCGCCGGGGATCAGAGAATCGTCATCGGCACGACGAGTTCTCCCACCACGCTTGATCCGGCCGCAGCCTGGGACAATTCCTGGGAGCTCTTCCGGAATGTCTTCCAGACCCTGGTGAGCTTCCCCACAGGAAGTACCACCCCGGATTCGGACGCCGCCGAATGCAAGTTCTCCGACACGGCCAGCCGGGTCTTCGAGTGCAAGCTCGTGGAGGGCCTCACGTTCTCCAACGGGCACAAGCTGGACGCCAAGGCCGTGCAGTATTCGATCGAGCGCATCCGCACGATCGACCACAAGGGCGGTCCCAACGGGATGCTCGGCTCGCTCGACAAGATCGAGACCGTCGGCGACCGCACCATCGTGTTCCGGCTCAACAAGTCGGACGCCACCTTCCCCTTCATCCTGGCGACCCCCGCGATGTCGATCGTGGACCCCGCCGACTACCCGGCCGACCGGCTTCGTGGCAAGGACGGGAAGGTCACCGGCTCGGGACCGTACGTCCTCGACTCGTACACCGAGAAGAAGACGGCCGAGCTGACCAAGAACCCGACCTACAAGGGCTTCGCCGACCGTAAGAACGGCGGCGTCACGATCAAGTACTTCAACGAGTCCGAGGCGCTCGTCGCCGCGCTCAAGAAGGAGGAGATCGACGCCACCTACCGCGGCCTCACCGCCGAGGAGGTCGTCGAACTCCAGGACGACAAGCCCGAGAACAAGGGCCTCCAGCTCATCGAGTCGACGGGCGCCGACATCCGGTACCTGGTCTTCAACGCCCAGGACCCCACGGTCGCCAAGCCCGCTGTCCGCAAGGCCATCGCCCAGCTCGTCGACCGCGACGAACTGGTCAACAAGGTCTACCAGGGCACCGCCGAGCCCCTGTACTCGATGGTGCCCAAGGGCATCGCCGCCCACACCACCAAGTTCTTCGACCGCTACGGCATGCCGAACGCCAAGAAGGCCGAGAAGATCCTCCGCGACGCGGGCATCACCGATCCCGTCGAGCTGACCTTCTGGTACACCACGGACCGGTACGGCTCCTCCACGGCCGCCGAGTTCAAGGAGCTCAAGCGCCAGCTCGAGGAGTCCGGCCTCTTCGAGGTCACCCTCCACGGGAAGCCCTGGACGGAGTTCCAGGAGGGCTACCAGAAGGGCGAGTACCCGGTCTTCGGGCGCGGCTGGTTCCCCGACTTCCCGGACCCGGACAACTTCGTCGCGCCGTTCATCGGCAAGGAGAACGTCCTCGGTACGCCGTACGTGAGCCCCAGGATCACCGGCGAGCTGCTCCCGAAGTCCCGTCGCGAGAGCGACCGCGGGACCGTCACGGACGAGTTCGTGGAGGCCCAGGAGATCCTGGTCCAGGACGTCCGGCTGCTGCCGCTGTGGCAGGGCAAGCTGTACATCGCGGCCGGCGACGACATCGGCGGCGGCGAGCGCGCGCTCGACCCGCAGACGGTCATGCAGGTCTGGGAGCTGTACCGCCGGGCCAGCTGGTAGAAGGGCTGCCGGGGGCCACTGTCAGTGGCCCCCGGTAGGTTCGTGGACGGAGTAACAGGAACGTCCACCGGAGGTTGTTGACCGTGACCGACACCAGCATGCTGCCCGAGTCCTGGCGGGGTGTTCTCGGCGAGGAGCTGCGGAAGCCGTACTTCGCCCAGCTCACCGAGTTCGTCGAGGAGGAGCGGGCCAAGGGACCGGTCTTCCCGCCGAAGGACGAGGTGTTCGCCGCCCTCGACGCCACTCCGTACGACAAGGTGAAGGTCCTGATCCTCGGTCAGGACCCCTACCACGGCGAGGGACAGGGCCACGGCCTCTGCTTCTCGGTCCGGCCCGGCGTGAAGACCCCGCCCTCCCTGCGCAACATCTACAAGGAGATGCAGGCCGAGCTCGGCCACCCGATCCCGGACAACGGCTATCTGATGCCGTGGGCCGACCAGGGCGTCCTCCTGCTCAACGCCGTGCTGACCGTCCGCTCCGGCGAGGCGAACTCGCACAAGGGCAAGGGCTGGGAGAAGTTCACGGACGCCGTGATCACCGCCGTCGCCTCGCGGCCCGACCCCGCCGTCTTCGTCCTCTGGGGCAACTACGCGCAGAAGAAGCTCCCCCTCATCGACGAGGAGCGGCACGTCGTGGTGAAGGGCGCCCACCCCTCGCCCCTCTCGGCGAAGAAGTTCTTCGGATCGCAGCCCTTCACCCAGATCGACACGGCCGTCGCGGCCCAGGGACACGAGCCGATCGACTGGCGCATCCCGGACCTCGGCTGAGCCTCGGCCCGATCCGGCCCGGGTGCGGCTAGCGTCGGCTCTCCCAGTGGGTGAGCGGGTGGAGGTCGCGGTGACCGAGCAGCAGCAGGTGTCGGACGACGGGGTCCTGACCAGGATCGGGCAGGCCATGATGCTGCTCCACGGCGGCGACCGTGAGGAGGCCCGCAACCGCTTCGGACTCCTCTGGCAGCAGATCGGCCCCGACGGGGACCCGCTGCACCGGTGCACCCTCGCGCACTACATGGCGGACGCACAGGACGACCCCGACACCGAGCTGGCCTGGGACCTGCGTGCCCTCAGCGCGGCGGAGGGCCTCGCCGACGAGCGGACCGCCGAGCACGGCTCGGCGGTCGCACTCCGGGCGCTCTACCCCTCGCTCCACCTCAACCTGGCCGCCGACTACGTCAAGCTCCAGCGGCCCGACGCCGCACGGGTCCATCTGGACCGGGCCCGCGCCGCCTCGGACCACCTCGACGACGACGGCTACGGCAACGGGGTGCGGGCGGCGATCCAGCGCCTGGAACAGCGGCTTCGGGCGGAGTGACGGGCCGGGTAGCCGGGTCTCGCGACGGGCCCGGGGTCCGGGCCCTCGGCGGAGGAGCGTGACGGCGGGCCCGGGAGCCGGGCTCTCGTGGGAGCCGGCCGCGGATCTCAGCGGCCGTACGTGCCGTGACAGATCCTGGACTGGTCGCTGTCCGGGGCCCAGCCCCCGTACCGCTGACCAAGGTCGCAGACGTCCGCCCTGGAGACCGGCGGGTTCTTCGGCAGGCCGGTGAGCTTCGGCAGCTCCGGGAGCGCCGGTCCGGCCGCCGGACGCGGAAGCTCACGCCGCGGCGCCAGGGACTCGGGGCGCGGCGCCGCCGTGTGCGGCGGGGCCGTCGCCCCTCGGCGTACGTCCGGCGTGGCGGTCGCGCGGGGCGGGGCCGTCGGCGGGGGAGGGGGGAGCGCCGCTTCGAGGGCCTCCAGGGCCGGGCCCTCTAAGATCTGGGGCGCCACCTCCTGGGGCGCGGGGCCCACGGTCTCGGCGGCGGGGGCGGAGACGGGCGCCGTCGGCGGGGCGTCCACCGAGACGCAGCCCGCGAGGGCGGCCACGGCCGCCCCGACCAGGATCTTCGCTGTGGTTCGGGTTCGGGTTCCATGCACGCGCGCAACTCTGCTGTCCCGGCAGCGATCTTCGCGCCCCTACCGGCGGGGAATGCCCCGCACGGGTGAGCCGCCGGAGGGCCGGCCTTGACCGGATCAGTCGCCGGTCTCGCCGTCGATCCGCTCCCGGATGAGGTCCGCGTGCCCGTTGTGGCGGGCGTACTCCTCGATCATGTGCAGGTAGATCCAGCGGAGGTTGAAAGGCTCCCCGCTGCGGTGGCTGCCCGAGGCCAGGTCGTCGAGACCGCGCCCGGCGGCCAGGGTGCGCGCGTGGGCGATCTGCGCCTGCCAGGTGGCGTACGCCTCCTCGTAGGTGTCCTCGTCGGTGAAGTGGAGGTCCCTCTCCCGGTTCTCCTCGGTCACATAGACCCGGCCCGCCTCCTCACCGGCCAGGACGAGGCGGAACCAGCCGTTCTCGACCTCCGCCATGTGGCGGACGAGGCCCAGCAGGGTGAGGTCCGAGGGCGGGGCGGACGCGGTGCGCAGTTGGGCGTCGTCGAGCCCCTCGCACTTCCTCGCGAGGGTCGCACGATGGAAGTCGAGCCATTGCTCCAGTGCTTCGCGCTCGCCCGAGGTGGTGGAAGGCTCGACGCGGGGGACGGATTCGATGCGTTCGGTGGTCATGCGCGGCATAGTGCCCCACGCTCACCGGGCGCGCCACCGTATTCCGCCGTGCCCGGGCGGTCAGCGGCGTCCGAGCATGCCCCGGAGCAACTCGTCGAAGCCGGTGCGGAGTTCCGCGCGGCTCGGCACGGTCGCGTGGAAGGAGCCGACGGCGCACGAGAACATCACCCCCTCGCACCAGGCGACGAGGGAGAGCGCGTGGCGCTCGGGCTCGGGTGAGCCGGCCGCCGCCGCCATCGTGACCAGCGGGTCGCGGAAGGCGGAGCCCGCCGCGTCGAAGAACGTGCGGAGTTCGGGGCGGCGGGTGGCCTCCAGGGCGAGTTCGTAACGGGAGACGAGCAGCGCGCGGTGGTCGGTGAGATAGCGGTGCAGCGCGAGGGCGAGCGCGTCCACGAGGACGCCGGTGTCCAGGTGTCCGGCGGTGTCCGGGTGTTCGGTGGGGTTCGCGCGTCCGGCGCCGGCTCCGTGTCCTTCGGGGCTGTCGTGTGCGGCGGTGTCCGCCGCCGCGTCGGGTCGGCCGCCCGGTAGTTCGTCCGGCGTGAGGACCCGTGCCTCCAGCTGGACCTGGCGTCGTACGGCCGTTTCCAGGAGGGCCTGGCGGGTGCGCGCGTGGTTCGACGTCGATCCCTGCGGCAGCCCCGCCCGCTCGTCCACCGCTCGATGGGTCAGCCCCCGCATGCCGCGCTCCACGAGGAGGTCCAGGGCGGCGTCCCCGATCCGCTCGGCGCGAGACGCCGGGGAGGCGGGGGGCTCGGGAGATACGGGGGATGCGGGAGACACGAGGGACTCCTCGGACTCGGGGGTCTCCGGGTCCGAGGCGGCGGAGAGGTGCGACGCGGTCATGGGGACAACCTACTACCGGCCCGACTACACCTGTAGTACGGTCGAAGCGCCGAGAGTACTACACCTGTAGTTCCCTATCCGAGGAGCAGCCGTGGAACAGCACCGTGCCGTCGTCGTCGGAGCCGGCATCGGCGGCCTCACCGCCGCCGTCGCCCTCCACCGCAACGGCTGGCAGGTCACCGTCCTGGAGCGGGCCGCCGACCTCGCCCCCGTCGGCGCCGGCATCGGCCTCGCCCCCAACTCCCAGCGCGCCCTCGACGTCATCGGCCTCGGCGACCGGGTGCGCGATCTCGCCGCCTGGCAGGGCGACGGCGGGATGCGCACCCCCGGCGGCCGCTGGCTCGCCCGCACCGACGCCAAGGCCGCCGCCGCCCGCTTCGGCGGACCGCTCGTCCTCCTCCACCGCGCCACCCTCGTGGAGATCCTCACCTCGGCCCTCCCCGAAGGCGCCGTCCGCACCGGAACCGCCGCCACGCTCGTCGACCCCGGCGACGACCACCGCCCCGCACGGCTCACCACCCCCGAGGGCGAGACCGAGGCCGCACTCGTCGTCGCCGCCGACGGCATCCGCTCCGCGACCAGGCGTGCCCTCTTCCCCGAGCACCCCGGCCTCCGCTACGCCGGCTGCACCACCTGGCGGGTCGTCGTCCCCGCCCCCGAGCGGCCCTTCGCCCCGCACGAGACCTGGGGAGCCGGACGCCTGTGGGGCACGCAGCCCCTCAAGGACGGCAGGATCTACGCGTACGCCATGGCCACCGCCCCCGCCGGCGGCCACGCGCCGGACGACGAGAAGGCCGAACTCCTGCGCCTCTTCGGCGACTGGCACCACCCCGTCCCCGAGATCCTCGCCGCCGTCGACCCCGGCCAGGTCCTGCGCCACGACGTCCACCACCTGCCCGACCCGCTGCCGGCCTTCCACCGGGGCCGGGTCGCGCTCCTCGGCGACGCCGCGCACGCGATGATGCCCAGCCTCGGCCAGGGCGGGAACCAGGCGATCGAGGACGCCGTCGTCCTCGCCCATCACGTCGGCCCCGCGTCCGCCGCCCACCCCGCCCGGACCGTGCCCGGCTTCCTCCCCGGTCGCGCGCTCACCGCCTACACCGGCGAGCGGTTGCCGCGTACCACCGCCATCGTCCGCAAGGCCGCCCGCACCGGCGCCCTCACGATGCTCGCCGCCCGCCCCGCCGTCGCCCTGCGCTCCACGCTCGTCGGCGCCGTCTCCCGCTTCGGCCCGGGCCTCGTCCTGCGCGGTTTCGACGGCATCGCCGACTGGCACCCGCCGGTGGCCCCGGCCCGGTCCGCGTAAGCTGACCAGCGCGAACGGCTCACACGTACAAGGCCTGTGGACACGACAAGGGAGACCCCGTGAAGGTTGGCTGCATCGGACTCGGCGACATCGCGCAGAAGGCGTACCTCCCCGTCCTCGCCACCCTCCCCGGGGTCGAACTCCACCTCCAGACCCGGACGGCGGCGACCCTGGACCGGGTCGCCGACACCCTCCACCTGCCCGCCGCGCAGCGCCACCGCGACCTCGACTCGCTGCTCGCCGCCGGACTCGACGCCGCCTTCGTCCACGCGCCGACCGCCGCCCACGCGGAGATCGTCGGCCGCCTCCTCGACGCGGGCGTCCCCACCTACGTCGACAAGCCCCTCGCCTACGAGTACGCCGACTCCGAGCGGATCGTGGAGCTGGCCGAGAAGCGCTCGGTCAGCCTCGCCGTCGGCTTCAACCGGCGCCTGGCACCCGCCTACGCCCAGTGCGCCGAGCACCCGCGCGAGCTGATCCTCCTGCAGAAGAACCGGGTCGGCCTCCCCGAGGACCCGCGCACGCTCGTCCTCGACGACTTCATCCACGTCGTCGACACCCTGCGGTTCCTGCTCCCCGGCGACATCGAGCACGTCGACGTGCGCGCCCGGATCCGCGAGGGGCTGATGCACCACGTCGTGCTCCAGCTCTCCGGCGACGGCTTCACCGCCATCGGCATGATGAACCGGATGAACGGCTCCACCGAGGAGATCCTCGAAGTCTCGGGCCAGGACACCAAGCGCCAGGTCCTCAATCTCTCCGACGTCGTCGACCACAAGGGCCAGCCGACCCTCCGGCGCCGCGGGGACTGGGTGCCCGTCGCCCGGCAGCGCGGGATCGAGCAGGCCGTACTCGCCTTCCTCGACGCCGTACGCGACGGGCGGTTGCTCAGTGCCCGTGACGCCCTGCTGACCCACGAGCTGTGCGAGCGCGTCGTGCGCGAGGCGCTGACCCAGGCCTCCTGAGCGCGCCCGCGCCCTCGGCGGCGCACACCACGCCCACCACGGCGAGCGCCGCGTACAGCGGCCAGTCGCCCCACCGGACATAGGCCGTCGTCGTCTCCGAGAGCGGCAGCTCGCGGACGGCGACGGCGCTCGCGTCCGTGCCGAGCACCGGTCCGATCCGGCGCCCGTCCGGGCCGTACGCCGCGGTGACCCCGGTGAGCGTGGCGTGCGCGACGGGCCGGCCCGTCTCCGCAGCCCGCAGGGCCGCCAGGGACGCGTGCTGGTCGGGCGCCCAGCTGTCCTGGAACGTGCTGGTCGCCGACTGGACGACCAGGAGCCCGGCGCCGTCCCTGACCAGGTGCCGGCTCATGTCGGGGAAAGCGGACTCGAAGCAGATCAGCGGCCCGATCGACAGTGCGCGCCCGGTGCCTTCGCCGGCGCCCTGCCCGCTGTCGGGCAGTGTCATCACGACCGGCGTGGTGCCCCGCCGACGGTCCTCGTCGGCCGCCTTGCCGAACGACGTCACCCAGCCCAGCACACCGCGCGCCGGGATGTACTCGCCGAACGGCACCAGCCGCATCTTGTCGTAGCGCAGGCCCGTGTACCCCTCGGGCCCGAACAGGACGGCGCTCTTGAAGATGCCCGGACGGTCGGTCCGGCGCGCGTCCACGTTCACCAGGAGCGGCGCGTCGACCGCGCGCGCCAGGGCGGTGAGCCGGTCGGCGATGTCGGGCCGGCCCGCCGGGTCGGCTCCCACCCCGCTCTCCCCCCACACCACCAGGTCGAGGTGCTGCCCGGCGAGCGAGCGGGTCAGCTCCTCGGCACGGTCGAACCGCCGCTCGGCCCCGTCGGGCCCGTCGAACACTCCCGGCTGTACGAGGGCCACCCGTACCGTCCCGCTCTCGCGCGGCGCCCCGACCCCCCAGGCGGCCGTGCCCGCGACGAGCGCGCAGGCCGCGATCCCGGTGACCCCGACGGCACGCAGCCCCGGAGCCGCCCCCAGCAGCGCCACGGCCGTGTTCGCCGCCACCACGAGCAGGCTGACCAGCCAGACCCCGCCGATCGAGGCGAGCCGCAGCGCCGCCGGAACCTCCCACTGGCTCGCCCCGAGCAGGCCCCACGGACCGCCCAGGCCCTCCCAGGAACGGACCAGCTCGATCAGCAGCCAGCCGGAGGGCACGGCGACGAGAGCGGCGGCGGCCCTCGGTACCGACGGCGCGCCGCCGAGCAGGGACCGCACGAGACATGCCCACGGCAGCCACAACAGGCCGAGCAGTGCGGCGACCGGCAGGAAGAAGACGTGCAGGCTGGGCAGGAGCCAGTGATGCACGGCCAGCACGAAGCCGATGCCGCCCAGCCAGCCGTCCAGCGCGGCGCGGCGCGCCCCCGGAGCCGTACGGATCAGCAGCAGCCAGGGGACGAGCGCGAGATAGGCCCACCACCACAGGTCGAGGGCGGGGAAGGCGAGCGCGGGCAGCGCGCCGCAGCCGACGGCGAGGAGGGAACGGCCGACGGACCGACGCCGTGCGGGCCCCCGGGCGGAGGCGCGGGCCGGCTCCCCGTCCTGGTCCGGGTCCTGGTCCTCGTCCCGGTCCCGGTCAGGGTGCTCGCCCCGTTCTCGGTCCCCGTTCACGAACGGATTTCGCATGGCATGCCTCCGCCCTTGCCTTCAGTGTCGGGCGTCAACGGGCCCGGCGCGGCTCGGTGGGGCCGTCCGCGTGCCCAGAGCGGGCCCGGATGCGTCGGCGGGAGCTCCCCGGCCTCGGGCCGGGGCCTTCGGCTCACTGGTGGCGGCGCCACCGTTCGTCGACGACGACCGAGTTCAGGCGCCAGCCCTCGGCGGTCCTGAGCGCCCCGAACGCGTACCGCCCGCCGCACACGAAGTCCTCGCCGGAGGTGAACCGCATGGGATTGACGTAGTCGGCGCGGACGTCCGCCGCGTCGCCGTTCTCCGGGTAGCCGGCCGGTCCCCGGAAGGTGACCCGCCGGTTCACGATGAGGTGCTGGCGTACGGGAAAGAGCGTCATCGTCTCGGCCAGCCAGTCGGCCACCTCGTCGGCCGGGGCCTCGATGCCGCCCGACCCCCGGTAGTCGGCCCGGCCGTCCGGGGTGAACAGCGCCCGGTAGGCGGTCCAGTCGGAGTCGTCCACGGCCGCCGCGTACCCGGTGATCAGGTCGTCGACGGCGAGTCGGTCCATCACGGTCGCGAGGTCCACGCGCTGCGTCATCGGATCAGTGTCGGGCAGGCCGGGCCAGGGGCCAAGGGGCGTGCGCGCGGGGAGTCCGCCCGACGGTTCCCCGCCCGACCCCTTGTCGCGGGCGTCAGCCTCCGGACTCGCCCGCGTGCGGGCTCAGGGTGTCGGTGCCGACCAGGACGAAGAGCAGGATGCCGAGGAGGATCCGGTAGATCACGAAGGGCATGAAGCTCTTGGTGGTGATGAACTTCATGAACCATGCGATCACGGCGTACCCGACGGCGAACGCGATGATCGTGGCGAAGATGGTCGGGCCCCAGGCGACGTGCCCCTCGCCCGCGTCCTTCAGCTCGTACGCGCCCGAGGCGAGGACCGCCGGGATCGCGAGGAGGAAGGAGTACCGCGCGGCCGACTCGCGGGTGTAGCCCATCAGGAGTCCGCCGGAGATCGTCGCGCCCGAGCGGGAGACACCCGGGATCAGGGCCATCGCCTGGCAGACGCCGAAGATCAGGCCGTCCTTCACGCTGAGGTCCTTGAGCGACTTGCGCTCGCGGATGGCCCGGTGGCGGCCGCCGACCTCGTCGCGGGCGGCGAGCCGGTCCGCGACGCCGAGGACGATGCCCATGACGATCAGGGTGGTGGCGATCAGCCGCAGATCGCGGAAGGGGCCCTCGATCTGGTCCTTGAGCGTGATGCCGAGGACGCCGATCGGGATCGAGCCGACGATCACCAGCCAGCCCATCTGGGCGTCGTGGTCGGAGCGCATCGCCTTGTCGGTGAGCGAGCGGAACCAGGCCGTGACGATCCGGGCGATGTCCTTGCGGAAGTAGATCAGGACCGCGGTCTCCGTGCCGATCTGGGTGATCGCGGTGAAGGCCGCACCCGGGTCCTCCCAGCCGGCGAAGGCCGCGGTGAGGCGGAGGTGTGCGCTGGAGGAGATGGGAAGGAACTCCGTCAGCCCCTGGACGAGCCCGAGGATGAACGATTCGAACCAACTCATGGGGCTAGGGCCGTCCCGTATGTACGTGTGCGGTCAGAAGGTCGAGCGCAGCGTACCGTCCCAAAGTGACGGGCCCGTGGTCAGGTCTCCTGGGGGAGTGCGGGGCCCGCGGTCGTCCAGCCGGGCGCCCGGACATGGGCGCTCAGGCTCTCCCGGTCGGCCTCGTCGCCGCAGTGGGCGCACACCACCCGCGGGCTGAGGATCTCGCCGCAGCGGTGCTCCAGGACGATCGGCCGGTCGTCGGGGTTGAGGTGGCGGTCGCCCCAGGCCATCAGGGTCACGAGGACCGGCTGGAGCTCCTCGCCGGCGGCCGTGGCCCGGTACTCGAAGCGCTGCGGACGTTCGCTGTACCGCACCTTCTCCAGGATTCCCGCCTCGACGAGCCTCTTGAGGCGGGTGGTGAGGATGTCGCGGGGGGCGCCGGTGTTGCGGGCGATCCGGTCGAAGCGGCGTACGCCGAGGGAGACCTCGCGGAGTACGAGCAGCGAGTACTTCTCGCCGACGAGCGCGAGCGTGTCGGCGATGGAGCAGGGGCGGGGGGCGGCCTTCATGGGGCAAGCGTAGGGCAGCACGCACGCGATGAGTTTGAAAACCAAACTCCGCACGCGAGAGAGGATTTGAAAAGCCAACTCGCTGGGATATGTTACCGACGAGTGTTGGTCCACTTATCCAACTCAGGAGCCTGTCATGCGCGACGCCGTCATCGTCGAAGCCGTCCGGACCCCGATAGGAAAGGGCAGGACGGGCGGGGCCCTGTCCCATGTCCACCCCGTCGCCCTCCTCTCCCACACCCTGAGCGCCCTGGTCGAACGCAGCGGCCTCGACCCCGCCCTCGTCGACGACGTGATCGGCGGCACCGTCGACCAGGTCGGTGAACAGGCGATGAACATCACCCGTTACGCCTGGCTCGGCGCGGGGTTCCCCGAATCCGTGCCCGCCACCACCGTCGACCGGCAGTGCGGCTCCTCCCAGCAGGCCGTCCACTTCGCCGCCCAGGGCGTGCTCTCCGGGGCGTACGACATCGCCGTCGCCTGCGGAGTGGAGTCCATGAGCCGGGTCCCCATGTGGTCCAACGTGCCGCCCGGCGCCGACCCCTTCGGACCCGGCGTCGCCGAGCGCTACCCCGAGGGCCTGGTCCCGCAGGGCGTCAGCGCCGAGCTCATCGCCGCCAAGTGGTCGATCGGCCGCGAGGCCATGGACGCGTTCGCCACCGCGTCGCACACCAAGGCGGCCCGCGCCTGGGCGGCCGGACTCTTCGACGCCGAGGTCGCGCCCTACGAGGACGTCCGCCGCGACGAGTCGGTGCGCCCCTCGACGACCGAGGAGATCCTCTCGGGGCTCCGCCCCTCCTTCGAGGACCCCGCGTTCACCACGCGCTTCCCGCAGATCGACTGGTCCGTCACCGCAGGCAACAGCAGCCCGATCAACGACGGTGCCTCCGCCGTGCTCGTCATGGCCGCCGACACCGCCCGGAGCCTCGGACTGCGGCCCCTCGCCCGCCTCCACAGCTTCGCCGTCACGGGCTCCGACCCACTGCTCATGCTCACCGGCGTCATCCCCGCCACCGAGAAGGTGCTGCGCCGGTCGGGCCTGTCCCTCGCCGACATCGACCTCTTCGAGATCAACGAGGCCTTCGCGAGCGTGGTCCTCGCCTGGCAGCAGGAGACCGGCGCCGACCCGGCCAGGGTCAACGTCCACGGCGGCGCGATCGCGCTGGGCCACCCGCTCGGCGCCAGCGGCACCCGCCTCACCACGACCCTCGTCCACGCCCTGCGGGCGCGGGGAGCCCGCTACGGACTCCAGGCGATGTGCGAGGCGGGCGGCCTGGCCAACGCGATGATCGTCGAGGCCCTCTGACCCCGGTCGCCGGCGGTTCGCAGCGGGTGCCGCCACCCGTTCCAGCAGGCGCCGTCGGCGGCTTCTAGCGCGTGATGCCCACCGGCTCCGGTTCCGGAGCGCCGTCGGACGGGGAAGAGGGGGCGGCCGCGCCCCGGGCCGGAGCGGCGGCACGAAGGGCGTGCCGCTTGCGCCAGGCCACGACGGCCGCGGCCAGACCCGACAGGACGATGAACCCCGTCGAGAAGAGGAAGGCCGGCGATCCCGGCGAACCGGCCTGGGCGCCCGCCACGACATAGGCGGCGGTGTTCGGCACCGAGCCGAGCGCCGTCGCCAGAAGGAACGGTACGTATCCCATCCGGGAGACCGCGGCACAGTAGTTGGCCGCCGCGAACGGCACCCCGGGGAACAGCCGGATCGCCAGCATCGAACGGAAGCCGTGCCGGCTCAGCTGCCCGTCCGCCGCCGTCAGCCAGCGGCCGCGCACCAGCGGCCGCAGCGCGCCCTGCCCCAGGAACCGGCCCAGGGTGAAGGAGATCCCGGCGCCCAGCACCGTCCCCGCGAGCGCCGCCGTCAGGCCGACGGCGGAACCGAAGAGCGCGCCCGCCGCCAGATTGAGTACCGGGCGCGGCACGAACGCCGCCGTGCACACGCCGTACGCGAGACCGAAGAGCAGCACCGCCCCGGCGCCGTTCGTCTGCGGCGGCCAGCCCGAGGCGAGCAGCCGCTGCGGCTCGTAGAGCACCACGAGGGACGCCGCGGTGAGCAGCAGCAGGGCGAGGACCGAGAGCCGCGCGCGGGGCGCGAGCAGGGCCCGGGAGCACCGGACGGCGACAGAGCCCGGCGGCCGGGGCACGGGAGCGAGCATTCGGGGAGAGTAACGGACGCGTCCGTATGATCGCCGTAATGTGCGTCATGTCCGTGCGCACCGGACCGGACGACAGGGAGGGGCCCATGACGGACACCGCGCCGCCCGCCGGCCGTCCCGGCACCGAGGCGCCCGTCGGCAGCCGTGCCGACGTCCCGGACAGCGCCCTCGCCGACACCGTTCTCGAGCGGCTCACCGCGGTCTACCCGGCCGCCGGGGACCCCTTCCGGGCGCAGGAGATGATCGCGTACATGAAGGGCGTCGCGCCCTTCCTCGGTCTCCGTACTCCCGAGCGCCGCGCCCTGTCCCGCACCGTCCTCGACGGCACCCCGCGCCCCGACGAGCAGGACTGCGCCGCCGTCGCCCTGCGCTGTTTCGCCCTGCCCGAGCGCGAGTACCACTACTTCGCCGTCGACTATCTGCGCCGCCATGTGAAGCGCTGCTCGTCCGGGTTCCTGCCCGTCGCCCGCCGGCTCGTCACCACCGTCTCCTGGTGGGACACCGTCGACCACCTCGCCGCCCATGTCGTCGGCGGCCTGGTCGCGGCCGACCCTGTTCTCGGCGCCCGCATGGACGAGTGGATCGAGGACGAGGACCTGTGGGTGGCCCGCACGGCGCTCCTCCACCAGCTCCGCTTCAAGGGGTCCACCGACGCCGACCGGCTCTTCGCCCACTGCCTGCGCCGCGCCGCCGACACGGACTTCTTCCTCCGCAAGGCCATCGGCTGGAGCCTGCGCGAGTACGCCAAGACCTCCCCGTCCGAGGTCCGCGCCTTCGTCGCCGCGCACTCCACGCGTCTCTCGCCCCTCTCCGTCCGCGAGGCCCTCAAGCACCTCTGACCCCACCCTGCCGGGCCCGTTCTCCGGACCCGCTCTTCTCGTCCGACCGGCGCCCCGCATCGGTGCCGCCGTCCGGACCGGCCGACTCCCCCTCTCGGCGCCCCGGCACAATGAGAGCGTGAACGAGCACATTCCCGTCCTCCGCGAGGTCGACCAGGGCACCGCGCGCCTCATGCCCGATGTGGACCGGGAGCGGGCCTGGCTCCTGACGGTCGACGGCGCGCCCCAGTCGTACGTCGACCTCGACGACCCGGCGTACCTGGAGTTCGAGTACGCGCGCCGGCTCGCCCACGTCGTCGACGGCGCCGCCGACGAGGGCGAACCCCTGGACGTCCTGCACCTCGGTGGCGGGGCGCTCTCGCTGCCCCGGTACGTCGCCGCCACCCGCCCCGGTTCGCGGCAGGACGTCGTCGAGGCGGACCGGGGGCTGCTCGACCTCGTCGCCGAGCACCTGCCGCTGCCCGAGGACTCCGGGATCGCCGTGCACGCCGCGGACGCCCGGCGCTGGCTGGAGGAGGCCCCCGCCGGCTCGGCCGACCTCGTCGTAGGCGATGTCTTCGGAGGCTCGCGGGTACCGGCGCACCTCACGTCCGTGGAGTACGCGCGCGAGGTCCGGCGCGTCCTGCGACCCGACGGCATCTACGCCGCCAACCTGGCCGACGGCGCGCCCTTCGCCTTCCTCCGCTCCCAGCTCGCCACCTTCGCCGCCGTCTTCCCCGAGCTGGCGCTGGTCGCCGAACCCGCCGTCCTGCGCGGCCGGCGCTTCGGGAACGCGGTCCTGGTGGCCTCCGGCCGGGAGATCGACACCGCCCGTCTGGCGCGCCGGGCCGCGGCGGACGTCTTCCCCGCGCGCGTGGAGCACGGGGAGACGCTCGACCGGTTCACCGGCGCCGCGGAACCGGTCCTCGACGCCGGGGCCGTACCGTCACCCGTCCCGCCGCAGGGCGCCTTCGGGATCGGCTGAGGCGGGAGCGGGAGCGGGAGCCGGTACGGGGCCGACGGCGAGCGTGGCGGAGGGGGCCGACGCGAGCGACACGTCCGCGTCCGTGATCCTCTTCGTGTGCGGACGCCGGGTCATGTTCCGTACATCCGGCACCAGCAGGACGAGGGCGGTGACGAGCACCATCAGCGCCGCCGCGCCCCACAGGGCCTCGCTCCGGCCGAACGCGCTCTCCGCAGGGCCCGCGAGCGCCGTCGTCAGCGGCAGCAGGGCCGTCGAGCCGAACCAGTCGTAGGCCGAGACCCGGGACAGCTTCTCCTCCGGGATCTCCTGGTGCATGGTCGTCATCCACGAGACGCCGAAGATCTCGATGGCCACGCCGCTCACGAACATCGCGGCCGTGAGCCCCACCGCGTCGAGCGGCACGGCGAGCGCCGCGGAGGGCAGCGCGATCGGGAAGACCCCGAGGGTTCCGACGAGCAGCATCCGGCGCGGTTTCCACCGGGTCATCAGGACGGCGCCCGCGAGCGTGCCCACGCCGTACGCGGCGAGCGCGATGCCCCAGGGGCGTGCGCCGCCGAGATCGGCCTTGGCGACCAGCGGACCGTACACCGACTCGACCGCCCCGATCAGTCCCACCACCACGGAGAACTGGGCGACGATCGACCAGAGCCAGGGCCGGCCGATGAACTCGTGCCAGCCCTCCCGCAGATCGGAGAAGAGACCGCCGCCGGGAGCACGCTCGGGGATGCCGCTCACGTCCAGGAAGGCGCGCAGCCCGCCCGCGAGGGCGAAGGCGACGGCGTCGATCAGGAGGACCCATCCGGGGCCGACGAAGGCGACGAGCGCGCCGCCGAGCGCGGCGCCGCCGATGGACGCGCCGTGCATGGCCATCCGGTAGAAGGCGAACGCGCGACTGGCCTGCTCCCCGGTGACACTGGACATCAGCATGCCCTCGGCCGCCGGGTTGAAGAAGGCCTGGCCGGTGCCGCAGAGCGCGGTGAGCACCATCATCTGCCAGATCTGGGCCTGCCCGGAGAGCACGAGGGCGGCGAAGACGGTCTGTGACAGGCAGTTGAGGGCATTGGCGGCGACCATCACCCGGTGCCGGGGCACCCGGTCGGCGACGGCGCCGCCGATCAGCAGGAAGAGGACGAGCGGAAGGAAGCGCGCCATCGCGACGAGACCCACGTCGCCCGCGTCGCCCCCGGTGTCGAACACGGCCCAGGTCGTGGCGATCAGCGCGCCGTGCGTGCCGAGGTTGGTCACGATCGTGGCGGCGGTGAGGAGGACGTAGTTGCGTCCGGCCCACTCGGGGCGGCGGGAGCCGAACGGGGTGCGGTGCGGGGAGGCGGCGGGTCTGGTCACCCCGGGACTATCCCTGTCGGGTCGCCCGGATGCCAACCCGGTATCCGGACGGTACGGTCCGCCGGCCGGTCCCTGAGGTGCGGAAACGGCCGACGGGGGAGCCGGGGACCCGACGGAGGGGCCGGGGACCCGACGGAGGGGCCGGGACCCGGCGTCGGCCGGGCCCCGGAGTGCGGTCGCCTCAGGAACCCGAGGTGAGGCGAACCGTGGAGAGGATCTGATTGATCGTGGCGTCCGGCAGTTCGTCCGCGACGCCGTCGGCCCCGTAGAGCACCCAGGTCGAGAAGTCGCCCTTGGCGTTCTTGAAGGTGAAGGCGATCGACTTGCCGTCCGTCTCGCACTTGTTGCGCTTCTTGACGCCCGGAGCCGTCGCGGTCGCCATGCTGCCCTTGAGACCGGACTTCGTGGTGTACGGCACGGCCTTGCTGATCTTGATGGTCTTCTGCGGCATGTGCTGCGCGTAGCCGCCCCAGACCCACGTACCGGCCTCGCTGCGGGCGGCGTCCGACGTGTTCTTGGCGCCCTGGCCGCCCTTGGTGCCGGCGGTGCTCAGGCCCCAGGTCTCGTTGCTGCCGTTCTTGTCGACGTCGTAGGTGCACCACTCGCTCTTGAGGCGCGAAGGCGACGACATCGTCACGAGGGGGCTGCCGTCGTTCTTCTTCTCGTCCTCGAAGTAGGTGATCGCCCCGGGCTTCATCACCTCCCACTCCGGCGGTACGTCGAAGAGGGTGCCGTACTTCGGGTTGTAGACGACCTTCCAGCCGGGGATCGTCGGCTGGTGGCTCGCGCCGTCGCGCGGGTTGGCGATCCCGGACGGGGACTCGCTCGGCTCCGCCGACGGGTCCGTCGAGGCGGACGCCGTCACGGAGGGCTTCGGGTCGTCGGCGACCTGCTTCTTGTCGTCGTCCTTGCCGAGCACGAAGAAGCCGGTGACGCCGGCGGCGACGACCACGGCGGTCGCGGCGACGATCGCCACGATGGTCGTCCGCTTCTTCTTCCCGCCGTCGGGCCCGCCGGGCTGACCCGGGCCGGGGACCGCGTACTGCTGCGGAACGGTCGGCTGCTGGTACGGGTTCGGCTGGCCGTAACCCGGCTGCTGGCCGTAACCCTGCTGCGGGTAGCCGGGCGGTGCGGGCGGCTGCTGCCCGTAGCCCGGCTGCGTGGGCGGCTGCTGCGGATAGCCGGGCTGTGTCGGCGGCTGCTGCGGATACCCGGGCTGGGCAGGCGGCTGCTGATACGGGTTCGGCTGCTGGTACCCCGACTGCTGGTAGGGGTTCTGATTCTGGTCCTGCGGGTTCTGCTCGCCCCCGGGCGGCTGCTGTCCTGGCCACATGGCCAGTAACCATAGAGGTGCGGAGGCGGGTCGACCACGCCCGCCCCCGGACCGTGTGACGCGGGAGGGATGGCCAAGGCTGCTACTCGTGGGTAACATCACGGTCCATGAGCGCAGACCAGATGACCGTCGGCGAGATGCTCGCCGCCACGGTCCCCATGGCCGGAACCCTGAACCTGGAGTTCCTGGAGACCACCGCCGAGCGCGCCGTCGTGCGCCTGCCGGACCAGCCCGCCTACCACAACCACGTCGGCGGCCCGCACGCCGGAGCGATGTTCACGCTCGCCGAGTCCGCCAGCGGCGCCATCGTGCTCGCCGCCTTCGGCGACCAGCTGAGCCGTGCGGTGCCGCTCGCCGTCAAGGCCGAGATCGGCTACAAGAAGCTCGCGATGGGCGTCGTCACGGCCACCGCCACCCTCGGCCGCCCGGCCGCCGACGTCGTCGCCGAGCTCGACGCGGGGCAGCGGCCGGAGTTCCCGGTGCGGATCGAGATCACCCGCGAGGACGGCGCCGTGACCGGCGAGATGACCGTCGTCTGGACCCTCCGCCCGAACGCCTGACCTCGGACGTCACGTGCCGCCCCCGTACCCGCTCCGGGTGCGGGGGCGGCCGTGCTCCGGGCGGCCGATGTCGGAGGCCGTCCTTCCCGACCGGGTAGGCTTCCCCGGCGTGCCCGCCGAGGCGCACGCCGGCGCCAGGCCCCCGACCACGGGCCGGGCGCGGCAGGGCAGTCCAAACGGGAGGAAGCCGCGTTGCACGTCCAGGAGTGGCTGGAGACGATCCCCGCGGTCGCCGTCTACGTCCTTGTGGGGGTGGTGATCGGGCTGGAGAGCCTGGGCATCCCGCTGCCGGGGGAGATCGTGCTCGTGAGCTCGGCGCTGCTCGCCTCGCAGCACGGCGACATCAATCCGTACGTGCTGGGCGCCTGCGCCGTCGCCGGCGCGATCATCGGCGACTCGATCGGCTACGCGATCGGCCGCAAGGGCGGACGGCCGCTGCTCGCCTGGCTGGGGAGGAAGTTCCCCAAGCACTTCAGCGAGGCCAACATCGGTCTCGCCGAGCGCTCCTTCCAGAAGTGGGGCATGTGGGCCGTCTTCTTCGGCCGCTTCATCGCCCTGCTCCGCATCTTCGCCGGGCCCCTCGCGGGCGTGCTGAAGATGCCGTACTGGAAGTTCCTCATCGCCAACGTCCTCGGCGGCATCCTGTGGGCCGGCGGCACGACGGCCGTCATCTACTCGGTCGGCATCGTCGCCGAGGCCTGGCTCAAGCGCTTCTCGTGGCTCGGCCTCGTCCTCGCCGTGCTGATCGGTGTGACCTCCATGCTGATCATCAAGAACCGCGCCAAGAAGGCGGCGGAGCGGGTCGAGACCCCCGAGCCCGAGCCGGTCGCGGTCACGGACTGAGACCGGTCGCGGGGGGGGGGCCCCGGCGGGGGGGGGGGGCCCGCCCCCGGGGCCGCGCCCCCCCCCCCCCCCCGCCCCCCCCCCGGGGGGGCCGCCCCCCCCCGCGGCCCCCCCCCCCCCCCCCCCCCCCCCCCCCCCCCCNNNNCCGGTCGCGGCCCGGGCCGGCGACGGGTCGCGGCGTACGTACGCGGAGGAGGGCGGCACCCGTCGACGGGTGCCGCCCTCCTCCGCGTACGTACGCCCGGCGGTGCGTTCACGCGCGCACGCGGTTCACGCGCGCCCGCACCGGCCGTTCGGCTCAGTCCTCGAAGGCCTCCGCGTGGCCCTTGGCGAGCAGCAGGTACATCTCGGCGTTCAGCTGGATGCCCGCCTTCTCCTCCTCGGTCAGCGGGCGGCGCACCTTCGCCGGGACGCCCGCGACGAGCGAGCCCGGCGGGATCTCCATCCCCTGCGGGACGAGCGCCTGCGCGGCGACCAGCGAACCGGCTCCGATCCGGGCCCCGTTGAGGACCGTCGCGCCCATGCCCACGAGCACGTCGTCCTCGATGACGCAGCCGTGCACGGTGGCGTTGTGGCCGACGGTCACGCGGTCCCCGATCGAGACGGGGAAGCCGGGGTCGACGTGGACGGTGCAGTTGTCCTGGATGTTGGAGTCCTCGCCGATGGCGATGGGGCCGCAGTCCGCCCGCAGCACCGCGTGGTACCAGATGCTGGCCCGGGCGCCGAGCGTCACCTCGCCGAGCACCACGGAGGTCGGGGCGGTGAAGGCGGTCGGGTCGATCTGCGGCTCCTTGCCGCCCACACCCTTGATCAACGCCTCTGTCATGGTTCGCTCCTGATCGTCAGCCGTCGTGTCGCGCCCGGGGGTGCCCCCGGGCGCAGCCTATGCCGTGCTCATGACCGACATCACAGCGCACCGCACTGATCAGGTACGACGGTGCCGACTACGGTGTCCGGGTGCCCAGGAACCGAAACACGTTCTCGTCCCTCGCCGCCTGGCGGCGCCGGGTCCTCGCCCGCGCCGTGCAGAGCGGCTGGCGCTGGGTGCAGGAGACCGGCTCCGTCACCGCCGAACATCCCGGGAAGCTGCGCTTCCGCCGGTTCGGCGCGGGAACCCGGCTCGCCTTCCCCCAGGGCACGGTCTTCGGCGAGCGGTGGATCGAGATCGGCGAGTGCTGCATCGTCGCCGAGCAGGTCACGCTGACGGCGGGGATGCTGCCGGGTCTCGACCTCGGTACGGAGACCGTCCTGACGCTCGGCGACGGGGTGGTCCTCGGCCGGGGGAGTCATGTGATCGCCGACGCGAAGGTGAGCATCGGCTCGGACACGTACTGCGGCCCGTACGTCTACATCACCTCGACCAACCACAGTTACGACGATCCTGACGAGCCCGTCGGCCGTCAGTGGCCGCGCTCGGAGCCGGTCGCGATCGGCCCGGGCTGCTGGCTCGGCACCGGCGCGGTGATCCTGCCCGGCGCACGCCTCGGCCGGAACGTGGTCGTCGCGGCGGGCGCGGTGGTGCGCGGCGAGGTGCCGGACCACTCGGTGGTCGCGGGCGCCCCGGCCAGGGTCGTCCGCAGCTGGGATCCGGAGAAGGGCTGGCAGCCGCCGCTGCGGACCCCCGCCCCGGTCCCGATCCCGGAGCACGTGACGTCGGAGCAGCTCGCCGCGCTCGCCAAGTGGGAGGTCGAGCGGGCGGGCTGAGCCCCGCGGCCGCTCGCCGGGCCTTCGTGGCGATCCCGGGCGGTGGCGGGGCCCCGGCCCGATCGGCCGGAAGTCGTCTAGCCGGTGGCGAGCAGGACCGTGCCCACCAGGGCGAGGCCCGCGCCCGCCGCCTGGATCGCCCGGAGGCGTTCCTTGAGGACGCCGTAGGCCGCGAGGGCCGTGACGACCGGGTAGAGGCTGGCGAGCACGGCCGCCACGGTCACCGGTCCCTGCTGGGCGGCGATCGCGTACGTACCGTTCGCCGCGACGTCGGCCAGGCCGACGAAGGCGAGCGCCGGGAGGGCCGCGCGGACGGCCCCGGAGCCTTCCTCGGGGAGGGCCCGGCCGCCGCGCTTCACCGAGGCGTACAGGGCGCCGCCGCCCACCAGGACGTTGGTGACGCGCTGGACGAACAGGGCGAGGAAGAGACCGGTGACGGTCGTGGAGGCCTCGGCGATCAACGCCATCACCGAGCCGAAGCCGAAGGCCGCGACCAGGGTCAGCAGGACGGCCTGGCGCTGGACGGGCGCGCCGCGCAGCTCCGGCCCTCCGGCGAGCACGACGCCGACGATCGCCACCCCGATGCCGGCGAACTGCACGAGCCCCGGGCGGTCGCCGACGAGGAGGCCGACCGAGACGGGGACGACGACCCCGAGCGAGCCCAGCGGGGAGACCACGCCCATCGGGCCGAGGGCGAGCGCCTTGTAGAAGGCGAGCATGGCCGCCGGGCCGACGACGCCCGCCCCGACCGCGTACCAGAGCTGGGGGCCGGCCTCGGTCCAGGCGCCGGTCGCGAGGACGACGGTGCCGAGGACGAGGACCGCGAGGAGCTGGGAGACCACGACGACCGTGAGGGCGGGGATGCGGCGGGTGAGGAGCCCGCCGCCGAAGTCGGCGAGGCCCCACAGAAGGCTGGTGGCCAGGGCGAACAGGGCGGTCATGGGTCCTCGCAGTCACGGACGGCAGTACAGTGCAGTGAACAATCGGGTACACCTCACCGTAGTTCAGTATGTTGAACTCTGTCATCCAAAATATTGGACGGAATGTGTCGGACCTCGATCAGCTCACGCAGTCGCTCGCCCGGAACCTGAAGCACTGGCGCAAGGAGCGGGGACTCACCCTGGACGCCCTCGCCGCACGGGCGGGCGTCAGTCGCGGCATGATCATCCAGATCGAACAGGCCCGGACGAACCCCAGCGTCGGCACCACGGTGAAGCTCGCCGACGCCCTCGGCGTCTCCATCACGACCCTGCTGGACTACGAGCAGGGCCCCCAGGTCCGGCTCGTCCCGCCGGACCAGGCCGTCCGCATGTGGTCGACCTCCACCGGCAGCCACACCACCCTCCTCGTCGGCACCGAGGCCCGCGGCCCCCTGGAACTGTGGTCCTGGACCCTCATGCCGGGCGAGGGCAGCGCCTCCGACCCGCACCTCGAGGGCACGGTCGAGCTGCTGCACGTCACCCTCGGCGTCCTCACCCTGGTCGTCGACGGCGGGGAGCACACCCTGCCGGCCGGCACCTCCGCCGCCTTCGAGGCGAGCAAGGCGCACGAGTACCGCAACGACGGGGCCGAGCCCGTCGAGATGACGATGGCGGTCTCCATCCCGCCCGTACGCTGAGACGAGCGTCCGCACCCCGGACGGCGGTCGTTAGCGTGAGGGCATGCGCGCACCCATCGGATCCTTCGACGACGCCCGGCCCGCCCCCGACTGCCTCGACCTGCTGACCGCCCCTGTCGCCGCCGCCGTCCGGGCCTGGAGCGGACCCGTACCGGCCGACCGGCTGCTGTACGTGGACACCGACCCGGCCATCGCCGACACCGCCGTCTTCGTGGAGCACTACGGGCCCGAGCTGCTCGACGAGTCCGCCAACTGCGTGGTCGTCGCGGGCAAGCGCGGCGAGACCACGACCCTGGCCGCCTGCGTCGTGAAGTCGGCGACCCGGGTCGACGTCAACGGGGTCGTCCGCAAGCATCTCGGCGCCCGCAAGGCCTCGTTCGCGCCGATGGACACCGCGACCGGCGAGACCGGCATGGAGTACGGCGGCATCACGCCCATCGGCCTCCCCGGGGCCTGGCCCCTCCTCGTGGACGCCGCCGTGGTGGACACCGAGTGGGTCCTGATCGGCAGCGGCCGAAGGCGCGGCAAGCTGATCGTGCCCGGGAAGGCCTTCGCCCAACTGCCGGGCGCGGTCGTCCTGGAGGGGCTCGGCGTCCCCGTCGGCTGAGCCGGTCCATGGCGGCCCGGCAGCCCCCGTCGGCTCCCACCGGCCCTCAGGCGCTCGGGAGTCCGCAGGGGCCCGGGGCGCTCGCCGGCTCAGCCCAGGCGCGGGATCTCGATCGCCGGGCAGCAAGGAAGTAACTCCCTATGTCATGCTGCGGTCGGGGAGGATCCTCACCAGGGGAGCGGTATGCAACGTGAAGACGTAGACGCCCTAGCTGCGCTAGGGCTGTCACCTGAAGATCTAGTAGCGCTGGGGCTTGACCAGCCTGCCACGGGTGACCCCAGCCAGCTTGTCGACCTGTACCTTCGCCGGTCGAAGAAGATGGAGGATCTCACCACACTGCGCAAGCACCTCACCGACGCCGTGCGCTGGGCTCGTCAAGAAGAGCTTCAGATCCGCCACGTGTGGTTCGAGCAGCGGAGTGCGAGTAAGCAGCACCTCCGCCGCGACGAGTTCGAGAACGCGAAGGCTGCTGTCCTCGCGGGCCGGTCGCAGTGTCTTGCGGTTTGGAAGACAGACCGCCTTGACCGTCGTGGCATGGGCGCCGTGGGAACGCTCCTTGACGAGTTGGACCGCCGGCGGGCTCGCCTCGTGTCGATCACGGAGGGGCTGGACAGCAACAAGGGCGGACGCATCGTGTTCGCCATCCTCTCCGAGAGAGCGCGAGACGAAGCAAAGGACATCGCCCTCCGGGTACAAACTGGGCTTGACTCTCACCGAATCATCGGACGCGCGCCCGGCGGGAAGCCGCCCTACGGGGTGAAGCATCTCGGGGACGGCAAGGTTGGACCGAATCCCGAGGAGTATCCGACGGCGCGCAAGATCGCGGAGGCGCTTCTCGACGGGGACGCCGGAACCGCGATTGCCCACCGGATGACCAGCGAAGGAGAGAAGACACGTACCGGCCGCCACTGGTCGGCTAACGCCATCTCTCGCATGGCGCACTCTCCGCTGTGGGCGGGGCTCGTCCCGTTCCGGGAGCGCCAAACCGACGAGTACGGGAACCCCTTGGACAAGTGGGGGTGGAAGGCGGAACCCCTACTCGACGTGGAGGGTAAGCCGGTCGTCTGCGGGACTGGCGTCGTGTCGGTGACGGAGTGGTATGCGATCAAGTCACTCATTGCGAGCCGCACGGTTCGGGGCATCAAGAGGGGGCATGGGCATCGGTCTGCGGGGAAACTCCTCACTGGCATCCTGAGGTGTCCGCACTGCAAGGTAGGGCTCGTCTCCGGCGGTGAGTCGTACCGGTGCCGCACTCGCATGGAGGGCGGTGAATCTGCCTGTCCCGGGGCCCGCACGTCGGCGGCAAGGGTTGACTTCACGGTGGGGGAGATGTGGGTCACCCATGTCTCCGCCCTGGAGCCTGACGACCCCGTTCTGCACGAGATCGGGGCACGCTGGTTGGCCTACCACGACCCGGAACGTGCCGAACGTAAGCGTCATGTCGTAGCGGCGCTGGAGGATGCGGAGCGAAGGCTTGCGGAACTGGACGACGCCTACTTCGTCAAGGGACGGATGCCTGAAGAGCGCTACTCGCGGATCTCATCGGCTCTCGACGACCAAATTTCGTCACTCCAGACAGAGCTGAAGGAGCTGAAGAGGCAAACGGACCTTACGCCGCTCCTCGATGGCTGCCTCCTGGCGGAGGCGTGGAACGCCGCGACGCTCACGGACAAGCGGATGTTGCTGCGCTGCGCCATCGACGAACTGATCCTCTTGTCGTCCACGGGGCAGGGGGACCGCAGGCCGATCGACGACCGACTTCGGGTGAAGTGGGTGTCTGTCGACGCTCCGAGTGACTCCGACTGACGTAGGACATGCGAGAGGCCCCGCTAGCCTGCGGGGCCTCTTTGCGTTCCTCAGGAGTCCGCGGGAGTGCTCCATGTTCCCGCCGGCGGACGCTCCGGGAGGCGCGCGCCCGGCATCCGGCAGTACCAGCGGATGAACTCCCGAATCACCTGCGTGCGGGGGCTCCGACCTGCGGGCTTCATGGTCTTAGCCGCGTCTAGGAAGGGGTCCCACTCGCTCGCGGACGGCACTCGGATGCTCTTCGGCGTCTCGTAATCACGTGGCTCTGGCATGGGTACAGCGTAGCCACGTTGTACCTACAGAGCCAGTGAAGTTTGTAGGGACAAGATGCTTGCCAAGCCTTCACAACGCCTCTACGTTTGTACCTACAAGCGAGAGATAAGCCGCAGCCCCCGCCGGTCCTGGCAGACATTCAACGGGGGCTGTGGTGCCCCGATGAAGGAGCTGCACCATGGTCGCACAGACCTCATCCCCCCGTCTCGACGTCGCCACCCTCACGGAATCCCAGCGGGACGGCGTGGCCTGCGTCGCCTGCAACGGTGACCGGGGCCGGATGGTCCCCGTCGGCACCCTCGACGGTGTCCAGCTCTTCGAGCACCCCTCCTGCGCCGCTGGGGGCGTCACGAACGGCTTCATCGCCGTCATCGGCGACACCTCGACGCCGGAGGCATACGACGCCACCTGCGCGGCCGGCATGGACGTGGCCGACCGGCTTCAGATCCCTGCCCGGATCCTCGTCGGCATGGGTCATGACGTCCTCCTGTACGAGGGCGCCGTCATCCTGGACACCTACCTCGACAGCGTTGCGAGCGCCGTGCTCGGTATGGAGGCGCGCGAGGGCGACATGATGTCGCTCGACTACGGGACGCTCATGGCGTACCCCATGGACTACGAGTGCGGGCACTGCATGGAGCGCGACGAGACCGCGCAGCCGCGCCGCATCGGCGACGAGTGGACGACGAGCGTCTGTGACTCCTGCGTGGACCACGCGACCGCGTAACACTCCGTAACTTCACCCCGCTCGACAGACCCGCCCCCATCCCCGTGGAGGCGGGTCGTTGGCGTTACCGGCAACCTGCGGTTGACGTCGAACGGCGTCCTCGTCCACTGCGGGGGTCGGACCGGGTCGAACCGTGCCGAGTCTGGCACCGCCTTCGGTTCGTCGACGCTGTGCCGTTGACCTGCATTTTTGACGTCGAGCGGCGTCCTCCGCGACCTCGGCCGGGGTCCAAAGTGCCGTTTCTGGCCCCTACTTCAACTTTCTCTCTAACGCGTTAAGGAGAAAAGGAGAAAGCTAGTTAGTTTGGCCTTTTGGACCCCGTTCCGACCCGCCAGCCGCCTCGACGTCGAGCGGCGAGGGGGAGCGAGGTGGAGGAGCCGCGAGACGGCCCGTGAAGGGGTCACTGAGGGCCTGGCGGGCGCCATGGCTACTCGGATGCCGTGGCGGGGGGAGCTCAGGGGCGTGTGGGCGCCGATGATTCCGCGAGGGCCTCTTGCGGCCCCCTGAGGACGTGATCACACAGAGTGTGCATCATCGGCGCGAGGCATTCACCCCATAGGTAAAGAGTTGGCAATGAATCACGTAGTAACGGTGCCTAGGTGCCATTTAGGGCCGTCTGACCAAACACGCCCCACATTACCTAAGTAGAGGGAGTTTCACGGACGCCGCCGAGTTGCACGGCCCTGGATCCCTCGCATGCTGCGTCGTCCGGTGCCTCTCCCGGTTCGACGCTCCGCCCCGTGACGTCGAGCCGCTCTGCGCTGCGTACTCTCCTCCGCGCCGCTGGCTGGCTCCGTCACGGGGCGACGACTTTCAAGCGCTGTCTATCCGACGGCGCTTCTTCTTTTTGCCCGTACCCGATTGAACGGCGGGACGACAGAACACCCGGAGACGCCATGCGACACAGCGACGTGCTGACGACGCCCCATCGGACGTGCCCTGACTGCGAACGCAGCCTCCCAGTCACCTCCGACCACTTCCACAAGGACAGCCTTCGTGCCGACGGCTTCACGCGACGGTGTTCCGACTGCCGGAACACCATCGCTCGCAAGCGATACGCGCAGGCGCCTCAGGAATGCGCTGCGCGCGTCCGTGAGCGTCGACGGGAGCGCACGGCGTACTTCGAGGCCATCGGCCACTACGAGAGCGCCTGAGAGGTACACAGATCTTCAGCCCCTTGCCCGTCTGGCAGGGGGTTTTGCCGTATCTAGATCCAACTGAGAGGCCATCACATGCGAGACCACAACAACCCCGAGTATCGGGCTGCGTGGAGCGCCGTTCCTGACGTAGTGCACGCGGAGACACAGCTACGCAAGCTGGAGGAGCGCCGTAGGGCGCTGGGTGACGTCCTGAGTCCTGACTTGGCTCGCCGCAAGGTGTTCAACGATGCGACGAAGGCTGTGCGCGACGGCGCGGAGTTCCCTGCGGACATCGGTAAGCGCGCGGCCGACGCCTACCGGGGTGCCCTGGAGGCCGAATCGGAGGTGCTGGGGCTCAACGAGGCCGTAGCCAGTCTCCGGGCGCACCTGGAATACCTGCGCACGACCGACGGTGCGGAGACGGCGCTTGAAGCGCTCGGCAAGCGCCTGACGGAGTTCCTCGCAGAGGTGAAGAGGCCAGCCGCAGATCTGAACGGCGCCCGGTCCGCGGAAGAGGCGATCCTGCGGGGCGGAAAGGCTCCTGCGGCGTGGAAGACGCTGACGGACATGCTGGGAACGCTGCGGAACATCCGAGCGGCTCAGCTCGCCATTCTGAGGCCGCTGGGCGACGGTGACCGGCTCCAGGAGCTCCGCCAGAAGGGGCACTTCGAGGCGGCGGGCATCACTCCTGACGGCGTCCCTGGCGACACCATGCGCGCCCTGACGTCGGGGCACTACGACGTCGGCTATCTCGTCTACATCGCAGAGCTTCCCAACGTGTGGGTGCCCACGAGCTTCGAAGCGCTGGAGGCGGAAGACGTCGTTGACTGCGGCGTGTCCGACGACTCCGTCATCGACTACAGCCCGCGCGTCGACCACGTCCCAGCGCACCCGGAACCGAAGCGCCACGGCTATGAGCGCACCCCCGACATCTCCCTGAAGTAAGAGAGGCAACACCCATGAACGAACCCACCCCCGAACAGCTTGCGGCCGGCGAGGCTCACGGGCTGACTCCGCCTATGTGCGCGTTCCTACGCGGCGAGACTGACGAGGAACTCCAGGCCTCCGCTGCGGCGTTCCTCGAAGCCTTCGGCACCCCTGAGCCGCCCGCGCCGGTCTACCGGTCCGGCGGTCCCCGCGGAGTCGACGTCGGCAGCGGAGGACGAGGCGTCAGCGCCGGCGCAGCGCTGTACCGCGAGCGTCACGGACTCGACGAGGACGGTAAGCGGCCCGAGAAGAAGCCCGTTCCGACGAGCAACCGCAACCCCTGGCAGACCAACGGCTATGCCCTGGAGCAGCGATGAACGTTGACGACTACGTGCAGGCCATTAAGAGCCGTGCCCTGGAACTCCACGGTACAACCGTGAGCGTCGAGCTCAGCGGAGGGAAGACGCTCGTCGGGACACTGGCGTACACCATCACCACTGACGTCGGTGGGTACCAGCGACACCCGGACGTGCTGACAGTGACAGTGTCGACGAAGGCTCAGACCATCCGAATCGACCGAATCGACGCCATCGGTCAGGGCTGACGGATCCGCACTGTCGTCACGGCGAGACTGCCAACGCAGGCGTGCGCGCTGCCATAGTGCGGCGCCTGCGTAGGTGACGAGCAGTTCAAAGAGAAGGCTGACCAGGAATTCCACGAGGACCCCATACGCAACAGCGGACATGGTTGCGGCTCGGTGCGTCCGAGCGTCCACGGGGGGTCCACGCGTGGTCGGGGCTGAGGTGGATCCCAGCACCCGACACGATATCAGTTGACGAGGTGGCCGTGCCGCGGATGTGGCCTGCGACACCAGCGGCACGGCCCGGCTACGGCCGGCGCCAGAAGTGCATGAGTTCCGAGAGGGCCCTGATGATTTCGGGCCGTGCGGCTGCATCTGACTTGCGGAGCGCGATCAGCAATGCCAGCAGAATTGCGCTGGCGACCAGCCCCACCACGTACACCAGCATCCACGGCGCACTAGAAGCTACTTGTTCCAAGATGACCCACACAGGACTCTCCACGACGGTGAACGCTGCCTTCGAGGAGGGTGCTGTGGGTGCAGCGAACCTCAACGAGGCAGACGACTTGCCTGCCACAACCACAGCGCCCGCGTTCGCTGCGTCCGTCGTCGTGACGGTCCGTTGAGGTCGTGAGACCTGACCATGCCGTGCTAGTTGGTGGTCGCGGGAAGTGTTGCGGGGGCCCACGCTTGAGGGCCCGAAGACACCTTGGACTCAGCGGCCAACTGTCTCAGTTGGCGATGTCAGCAGACAGCCTACGCGACAAGCGCCAGGTGCAAGCCGTATCCGCAGCTAGCCCTGACCAGGGGGACGACCCCCGCCGGCCAACGTCCTGACCGTACAGGTGCTGGTCCTCGCGCTCTGTACGGGTCTGGGGGGTCTGAGCGAGGCCGCGCGGACCCACCTGGCGGCAGGCCGGGAGGCGCCCGCACAGCCCCTTCTAGGGGTGTCTGAGCGTCGACCTCGCCTCGAAAGCGTGACTCGCCGGCATGGCTGACGTCATGAAACGCGCAGGTGAGAGGCTTGAAAGTGTGACGCGCCCCTACTATGATGAACCCATGAAGAGGACGTGCGAGATGTGCCCCACTGAGCTCCCGCTCATGGCGCGGTCTCACGCGCGCACCTGTTCCCCCCGCTGTCGCAAGGCTCTGTCCCGCGCAGCGAAGACTTCGCTCCCCGACGAGCTGACGACCCGCGACAGGTGGGTCCGTCGAGCCGCGGATAAGCGTCCGCTGACTGTCGCCGGCATGGCAGCATCCTCAACGGATCCCGCAACGTGGAGCACGCACAAGAGCGCTGCCGCCTCGACGGCCGGCGCTGGTCTGGGCTTCGTCCTCAGCGACGTTGATGACATCGTCTGCATCGACTTGGACCACTGCATCAACACCCTCACGGGCCGTCTGGCGCCGTGGGCCGCAGCCATCGTGCGCGGCGCGGAGACCTGTTACGTAGAGGTCTCGTCGTCGGGTGACGGGCTGCACATTTGGGGCCGCGCGGACGTCCGACAGGGACGCCGCATCCGACGTCCCGACGGTACGGCCGTGGAGATCTACGGGACCGGCCGCTACATCGCAATGACGGGTCGCCGACATGGCTCCTGCCCGTCGATCCTCGCGGACCTCTCCGCGGTGGTTTCCAAGCTGACGGCGTAGCCGTCCCCATCTTCTTTCGAGAGCCCTCGTCCTCATGGACGGGGGCTCTCTTGCGTCCATGAGAGGTGCTCGTTATGACCGACCCCAACGACCGCACGGTGTGCCTGCGGCCGAACTGCGCGTTCGCGCCGATGCCGACGATGACGACCAGCGGAGACATCGTCATCGACCCGTATTGCTCCGTCCTCTGCCGGATGTGGGCGGAGTACGCCCTCACGCTCGTGCGGAGGTCGTGGTCACCCCGTACTGAGTGGGAGTCCCGGCAGATGTTCACCCTGGACGCCGTCCTGAACGGTCGTGCGCAGCCGACGGAGATCGTCTGATGCCTGTCGACCACGACGTTGTGGGCAGTGTCGGTGTAGACGTCGTACCGATCGCTCCGAACTTCAACCGCCACATGGAGCGCATCGTCCTTCCTGCCGCTCAGCGAGTGGGGCAGGAGGCCGGACGACGCATTGGCGACGCCATGAGCGACGCAATCGTCCGCCAGGTGGCAGCCGCCCTTCCGCAGGCGATTCAGGCCGGCGGACAGGCAGCGCAGCGTCAGGCGTCGCGACAGGGATCCGACACCGGAGGCGCCTTCGCGCGCTCCCTGCGGACGAAGCTTGAAGCTGCCTTCAAGGCAATGCCGAAGCTGAACGTGGGGCTCGCTGACACGGGCGTGGACGCCGAACTAGCGCGCCTCCGGGCACGCATGGAGACACTCTCCAACAAGCGAATCGGCATCGACGTTGACGTGGCAGCCGCGGAGGCGGAGGTCCGACGGATCGACGCAGAACTCCAGCGTCTTGGAGCGTCGCACCCCAACATTGCCGTCCGGGCCGACACTGCGACGGCGCGTGCGGCTCTGGCGGAGCTCCGTGCGGAGATTGCGGCTGTGGACGCTGCCGACGTGGATCTCAGCGTCGACGTCGACACCACGGGCGCACGCTCGTCCCTGATGGCGCTCGGGATCCAGATGGCCATCCTCATGGCCATCCCACTCGGGCCCGTGATCGCCGCGGGTCTCGGCTCCGTCGTCGCGATGGCCACGGCTGCCGGCGCTGGATTCGGTGCCTTCGCCCTCGCGGCCGTCCCCGCCGTCAAGGGCGTGACGGAGGTGCTGAAGGCACAGACGGCGGCGCAGGACGACGCTGCGGCAGCCGCTCAGCGTGGCTCCGCGGCAACGGCCCGAGCTGCGTCTCAGGCAGCATCACAGGCGCTCCAGCTCGCTGGCGCACAGGCCTCTCTGGCGACGGCGCACCGCAACGCGGAACGCACGATCGTCCAGTCCAACCGGGCGATCGAGGATGCGGAACGAGCCCTCGCTCAGGCCGGTATGCGTGCCGCAGAGCAGAGGCGCCAGGCTGCGGAGAACGTCGAGCGTGCAGAGCGCTCCCTCTCCGACGCCAAACGCGATGCACTGAAGGCAGAACAGGAGCTCACACAGGCGCGCGAGGAGGCCGCCAAGGAGCTGGCTGAGCAGCGCAAGGAACTTGCGACGCGGCTGGAGGACTCCTCCCTCGACGAGCGCGACGCTGTTCTCCGCGTCACTGAGGCACAGCAAGAGCTGGCCCGGGTGATGAAGGACCCGAAGGCGACGCAGCTTCAGCGCGATCGTGCGCAGCTTGCGGCCGACGAGGCGGAGCACGCACTCAAGCGGCAGCGCGAAGAGATCAAGGAGCTCCGGAAGGATCTCCTGAAGCAGACGAAGGCGACCGTCGACGGCTCTGACGAGGTGAAGCGCGCGCAGGACCGCGTCACCGACGCACAGCAGAAGGTGAAGGACGAGGCGAAGGCTGTTGCCGACGCGCAGAAGGACGCAGCTCGCGTCCAGGTGCAGGCGGCTCAGGATCTCGTCGACGCTCAGCGCCGCGTGGCGGACGCCGTGGAGAACTCGGCAAACGCTCAGGTGGCAGCTGCTGAAGCCATCGCCTCCGCGGAGCGTGGCGTAGCCTCCGCCCGAATGTCGGGTGTCTCTGCGACGTCGACGGCGATCACGAAGCAGCAGGAGTACGAGCGCGCGCTCGCCAAGCTGACGCCGGCGCAGCGGGATCTGTTCGACTCGATCGCCGGCCCGAAGGGCATCAAGGCTGCCTTCAAGGAGTGGGCCGCCTCCGTACAGCCGGAAGTCCTCCCGATCTTCACGCGCGGCGTGGACAGCGCGAAGGCGTCGCTCCCGGGGCTGACACCCTTCGTCCTCGGAGCCGCGAAAGCGATTCAGACCCTCATGGACAAGGCGTCGGCAGAGCTGAAGACGCCGTTCTGGGTGGGCTTTAAGAAGGATCTGAAGGAGAGCGTCGAGCCGGCAATCGTCGGGTTCGGCGTGGCCTTCGGAAACGTCATCAAGGGCATTGCCGGCGTCATTGACGCTTTCCTGCCTCACATGGACGGCATTGCAAGCCGGTCAGACTCGATAACGGAGAAGTTCGCCAAATGGGGGACGAGCCTGAAGGGCTCGCCAGCGTTTGAGAAGTTCCTCGACTACGTCAGAGACAGTGCACCTGGCGTTGGGGCTCTGATCGGATCCGTTCTGACGGCGTTGATCACCACATCGCAGACGTTGAGCCCCGTTTCAACGGCGTTGATGACCGTTGTTAAGCCACTCTTCGATGCTATCTCGTGGCTCGCAACCAACGTCCCGGAACTCGTGATCGCGCTATGGGGGATCTGGGCGGTAAACAAGGCCGTTGTGGTCGGCATGGCGGCGTTTGGCGCTGCAATGCTGATCTATAACAGCGTTGTCCTGACGGCGCAGATCGTAACCGGCGGGTGGGCGCTGGCTCTTAGTGCGACGGGGATTGTCCCCATCATCCGGGCGATCGTTCTCGTCGTTGGCCTCCTCGTTGCAGCAGTGATTTACGCCTACAACAACTGGGATTGGTTCCGGATTGCGGTGGACACTGCCGCAAAGGGAATCGCCACGGCCGCTTCGTGGATGTGGGAGAACGTCCTCAAGCCTGTCTTCGAAGCCATCTGGTGGGCAATCCAGAAGGTGGCTGACATCGCCATCTGGCTTTGGGACGTCGCGATCGGGCCCGCCTTCCGGTTTATCTGGGAAGCCGCAAAGATCCTCTTCACCATCGTCGTCGTCGGCGTACTGACGCCCATCTACCTGGCGTTCAAGGCGCTGGGAGTGATCGCCGGATGGCTGTGGAAGGAAGTCCTCAAGCCGGTCTTCGGCTGGATCGGCGGACTCGCCGTCTGGCTGTGGCAGAAGGCAATCAAGCCCGCCTTTAGCGACTTCGTGAAGTCGATGAAGGACATCGGGTCCGCCGCGACGTGGATGTGGGAGAAGATTCTCCGACCGATCTTCGGGTGGATCGCGGACAAGGCGTCGTGGCTTTACGAAGAAGGTATCAAGCCGGCGTTCGACGGGATCAAGAACGCGATCAAGTCGGTTGCCGATTCCTTCGGTGTGGGACGCGATTCCATCAAGAAGGCGTGGGATCAGATCGCGGGCATCGCGAAGAAGCCCGTGAAGTTCATCATCGAGAAAGTCTACAACGGCGGAATCGTTCCGATGTGGAACAAGGTTGCTGACCTTACTGGCGTCGATCCGTTGAAGCCGATGGACCTTAAGGGTTTCGCGCGAGGCGGCATCCTCCCCGGGCAGTCGACGTGGAGGCAGGGGGATGACCAGCTCGTTCCCATGCGACGTGGCGAGGGTGTTTACGTCTCGGAAGCGATGCAGAACCCCTACGAGCGGGCCCGACTCCATGCCGTCAACTCCGCGGCAATGTCCGGGCAGTCGCTCGCACAGTTTCAGGGCGGATACGCAGAGGGCGGCATCGTCGGATGGCTGAAGGACAAGGCGAGCGATGTCGGTGACTTCTTCTCCAACCCGCTCGACGTCTTCAGCAAGGCTCGCGAGCTCATCACCGACCAACTGAAGCCGATCCTCACCAACCCGTGGGCGCGCTCCGTGGCGAAGATGCCGGGGAAGATGCTGACGGGGATGAAGGACAAGGCTCTCGGACTCCTTGGATTCGACTCCAGCGGTAGCCCCGTCGGAGGCGGAGGATCCTGGCAGAAGCCCGTTGACGTTCCCTACGGCACCCCGTTCGGCAAGCCCGGATCCATGTGGTCATCAGGCCGGCACACCGGTCTGGACTTTCCGGCAGCGATCGGCACCGCGATCAGGGCCGTGGCCGGCGGACGAGTGAGCTCGACAGGCAGCACTGGCCCCTACGGAATCCACGTCACGGTGGACCACGGCGGAGGCTTGTCCTCCCTGTACGCCCACATGTCGCAGATGCTGACGGCTGCGGGTGCTCCTGTCTCCGCGGGCCAGGTCATCGGCCGCGTGGGCGACACGGGCAACGTCACCGGCCCCCACCTCCACCTGGAGGCGCGCCAAAACGGCACCGCCATCGACCCCATGCCGTTCCTCACGGGTGGTGGGGGAGGCGGCTTCACGGCGCCTGCCGCTGGAGCAGCTCAGGCCTACGCAAAAACGATGCTCCGCTTCTATGACTGGGGCCCGAACCAGTTCGGCCCGCTGAAGAAGCTGTGGGACGGCGAGTCCGGATGGAACTACCGGGCGACCAACCCGACGTCCGGCGCCTACGGCATCCCTCAGGCGCTTCCCGCGTCGAAAATGGCGTCCGCCGGCGCTGACTGGCGGACGAATCCGGAGACGCAGATCCGTTGGGGACTCCAGTACATCAAGGACCGCCCCGACTACGGGACTCCCGCAGCGGCCTACGCGAAGTGGCTGGGGCGCTCACCGCATTGGTACGACGACGGCGGGTACCTCCCGCCGGGACTGAACCTCGTCGCCAACGGGACTGGCAAGCCGGAGCCGGTCTTCACAAGTGCCCAGTGGGACACCCTGCGCGCGAGCGCGGGGCGACGGAGCGAGCCCCCGCAGATCGGCGACGTACACGTCTACGTCGGTGATCGCGAACTGACGGACATCGTCGACATGCGCGTTGAGTACCGGGAGGCCGCAACGGTGTCCGCACTCACCTACGGGCGCACCTCCTGACGCACAACCTCACACGCCCCGCGGATCCGACAGGGAGCCGCGGGGCCCCCTACTTGAGAGAGGTAGCAACACATGGACACCACGTCGCCGATCAAGGCATGCCCGGTCGCCTGCCAGCACTGCGGAGCCGACGTGCCGCAGACAAGCGGACCCGGGCGAGTGAAGCGCTTTTGCTCACCGGAGCACGGTCGTCTCTGGCGACGTAAGGCGCGGTTCTTCGGATGGCTCTAGCGGCTCGGTGATGCCGGGCGGGTCGTCGCGCGGCTCCACAGCTCCTCGGCGTGCTCCGCGAACCTGTCGAACATCCCGCCATCGCCCTGACGGCGCAGGTGCAGCAGCGGCGAATCATGGCCGACGAGGCGCGCCAGGTGTGGCGTGACTAGCGCCTCGTTGTCGAACCTGAAGACAGACAGAGAGACGTGGTTCGCCCCGTCGATCGGGTCACTGAACCGCGCCTCGATGCCGGGGACGTCGCCCATGCGGTCAAGGTGCTCCAGGGTGATGCGGATACGGGTCGACACGCTCAGCGCTACGTCCTCGATGGTCTCGCGCTGCCGTGTGACGTCGCCGTCAGGGTCGCCGACGAGGAACCGCACCCGGCATCCCGCCTCCGCCTTTCGACGGATGACGTCGGCGAACTGCGGGATCTGGGTCCAGAAGAAGTAGTTCGTCCAGCCAGCGAGGAACAGATCCTTCGCGGTGGCCTCGACGAGCTCGCTCCATAGCGTCGACGGGCAGGCTGACCGGTAGGGGTAGGAGCGGATCAACTCCCGGTCGTGGCCGGTCTTTACGCGCTCCTGCACAGTCTTCGGCCAGATCATCTCTTCATCAACTCCAAGCGCCCGCGCAGCGTCCGCACGGTTGCTTGCGTGCGGTGTGAGGTCCGCGTCTGCGAGCCATCGTTCCACCTGCTTCACCGATACCCCGACCCGGTACCCCAACTGTCTGGCCGACATGCCCGCATCATCCATCGCGGATCTTAAAGCGGCGTTCATAGTCAACCCCCCGGGTGCGGACTTTTGGGCCTTTTCAGAACCGTACCGGCAGACGTCTCGACTGTCCCCGTCGATGACAGGAAACGTCCCCTGACGTGAGGAACCATCGGTGAGAGGGCGTCAGTAGCGAAGGGGACGAGATGGGCGAAGAGATCGAATGGGCGCCGTTACCGACGCGGTACGCCGTTGACGCTGACGGCCGAATCGGACGCGTGCAGGAGTGCGACAAGGGAACCGTCTACTTGAGGCCGCCTGGAGGCGGTAGGGAGTGGACGGTTGCCCCTGAAGCGCTTCGCCGGCCGACGGACGAGGAAATGGCGCGAGTGCGCGTCTTCACTACTCCGGTGCTGGGAGCGACGACATGAGAGCTGCATTGCGGTTCGTCGACCACACGATCAGCCGTCACCCGGATTCGGACGCCACGGCCACGGCTCAATGCCTGCACCCCGATTGCGGGTGGAGCGTCGCCCCTACGGCGATCGTCAGCGACGCGGATGACGCCTGTATGGAGCACACCGGGCGGACTGGTCACGGGATCTTCGCCCGGCGGTACGAGGACGTCGCGGTTGTCACGCGGCGCGAATAGAGCTCCGTTCCTCCTCAAGCGACTTGGGGAAGCTCTCTGGAGGGGGAACGGGTCAGGCCCGCACGGTGCGTCTCGCGAGCGCCCGTGCGGAGAGCGGGCGGGGGTGCCCGGTGAGGTCGGCGCGCCCCCGCTCGTGCACCGCCCCCTGTCAGGAGCTGGGAGGGGCATGCACCACCCGACGAGAGAAGGGCACGGTCATGAGTTGTGGGAACTGCGGGGCACAGACGTCGATGCAGGGAGGCAAGTGGGTCTGCCTTCAGTGCTACTGGTCTTCAGGCACGACGTTCACCGAGGTACGTTCGGCCAGTGACGTCATCGACTCCCGACCCTGCGTCGACCCGCCCGTTCGTGACTGAGTCCACCAAGCGGCCCCCGCTGAGTCCGCCGAAGATCACCACGATCCGTTGCCCCGGCTGCGGGTGCAAGATCAGCGGCGTGAACAGCCGGTACGCCTGCACCCGGTGTAACTGGGTGAGCCGCTGGGAGGACGGGGACACCGAGCTTCCGACCGAGGAAGACGATCCCTGGCCCCGCAACAAGTAAGACTGCCCCGGTTGCCCTCTCCCCCCGTGGAGGAGGGTGACCGGGGCTTTTTCGCGCTGCTAACCTAGGGAATTAATCTCGATCGCCGGGCAGCGGTCCATGACCATGTCCAGACCCGCCGCGCGGGTACGGGCGAAGGCGTCGTCGTCGACGACGTCCAGCTGGAACCAGACCGCCTTCGCGCCGATCGCCACGGCCTCGTCGGCGATCCCGCCCGCCAGCTCACTGTTGACGAAGACATCGACGACGTCGACCGGGAAGGGAACGTCGGCGAGGGAGGCATAGCCCTGCTCGCCGTGGACGGTCTCCGCCTTCGGGTGGACCGGCACGATCCGCTTACCGAAGCGCTGGAGCACGGCCGCCACCCCGTACGCGGCCCGCGCCCGGTTCGAGGACAGGCCCACCACCGCCCACGTGTCGCCCGTGGACGTCAGGATCCGCCGTACCGCCTCCGACGCGGAGTACTCGGTCGGTCCGGTGGTCGTGGTCTCGACACTCATCGCTACTGCTGCCTCTCATCGGCGCGGCCCGTCACCCCGGTCAACCAGCCGTCCCGTGGCCTGATTCCCGTACCGGAGGCGCGGTCGGTCCCTGCCCGGCGGATCGTCCCTCCCACGCCCGGCGTTCCGCCTCCCGCGGGGCCTCGACCAGGGACGGGAGGCCCGGGCCGAAGGTCATCACCGGGCGGGCCGGGTCCCACGGGCGCCAGCCCGGCTCGCCCGTCGCGGCGAAGGACACCCAGGCCGCGTGCATCGCCGCCGCCAGATCGCCGGGCGCGTCCGGACCCGTCAGCGCACGGGTCTCCGGCAGGTCGAGCGTGTCGAAGACGAAGCCGAGTTCGAGCGCGTGACAGGCGCCGAGACCGAGCACGGGGGAGCGCCAGCCGAACTCGTACAGATACGTTCCGCCGGGACCTCCGGCCCGCAGCCGGGCGTCCGCGAGCGTGTTCAGCGGGATCCGCAGCAGCTTGTCCGTGGCGAGCGCCCCCAGGACCTCGCCCGGCTTCTCCCGCGGACGGCCCGCGCGGTACACCCGGGCCGCACGGGACGGCACCTTCGCCTTCCACAGCAGGAGCCGCTGCACCAGGGGACCCACCCGGTCCGTGACACCGCTCGGCACGAACCACAGCCGGTACTCCTCCGTGGTCGTGCCCATCAGCAGATCCACCTCGGCCGAAGCCCCGTCCGCGAGCGCCGCCGCCGGATCGCGCGGCACCACCTCCCCGTCCACGACGATCTGGAAGGAGTGCCCGCCCGTCAGCGGCGAACCCTTGGCCGTCACCTCCGTCTGCGCCGCGAGCAGCCGCTCCCGGTCCACGCGCGCGAAGGCCTCCGCGGTGGGCGGCACATCGAGCCGGGCGGCCACCGCCTCCGTCGTCCGGCGGGCCGTGGAGAGCGGCTGGGCGATCGGAGCCCCGCTCTGCACCACCGCGCGCCGGAACAGCCCCTTGGCGAGCGGCGAGGCGAGGAGCGCGGCGATCGAGATCGCGCCCGCCGACTCGCCGAACACGGTCACCCGCTCCGGGTCGCCGCCGAAGACGGCGATGTTGTCCCGCACCCAGGCCAGCGAGGCGATCTGGTCGCGCAGTCCCAGGTTGCCGGGGGCGTCGGGGAACACCCCGAAACCCTCGACGCCGAGCCGGTAGTTGACCGAGACGAGGACGACCCCGTCCCGGGCGAAGGCGGTGCCGTCGTAGACGGGGACCGCCGAGGAGCCGTGGATCAGCGAACCGCCGTGGATCCAGACCATCACCGGCCGGCCGCCCTCACCGGGGGCGCGGTCCCGGTCGTGCCCGGCGCCGCCGGCGTCCGTGCCCCGCCACGGTGCCCACACGTTCAGGTTCAGACAGTCGTCACCCGGGACGTCGGGATCCGGGAGCAGCGCGTCGAGCGGCGGGGCGTACGGGCGCTTCGGAGCCGTCGGGCCGAACGCCCTGGCCTCCCGTACCCCCTCCCAGGGCGCGGCCGGCTCCGGCGCCCGGAACCGCAGCGCCCCCACCGGGGCCCGCGCGTAGGGCACCCCCAGGAAGGCGGCCACGCCGTCCTTCAGCGAGCCCCGCAGCGCCCCGTACCGTGTGCGGACCTCGGGTCCACGCTCCGCCATCGATGCCACCCTTCCTCGGACCTTCGGGAGTGTTCGGAGCCACGGTGACGGCTACGCCCGCGCCCCCGCCACCAGCGCGCGCTTCAGGACCTTGCCCGTCGGGCCCAGCGGCAGTTCCTCGACGAAACGCACGATCCGGGGGTACTTGTGCCGGCCGAGCCGCTCCCGCGACCAGTCGACCAGCTCCTCCCCCGAGAGCGGGGCGGCGCCCTCCCTGCGGACCACCACCGCGCACACCTCCTCGCCCTTCGCCTCGTCGGGGACGCCGATCACCGCGACCTCCGAGACCGAGGGGTGGCGCACGAGCACCTCCTCGACCTCGCGCGGGTAGATGTTGAAGCCGCCCCGGATGACCAGGTCCTTCTTGCGGTCCACGATCCGGAGGAAGCCGTCCTCGTCCCGTACGCCCAGGTCACCCGTGCGGAACCAGCCGTCCACGACGGCCGCCGCCGTCGCCCCGGGATCGTCGAGGTAGCCGGCGAAGACGTTGTGCCCGCGCACCACGACCTCCCCGACCGCGCCGTCCGGGAGCAGCCGGACCTCCCGGTCGACGGCCGCGTCCGCGATGCCCACCTCGACCCCCCAGACCGGGTGCCCGACCGTCCCGGGCCGGCGGCCGATGTGCGGCTGGTTGAAGGTCGCCACCGGCGAGGTCTCCGTCAGGCCGTATCCCTCCAGGACCTGCGTACGGAAGGTCTCCTCGAAGCGTTCGAGGACGGCCACCGGCAGGGCCGCGCCACCCGACACGGCGGCGCGCAGGGCCTCCGGACGCAGCTCCGAACCGGCCGCCGCCTCCACCAGGGCGTGGTACATCGTCGGCACCCCCATGAAGACCGTGACGCCCTCGTCGGCGAGCACCCGCAGGGCCGCCGGACCGCTGAACCGGGGCATCAGCACGAGCGTCGCGCCCTGGCGGAGCGTCCCGTTCATCGCGCAGGTCTGGCCGTAGCTGTGGAAGAGCGGCAGACAGCCGAGGACCACGTCGCCCGCGCCGAGCCCGAGCAGGTCCTGCGAGGTCACGGAGGCGTTCATGACGATGTTGAGATGGGTGAGCAGGGCGCCCTTGGGGCGGCCCGTCGTCCCGCTCGTGTAGAGGATCACGGCGGTGTCCGAGGGGCCGGCCGGTTCCGCGGCGGCCAGCGGCTCCGCCGCCGAGGGCGCACCCTGGAAGGCGCGCACCCCGGCCGCGCGAGCCGCCTCGTCGGCCACCGCCCAGAGCGGTCCGCCGCTCACGATGCCCACCGCGCCACTGTGCTCCAGGACGTACCGCACCTCGTCGGTGACGAGCAGCGCGTGCACCGGGACCACCGTCGCGCCCGCCGCGAGCGCCCCGTAGTACACACGGAGGAACTCGACGGTGTTCGGCAGCAGGACGGCCAGCCGGTCGCCCGGCTTCACCCCCGCGGCGCGCAGTCCGGCGGCGCAGCGCAGCGCCTCCGTCCACAGCTCCCCGTAGGTGAGCCGGGTCGCCCCCTCGACGACCGCGATCCGGTCGGGGAAGTGTCGGGCCGACTCGCCCAGGACGCCGGCGACGCTCAGTGACATGGCACGCTCCAGATACGCGGAGTCAACAGCTCTGTTGACGATCGGTGTCACGGCACAGAATCCGTCGCGAACCCGCCCCGGGGCCATGTGCAGCTGCCCACCATGTGACGCGCCGAACTGGGCAGCGGCCCCGCCGTCTGGCCCGACCCGTGGCATTCGCCAAATCCCGGCGCTACGGTGCGAGCCATGACGCACAGCTCGGCGACACCCGGCGAGCCCGCGGGAGCGCGCTCCGGAGCCACCGGGGGCGCCCACACCCCGCTCGGCGGTTCCGGCGCGCTCCGCAAGACCCTCGCCACGGCGATACTCACCGACATCGACCGGCTCACCGACCGCGCCGTCGACGACATCCGCGCCCATTCCGGCACGTACGCCTCCGGCGCCCCCGTCACCCGCGAGGACCTCTGGGAGATCTGCCGGGACAACCTGCTGCGCGCCCTCGAGGACTTCGGCGGCCTGGCCCCGACCGGCGGCGACTTCGAGTGGGCGGCCCGGGAGACCGGCCGCCGCCGCGCCGAGCAGGGCGTGCCGCTCGACACCGTGCTCCAGGCCTACCGGCGCGGCGGCCGGGTCCTCTGGCAGGTCATGGCGGAGTACCTCCGGGTCAGGGCCGGGCGCGACTCCGACAGCCGGGACATCGAGCTCGACATGGCGAGCGGCGTCTGGGAGACCATCGACCGCTACTCGGTCGCCATGGCCGACGCGTACCGGATCGCCCAGCTGGAGCTGCAGAGCCGCCAGGACACCCGGCGGGTCGCCCTCTTCGAGGCGCTGCTCGACGGCCGTGCCGACGACCCCGCCGTCGCCTCGGCCGCCGCGGCCGCGCTCGGCGTGCCTGCGGTGGACCGGTACGTCGTCGTGGTCGCCGCCCAGGACCCGGCCGCCCCGCCGCACCCCTCGCCCGTCCTGGAGGCCCAGGGCATGTGGTCGTACTGGCGGCCCCGCTCCGGCCGCTACGCCGGGATCGTCCGGCTGCCCCGCCGCGACGCGCCCGCCGGACGGGCCTCCCCCGCCCGGCCGGGCGGCGGAACCGACCCGGCCACGCGCGCGCTCCTCGCGGCCCTGCGCGAGCGGACCGGGGCGACCGCCGGGGTCTCCCCGGAGTTCGACCGTCTCTCCCAGGCCGGGCGCGCCCTGCGCCTCGCCGAACAGACCCTCCGTACCCTTCCGGCGGGCAGCGGCGAGGTCGCCGTCTTCGACGACCGGCTCGCCCAGGTGCTGCTCAGCGGGCGCGCCGACATCGCCGAGCGGATCGTCACCGTGCACCTCGGGCCGGTGCTCGCCACCGGCGGCGAACGGGCCGCGCTCCTCACCACGCTCCGGGCCTGGCTCGACCACGGCTGCTCGGCCTCCCGGGCCGCCGACCAGCTCTACTGCCATCGCAACACCGTCCTCAACCGCATCGGCCGTATCTCCGAGCTCACCGGCCGCTCCAGCGAGTCGGGCGAGGCCCGCCTCGGCTGGGCCCTCGCCCTGCGCGCCCTGCCGTACGCGGGACTCGCGACCGCGCCGGAGCCGGCCGCGGGGGAGCGCGAGCCCGACGGGGCGTAGCGCCGCCCGGACCGCCGTCCAAACCGCCGGCCGGACCGCCGCCGGGCGGTAGGACTGCCGGGAGCGCCCGGACCGCGGGGCCGGCCTCCGGAGTGCCCGGCGGCGTGGGCGCGGCCCGCCGGAACGTAGGCTGGCCGGATGCAGGAGCAGTACCGGACACCGGCCCGCGAGGGCGTGCACGAGACCGAGATCAACCGCTCGCGCTTCCTCTGCGCGCTCGCGCCCGTCGCCGACGAGCGGGAGGCGCAGGAGTTCGTCGCGCGCATCCGCAGGGAGCACCCGACCGCCAGCCACAACTGCTTCGCGTACGTCCTCGGCGCCGACGCCTCCGTCCAGAAGGCGAGCGACGACGGCGAGCCCGGCGGCACGGCCGGCGTCCCCATGCTCCAGATGCTCCTGCGCCGCGAGATGCGGTACGTCGTCGCCGTCGTCACCCGCTACTACGGCGGGGTGAAGCTCGGCGCCGGCGGCCTCATCCGCGCCTACGGCGGGGTCGTCGGCGAGGCCCTCGACGCGCTCGGCACGGTGACCAGGCAGCGCTTCCGGCTCGCCACCGTCACCGTCGACCACCAGCGGGCGGGCAAGCTGGAGAACGACCTGCGGGCGACCGGGCGGGCCGTCCTCGACGTGCGGTACGCCGACGCCGTCACGATCGAGATCGGCCTCCCGGACTCGGACGTACCCGCCTTCCGCGCGTGGCTGGCCGACGCCACGGCGGGCAGCGCCTCGTTCGAACTCGGCGGCGAGGCGTACGGCGACGTGTGACGCGTCACACGTGACACCTGTGACACCTGAGGCGTGACGCGCGAGACCCGAAATCCTGGACGGGAGAGGCCCGGCCGAAGCCGTCCGCCCGGCGCACCCGGACCTCCGGCCACACGGCCCGTACCGCTCCCGGCCGCCTCTCCCGTACGGCTCCGACCACACCCCCCGGCGGGATAGCGTAGGAAGGCGCACACGAACGGGAACCAGTGGCGAGGAGCGGCGCACATGCGGGGTGGGACGGCATCGTGAGGCTCCTGCACACCTCGGACTGGCATCTCGGCCGGTCCTTCCACCGCGTCGGCCTCCTCGACGCCCAGGCCGCCTTCCTCGACCACCTCGTCGCGACGGTCCACGAGCACCGGGTGGACGCGCTCCTCGTCGCCGGGGACGTCTACGACCGGGCCGTGCCCCCGCTGTCCGCGGTCGAGCTCTTCGACACCGCCCTGCACCGCCTCGCGGAGGCCGGGGTGCCCACGGTCATGATCTCCGGCAACCACGACTCAGCCCGCCGCCTCGGCGTCGGCGCCGGACTCATCGAACGGGCCGGGATCCACCTCCGTACCGACCCCGCGGGCATCGGCACCCCCGTCGTCCTCACCGACACCCATGGCGACATCGCCCTCTACGGCCTCCCCTACCTCGAACCGGCGCTCGTCCGCGAGCAGCTCGGCGCCGCGAAGGCCGGTCACGAGGCCGTGCTCGCCGCCGCCATGGACCGGGTCCGGGCCGACCTCGCCGGGCGTCCCGCCGGCACCCGCTCCGTCGTCCTCGCCCACGCCTTCGTCGCCGGCGGCGCGGCCAGCGACAGCGAGCGGGACATCACCGTCGGCGGTGTCGCCGCCGTCCCCACCGGGATCTTCGACGGGGTCGACTACGTGGCGCTCGGGCACCTGCACGGCAGCCAGACCCTCACCCCGCGCGTGCGGTACTCCGGCTCCCCCCTCGCGTACTCCTTCTCCGAGGCGGACCACCGCAAGACGATGTGGCTCGTCGACCTGGGCGCGGCCGGTCCCGACGGGGCCATCACCGCCGCCGAACGCCTCGACTGCCCCGTCCCGCGGCCCCTCGCCCGGATCAGGGGGCGGCTGGACGACCTCCTCGCCGAGCCCGCCCTCACGCCGCACGAGCGGTCCTGGGTCGAGGCCACCCTCACCGACCCGGTGCGGCCGACGGACCCGATGGCCCGGCTCACCGCACGCTTCCCGCACACCCTGAACCTGGTCTTCGACCCCGACCGCGCCGACGCCGACGCGGGCGCCTCCTACGCCCAGCGGCTCCGGGACCGCACCGACCAGCAGATCGCGGAGGACTTCGTGGCCCATGTCCGCGGCGGCGCGGCCCTCGACGGGGCCGAACGGACCGTCCTGTACGGCGCCTTCGACGACGTACGGGTCGACACGGCCGAGCGCGAGGTGGGCCGATGAGGCTGCACCGCCTGGAGATCACCGCGTTCGGCCCCTTCGGCAGCACACAGACCGTCGACTTCGACGCCCTGTCCACCGCCGGGCTCTTCCTCCTCCACGGACCGACCGGCGCCGGCAAGACCTCCGTCCTGGACGCGGTCTGCTTCGCCCTGTACGGGAGCGTGCCCGGCGTCCGCCAGACGCCCGGCGCGTCCCTGCGCAGCGACCACGCCCCCGTCGGCACCTCCACCGAGGTCGTCCTCGAACTGACCGTGGGGGACCGGCGCCTGGAGATCACCCGGCGCCCGGCCCAGCAGCGCCCCAAGAAGCGCGGCGGCGGCCTCACCACCGAGAAGGCCCAGACCTGGCTGCGCGAGTACGACCCGGCCACGCGCGCGTGGAACGGCCTCAGCCGCTCCCACCAGGAGATCGGTGAGGAGATCACGCAGCTCGTCGGCATGAGCCGCGAGCAGTTCTGCCAGGTGGTCCTCCTCCCGCAGGGCGATTTCGCCCGCTTCCTGCGCGCCGACGCCGAAGCCCGGGGCAAGCTCCTCGGCCGGCTCTTCGACACCCGTCGCTTCGCCGCCGTCGAGGAACGCCTCGCCGAACTGCGCCGCGCGGCCCAGCAGCAGGTCGAGGAGGGGGACGAGCGGCTCCTCGCCCTCGCCCACCGGATGGGCCAGGCCGCCGGGGGCCTCGGCGTCGCCCGTACCTCCGTCGAGGGGCGGCCCGGCGACCCCGGGCTCGCCGACGCCGTCCTCACCTGGGCCGCCGTCGCCCGTACGGAGGCCCGCGAGGCACTCGACATCGCGCGCGTACGGCTCGACGCGGCGGAGCGCCGGCAGGGCGCCGCACGCGGCGCCCTCGACGCCGAGAACGACCTGGCCGCCCGTCAGGCCCGGCACGCCGACGCGCTCCTGCGCCACGAGCGGCTCACCGCCCACGCCCCCGAGCGCGACCGCCTCCAGGCCGCCCTCGACCGCAGCCTCAAGGCGGACCGGGTGGCCCCCGCGCTCGGACTGCGCGAGGACGCCGAGCGCGAGCACGCCACCGCGCACATCGCCCGGGAACGCTCCCGGGCCCAGCTGCCGCCCGACCTCGCCGACGCGGGGGCCGAGCACCTCTCCGCCCGCGAGCACCGGCTCCGCGAGGATCTCGGCGGTCTCGAGGCGGCCCGCCGCGCCGAGCGCCGTGCCGCCGCGGTCGCCGACGAGCGTGCCCTCCTCACGCGCGAGGCACGCGCCGACGACGAGGTCCTCCGGGACGCGGCCGACTGGCTCGCCGACTGGGAGGCCCGTCGGGGCGCGCTCACCGACCGGGTCGAGGCCGCGCGGGACGCCGCCGCCCGCGCCGAACACCTCGCGGGCCGCCTCGATCCCGCCCGCCGCAGGCTCGCCGCGGCCCGCCGCCGTGACGCGCTCGCCCAGGACACCCGGGCGGCCGAAGCCCGCCTCGCGGAAGCCCGCGAACGCCGGAACACCGCCCATGAGAGCTGGCTGGACGTCAAGTCCCGGCGTCTGGAGGGCATCGCCGCCGAACTCGCGGTCACCCTCAGCCCCGGCGACCCCTGCCAGGTCTGCGGCTCCACGGCCCACCCGGCGCCCGCCCGCACCACCGCGGGCCATGTCGACCGGGCCGCCGAGGACGCCGCCTACGCGGCCTACACCCGCGCCGAGGAGACCCGTACGGCCGCCGAACGCGAGCTGGCCGTCACCCACGAGTCCTGGTCCACGGCCCGCGCCGAGGTCCAGGCGGGCAGCACCTCGGAGGCGGCCGACGAGGCCGGGCCGAGCGTCGGCGAGCTGGCCCGCCAGGTCGAGGAGCTGAGCCGGCTCCACACCGAGGCGCACACGCTCGCCGGACAGACCCACACCGCGAGGGAGGCGCTCGCGCGCGCCGAGCGGGAGCACGAGGAGCGGGTCGGCGCCCAGCGGGAGGCCGAGCGGCGGGTCGCCGCACGGACCTCGCGGCGCGAGGCGCTGGACCGGGAGCAGAGCGCCCTCGACGAGGAACTCGCCCGGGGACGGGGCGCGTTCGCCAGCGTCGCCGAGCACGCCACCCGTCTGGAGCGGCGGATCGCACTCCTCGTCGACGCCGGCGGGGCCGTACGCTCCGCCGAACTCGCCGCCCAGCGGCTCAAGGAGGCCGACGACCGGCTCGCCGACGCCGCCTACCGGGCCGGTTTCGCCACCCCGGCCGAGGCCGCCGCCGCGCTGCTGCGCGAGGGCGAGCGCAGGGACCATCAGCAGCGCGTGGACGCCTGGCAGGCGGAGGCCGCCGCCGTCGCGGACCGGCTCGCCGAGCCCGGCACCGCTGCCGCCGCCGGCCTTCCGCCCGCCGACCCCGCCGCCGCGCAGACCGCCCACACGGCGGCCGAACGCGCCCTCCGCGAGGCCGGCGCCGTCCTCGCCGCCGCCGACGAGCGGGCCACCGGCCTCGCCGGGCTCTCCCGGCAGGCCGGCACCGAGGTCCGCCGGCTCGGGCCGCTCCGCGAGGAGTACGACCGGGTGGCCCGCCTCGCCGCGCTCACCGCCGGCACCTCCGCCGAGAACGAACGCCGGATGCGCCTGGAGTCGTACGTCCTCGCGGCCCGTCTCGAACAGGTCGCGGCAGCGGCCACCGCCCGCCTCCAGCGGATGTCCTCCGGCCGGTACACCCTCGTCCACTCCGACGCGCGCTCCGGAGGCAAGCGGGCCGGCCTCGGTCTGCACGTCGTCGACGCCTGGACCGGCAACGAGCGCGACACCGCCACACTCTCCGGCGGCGAGACCTTCTTCGCCTCCCTCGCCCTCGCCCTCGGCCTCGCCGACGTCGTCACGGACGAGGCGGGCGGCGTACGGCTCGACACCCTCTTCATCGACGAGGGCTTCGGCAGCCTCGACGAGCAGACGCTCGACGAGGTCCTCGACGTCCTCGACTCGCTGCGCGAGCGCGACCGCAGCGTCGGCATCGTCAGCCACGTCGGAGACCTGCGCCGCCGCATCCCGGCCCAGCTGGAGGTCGTCAAGGCACGGGACGGCTCCGCGGTGCGCCTGCGCACCGGCGCGGACGCGCTCAGCGGCTGAGCGAGCGCCGGGGGAGCGGTGAGGAGTAGACGACGCTCGTGGTCACAGAGCCCAGCGTGGCGATCTTCCCGGCGATCTCCTCCAGGTGCCTCATGGAGCGGGCGGCGACCTTGAGGACGAAGCAGTCGTCGCCGGTGACGTGGTGCGCCTCCAGCACCTCCCGCGTGTGGTCGAGCAGGTCGTGGAACGGCTTGTAGTTGCCGTGCGGGTAGCGGAGCCGTACGAACGCGAGGATCGGCAGCCCGAGGAGGTCCTGGTCGACGATCGCCGTGTATCCGGCGATGACCCCGGCCTCCTCCAGACGCCGCACCCGTTCGGTCACCGCGGACGGGGACATCGACACGGTGCGGGCGAGCTCGGCGAAGCTGGCACGGCCCTCGGACTGGAGGGCTTCGAGGATGCGCCAGTCGGTGGCGTCGGGGGTGTACTCGGTGGTCATACAGCACAGATAGCAGGGGATTCCCCGGCCGATCAAGTGTTCGGCCGGGGAATCTCGGCCCCGGTGGGCTCAGAGGCGGGAGAGCTCGTCGACCAGATCGTCCAGGCCGAGCGGGCCCTGCGAGAGGGCCGCCATGTGCCAGGCCTTCGCGTCGAACGCCTCTCCGTGCGCCGCCCGCGCCTTGGCGCGGCCGAGCAGCCAGGCGCGCTCGCCCAGCTTGTAACCGATGGCCTGGCCCGGCATCGACAGATAGCGGGTCATCTCGCTCTCCACGAAGGACGGCGGGCGGCTGCTGTGCCGCTGGAAGAACTCCTGGGCCAGCTCCGGGGTCCACCGCTCGCCCGGGTGGAACGGCGAGTCGGCCGGGATCTCCAGACCCAGGTGCATGCCGATGTCCACGATCACCCGACACGCACGCATCATCTGCCCGTCGAGGTAGCCGAGACGCCGTTCCGCGTCGGGCAGGAAGCCGAGCTCGTCCATCAGACGCTCCGCGTAGAGCGCCCAGCCCTCCATGTTGGCGCTGACCTTGCCGATGGTCGCCTGGTAGCGGGAGAGCCGGTCGGCGACGTGCACCCACTGCGCGACCTGGAGGTGGTGGCCGGGCACGCCCTCGTGGTACCAGGTCGACACCAGGTCGTAGACCGGGAAGCGGGTCGTCCCGTCCACCGGCAGCCAGGTGCGGCCGGGGCGCGAGAAGTCCTCGGACGGGCCGGTGTAGTACGGCGCGGCGGCGCCGCCCGGCGGGGCGATCCGGGACTCCACCCGGCGTACCCGGTCGGCCAGTTCGAAGTGGGTGCCGTCGAGGGCCTCGATGGCCTCGTCCATGAGCCCCTGGAGCCAGGCCCGGACCTCGTCCACGCCTTCGATGTGCGTGCCGTGCTCGTCGAGGTGGGCGAGCGCCTCCCAGGGGTCGGCGCCCGGCAGGATCCGCTCGGCCTCGGTCCGCATCTCGCCGAGCAGCCGGTGGTACTCGGTCCAGCCGTACGCGTACGCCTGGTCGAGGTCCAGGTCGGTGCCGTTGAAGTAGCGGGTCCAGCGCTGGTAGCGCTCCCGCCCCACCGTGTCCGGGGCGCCCGCGACGGCGGGGGCGTACACGTCCCGCATCCAGTCCCGCAGCGCCACGACGGCCTCGGTGGCGCCCCGTCCCGCCTTCGCGAGTCCGGCCCGCAGGTCCTCGGGCAGGGTGTCGGGGCCCGCGGCGGCGAACTCCTCGAACCAGCCCGGCTTTCCGCCGTCCACGCCCGCCCACTCGGTGAGCTGATCGACGAAGGTGGCGGTGGGGCGCGGTCCGCCGAACAGCTTGCGATCGAGGCCGAGCGCGAGCGAGGAGCGGTAGCCCTCCAGGGCGCCGGGAACGGCGCGCAGCCGGGAGGCGACCGCCGTCCAGTCCTCCTCGGTCTCCGTCGGCATCACGGTGAACACGATCCGCACGCTGTGCGCGGGCGAACGCATGTTGCTGACCGCGCAGAGGCTCTCCTCGGCATCGTGCACGGCGAGTTCCGCCGTCAGGCGCTCCCGCAGCAGCCTCGCGCAGCGCTGTTCGGCCTCGCTGCCGGCCCCCGGGGCGCGCTCCGCCTCGTCGAGCCGGGCGAGCGTACGGCGTGCGAGGCCGGCCACGGCCGCCTGGCCGGCGGGCGAGAAGTCGGGCAGCAGTCCGGCGCTCTCCTTGACTCCCAGGTACGTACCGATGATCGGGTCGAGGGCGATGAGTGCGTCGACGTGTTCGTCGGCGACCTGGCGGGGCAGCGGGCTGCTGGAAGTCTCTGGCATGGGGGCCATCCTGGCGCGTCCGGCGGGCCCGCGTCACCCTCGTCCGGCCTCAGTCGGCTGACATGGAGGGGCTCGCCGAGGGCGGCAGAAGAGGGCCGCATTCCCACTGCTGGAAGATCAGCCGGGTCTCGACGCGCGCGACCTCGCGACGCGAGGTGAACTCGTCGAGCACGAGTCGCTGCAGGTCGGCGGGGTCCGCGACGGCCACGTGCACCAGGTAGTCGTCGGGTCCCGTCAGATGGAAGAGCGCCCGGGACTCGGGGAGGGCCCGGATCCGGTCGACGAACGGACCGATCAGTTCCCGCCGGTGCGGGCGGACCTGGACGAGAAGGAGCGCTTCCAGTCCACGGCCGAGTTTGGCCGGATCCAGTCGTAGCTCGTGTCCGAGGATCACGCCCGTGCGCCGTAGTCGTGCGACACGGTCCAGGCAGGTGGACGGCGCCACACCGACCTCGGCGGCGAGTTCGCGGTAGGTGGTCCGGGCGTCGTTCTGCAGGAGGCGAAGAATGTGCAGATCGACCGCGTCCAGTACGACAGAATCGGCCATCTGGCGAACGTAGCACGGCGATTTCCCGCTACTTCCCGGTATCCGTTCACAGTGCCGCCATGGACGCCATGGACTACGGCCCCTCGGCCACCCCGAGGGCCCTCGCCACCGAAGCCGTGCACGCCGGCCGCGAAGACCTCGCCTCGCTCGGTCTGCACGCCCCGCCGCTCGACCTGTCCACCACCTACCCCTCGTACGACGCCCGGGCGGAGGCCGCCCGCATCGACGAGTTCGCCACCACCGGCGCCCGGCTCGACGGCCCGCCCGTCTACGCCCGGCTCGACAACCCCACCGTCGCCCGCTTCGAGGAGGCCCTCGCCCGCCTCGAGGGCGCCGAGGCCGGAGTCGCCTTCGCCAGCGGCATGGCGGCCCTCACCGCCGTCCTCCTCGCCCGGGCGAGTCAGGGCCTGCGCCATGTGGTCGCGGTCCGCCCGCTGTACGGCTGCAGCGACCATCTCCTCGACGCCGGTCTGCTCGGCACCGAGGTGACCTGGACCGACCCGGCGGGCGTCGCCGACGCGATACGGCCCGACACCGGCCTGGTCATGGTGGAGTCCCCCGCCAACCCGACCCTCGCCGAGGCGGACATCCGCGCCCTCGCCCACTCCTGCGGCTCCGTGCCGCTCCTGGTCGACAACACCTTCGCCACGCCCGTGCTCCAGCGGCCCGTCGAACAGGGCGCCCGCATCGTGCTGCACAGCGCGACCAAGTACCTGGGCGGACACGGCGACGTCATGGGCGGGATCGTCGCCTGCGACGAGGAGTTCGCCCGCACCCTCCGCCAGGTCCGCTTCGCCACCGGCGGAGTGCTCCACCCGCTCGCCGGCTACCTGCTGCTGCGCGGTCTCTCCACCCTGCCGGTACGGGTGCGGGCGGCCTCCGGGACGGCGGCGGAGCTCGTACGGCGGCTCGCCACCGACCCCCGGATCGCGCGGGTCCACTACCCCCGGATCGGCGGCGCGATGATCGCCTTCGAGGTGTACGGCGACCCGCACGACGTCATCGCCGGCGTCCGGCTCATCACGCCCGCCGTCAGCCTCGGCAGCGTCGACACCCTCATCCAGCACCCGGCCTCCATCAGCCACCGCATCGTGGCCGAGGGAGACCGCCGCTCGTCGGGCGTCAGCGACCGGCTCCTGCGGATGTCGGTCGGTCTCGAGGACGTCGAGGACCTGTGGCGGGACCTGACCCAGGCGCTCAGCGCTCCGCCCGCCGGATCCCTTCGTGCTGTTCCTGCTGCGGACGGGCGGCCGGCCGAGGTGCCGAGGCCAGTCGCGCGGTGATCACCAGGGTGCCCTCCTCGATCTGGTAGTCGAGGGGCAGGCTGAGGGCCCGCATCGCGGCCACCATCCCGGTGTTGGACGACTGCGTCACGGCGTACACGCTCGCGCAGCCGGCCTCCTCGGCCATCGCGACCAGCCGGCCGAGGAGCTCGGAGCCGATGCCGCGCCGCTGCCAGTCGTCCTCCACCATCAGCGCGACCTCCGTCTCGTCGCCGTCCCAGAGCAGATGCCCGAGGGCGACGAGACGGCCGGAGGTCGTCTGCACGGCGAGGGTGCGCCCGAAGCGCGGGCTGAGCAGATGGTCGAGGTAGCGGTCGGCGTCACCGACCGGGCCGTGGTAGCGCAGGCCCAGCGTGCGGGCCGAGCAGCGGTCGTGCATCGCGCGCGCGGCGGGCAGATCGCGCTGGTCGGCGCGGCGCACGGTGATCTCGTTGCCCTCGGGCAGGGTCAGCACGTCCTGGCTGTGCGGGACACGCGGGCCGAGCCGGGCGTCGAGCTCGACGAGGGCACGGGCGCGGGCGAACTCGGTCGGGGTGAAGGGAAGGTAGGGCCGCTCCACGATCAGCGTGCCGCCGTTGGGGTCACGCAGCCGCATCACGGTCTCCTCCAGGACGCCCTCGACCGGGGCGTGTTCGCCGGTGGGGCGGCCGGTGAGCGAGACGGCGGGCACCGAGTGCAGGGTGCAGCGGCCGAGGAGCTGGCGCAGCGCCAGCGGCAGTTCGGCCGCGTCGAGGGCGGTACGGGTGGCCAGACCGAGGACCCGGGTCGGGGTGTCCACCAGGTCGTGGGCGTCGGCCCGCTCGGTCCAGGTGTCCCGGCCGCCGGCCGCCGCCGTCTCCCGGGCGAGGGCGTGCGCGGAGAGACCGGCGGGAGCCCGCAGCAGGAACTCGTCGACCGTGCCGTCGGCGAGCGGATGCGTCTGGAGGGTGAGGATGTCCACGCCCAGACGGGCGAGGACCGTGCACAGGGCGGCGAGGCTGCCCGGCGTGTCCGCGACGGTGGTCCGCATCCGCCACAGCGTGGTCTCGACGGGTACCCCCGGCTCCTCCTCAGGGTGTTCGACGGGGGCCGAACCGGCGGAGACGGTCACGGAGGCGGGCCCGCCGGTGTCACCGGCGGGCGGATGATGGCTCGCATGGGTATGCCTCCGCGCCCACCAGGTGTGGAAGCCCGCGGTGGCGGCCAGCGCGATCGCCGAGAACACCAGGAGGTAGTGGCCGTCGGGCCCCTTGGCGATGGTCTTGGCGATCGTGTCGGCCACCACCACGGCGGTGAACAGGGCGGCGAGTTCGATCAGGTCGTGCCGCCAGTGGTGCGGACGGCGGGTGCTCTTCGAGGACGTCACATCGGTCATGACCTCACTGTGACCCAGCGGTGTTGCGTGATCACGAACGCTTTGTGACTGACGGGTTAAGCGCCCATCTGGCGGCTTAAAGAATGATTCAGACCGTTTCTGTCAGGGGTTGACCGGTCCCCTGGCGGAGTGCGCTCGACAGCCGTCCGGCCTGCACCACCAGCTGCGAGGAACCCCGCCCCGAGGCCAGGGTGTCGAGCCCGGCCACCCGATCGCCCGCCCCGCACCGCTCCACGCAGTCCGCCGCGACCGCGAGCACCTCGCCGAGCCCGCGCACCGGCTTCGGCGCGCCGAGGAGCCCGGGAAGCATCGCCGCGAGAACGGCCCAGACCGTGCCGTACGCCCCGGTGGCGGCCGCCGTCCGGGCCGCGTCCGCCACCCGGTTCGGCTTGACCGAACCCTCCATGATCAGCGACGCCAGCTCCGTGCCGAGCAGACGGGCGTCCAGCTCGCCCCGGGACGCCAGGACGAGCACCGCGTCCACCGCGCGCAGCCGGTCGTCGGCGTCCACGCAGCCGAGACCGAACGCCAGGGCCAGATGGACCGCCCGGCCGACCGGGCCCTCCGTCTCGGCCAGCGCGATGAGGGGTTCGGCCGCGCCGCGCTGGTCCCCTTCGAGGCAGCCCGCGAGCGTCGGCAGGAGACAGGCCGCGAGCACCTCACGGTCCGCGGGCAGCACCGAGGACCACTGCGCGCGGTTCTCCACCCAGTGGTAGCAGCGGCGCGGGGTCGCCTCCAGGGCACCGCCCAGCCACTGGAAGGCGGGCGGCAGCTCCTCTCGCGCCATCGGACGCCCGCCGACCTCGCCCCCGGTCTCTTCGACCCCGGTTCCGGCTCCGGTCCCGATCCCGACCACGAGCCGGTCGATCAGCCACCACCTCTGCACGGTCCTGTCCTCGTCCCGCCGCAGGAACCGCACCGACGCCCCCACGGACACCTCCTCCCGGAGCCGGGCGGCGAGCCGCCCGCCGGCCGGGGTGCCGAGCGCCGCCGCCTCCGCGGCCGCCCGCTCCGCCGACGGGTCGGCCCGCCGCACCCGGACGAGGGCCTGGGCGAGATCGGCCGGAGCGGGCTCGACGCCCGCGTCCCGGTACTCCCGCAGCCGCTCCACCAGCACCGGCGGGTCGATGCCGCCGGAGTGCCAGGTCGGTGTGGCCAGCAGGAACGGCAGCGCGTCCGTGCCGATGAGATCGGCGGCCTCCCACAGCCTGGCGTCGAGAACTCCGGACAGGGCCTGGTGAAGACAGTGGTCCGCACCGTGTCCCCTCGTCCGGCCCAGGTCGACGAGCGCCTGGTTCAGCAGACCGAGCAGCCCCCCGAGCACCACGTGGACCCCGTGGGTGTGGTGCGTGAAGTAGTGGGTCTCCTGCTCCCACCGGGGCCAGGGGAAGGCCTCCCGCACCGCCTCGGCCAGCGCCGCCCGGTCCCGGTGCGCGAGACGCACCAGCCCGTCGAGCGCCCGCTCGAACGCCACGGGCTCCTCGGAGAGCCCCCGCACCACCAGCTCCTCGACCAGCGCCTCCACCGTCGTCGCCGGGGGCGCCACCCGCTGCGGCTCGGGCACCGGCGGGAGGATCTCCTCGTACGCGGCCCCGGCGGGCTCCTCCAGGGCGTCGCCGAACAGCCCCTCGGCGGCCTGCCGATGGGTGGCGCTCAGCAGCCCGGCCGCCTCGGCCAGCTCGTGCCGCACCTCCGGCTCCACGGCGGACAGATGACGGCCCACCAGTGTGAGAGCCCGCTCCTGGATGCTGGTGTCCTCGTGCCCGAAGGCCTCCGTGACGGCGGGCAGCAGCTCCCCGGCCGCGCCGGGCTCCGCCGCGAGCACCTTGCCGACCAGCGCCAACTGGGCCCGTACGAGCTTCTTCTCGGTACGGAAGAGGACCCCGCTCGTCATCTCGGCCAGCGCCCCGACCGGCAGCACCCCTGCCGAGGCGAGCTCCGTCAGGACGTCCTGGGCGTACCCGGCGACGAGCGACGGGGCGTCGGCCGCGATGCCGGTCCAGTCGGGGATCCGCTCCCGCAGCTCGTCCGTGTCCGGCGCCAGGAGCCGCACCGTCTCCAGCGGGAGACGGAGGTTCCTGACGGGTCCGCCGCGCAGCAGCCGGGACACACAGAGGTCGAGGACCTGGTCACGGTCCAGGACGCCTTCCGCGACGAGCGTCCGCAGGGCCGAGGGCCAGTGCGTCGGCGCGTCGGGACGGACCGACCGGGTCAGCCGCTCGGGGGCCTCGGCCATCGCGAGGGCGTGTGCCACCAGGACCGGTGTCTGCGAGTCCTCCCGGAGCCGCTCCACGAGCCGCGCGTCGGTGATGTGCCAGGTCCAGCCGGTGACGTAGCCGTCCGTCGGCGGGACCGTGTACCCGCAGCGTGCCATGAGCCCGCGGAGCAGCGAGTATCTGTTCTCCGCGACGGCCCGACGCCCGGCCAGGCGGCCCGCCAGATCCGCCACCCACTCGGGGTCCCGCTCGCCGAGCGCCGCGAGGGCGGTGGCGCCGTCGCTCTCCCACACCAGCAGGTCACGTGCGCCCAGCCAGCTCGCGGCCGCCGCGGCCCCCGTCAGACAGCCGGCTCCCGCCACGTACAGCGCGCTGCGGACACGGTTCGCCGGACCCGCGAGCATCGACTCCCGGTCACTGGCGCCGGCGCGCATCTCGGCGCGCAGCGCCTTCAGCCTGCCGAGCGCGACCTTGCGCGCGGCGGCGTCCAAGGGCTCCAGGAGCGCGGGGACCTCGTCGGTCCGCCCCGCCCGGACCGCTTCGAGCAGCCGGTCGACCCCGGAGCCGTCCTCCCCGCCGACGCCCGGGCCCACCGCCGTGTCGCTCGCCGCCCCGTCCACAGCCCCGTCCGCCGGCCCGTCCGCGGTCCTGTCCACTGCCGCTGTCACCGTGCCGCCCTCCATGCCGCTCCCCATACCGTCACCCATGCCGACCCCCACGTCCTTCCGCGTACCGTTCTCCACGCCGTCCCCCATCCCGCTCGCCGTGCCCCGCCCGGTCGACGGGGAGCCCGTCGTCACGCTGCCCCGGCGGCGGCCGTCGCACCCCGGCGGACCATCCGGACCGCGAGGGCGTGCTTGCACGGCCCCCGCCGTCCCCGGTGGTCCGCCCACCAGAGGCAGGTGCAGCTCAGCACCCCGTCCGATTCCCGCACCCGGTAGCGCCGATCGCCCGAGACCACCGTCGCCAGATCACCGTCGAGCTCCACCGCGCCTTTCGCGACCAGCCGACGGGCGCTCATCAGACGCGGATTGTGCCGCTCGGCACGGTCCGCGTCGTAAGGCAGCTCGCGATGGAAGTACGCCGCGTCCGCCACGTCGTATCCCACCCGGCCCGCCGTGCCGAGCCGTGTCAGCGCCGCCCGCACCCGGTCGACGGTGAGACCGGCCTGTGCCGCGAGATCGGCCGGATCGACGCGCGGCTCCCAGGCCAGGAGGACCGAGACCAGCTCGGCGTCCTCCGCCGCGTCCTCCGTCGCCAGGGCTTCCAAGACCCCGCCCTCGCCGGAGAACCCCCGTGCCGGATCGGGCGACAGCGTCAGCGTGAGCCGCATACCCGGCAGGGTCACCTCCCAGGCGTTCGCCGTCGGCAGGGTGCCGTCCGGCACGGGGCCGTACACCCGGAGCCCCGTGGCGTACCGCAGGACCCGCTCCAGGGCGGCGAGCCGGTCGGGCCCCGGCAGGCACACGGCACCCGCACCCGGCCGGGTCGTGGGCCGCAGGGTCCGGCCGGACTGTGCGACCCACAGCGGAGCGCGCCCCCTGGACCGGTCGCGCGGCAGGGACCGCAGGAACCGGACGGCCTCGGCCCCGCTCAGACCGGCCCGCGGATCGAACCTCGCCGAGGCGACCTGCGCCTCGGCGAAGCCCCGCAGCCAGCGGTCCGGCAGCGGGACCCTCTTCTCCACGACCGCCCCCGCGAGCGTGGTCACCGCCATCTCCTCGGGGCCCACCCGCAGATGCAGCGGATCGTCCCCGGTCATCCGCGACAGTGCCTCGCGCAGCGGGTCGTTGACGTCGACGTTGGTGGTGCCGTGCCCCGTCTCCGTACCCCCGAGTCCCTCGTCCAGCACGTCCAGGCGCGCGTACACCCCGCCGCAGCCGGAGAAGGACTCGAACCGCAGCCGGTCCCCGTTCCCCGTCACCACCGGATCCAGCGACCCGGGCCGCGTCTGCCGGTCGTAGCGGGCCGCGGCCACGTCGGCGACCGCGAGCAGCCCGCCCGCCGCGATCCGCGGCGAGGCCAGGAAGCCGGAGAAGAAGCGGGGGTGGGCCTCGGCCCCCCGGGGCGTGAGACCTCCGGCCGTCTCCAGCCCGAGCCGCCGGCCGGAGCCCGTGGACTCCAGCGCGGACGGGCGGACGTAGGCGAGCGCCTGTACGGATCGCGTCATGAGAACGACGTTAGGACCCGGCACTGACAATCACCCGGGCCGCGGTCCCGTACGAGCCCCGCCGTGGCCCCGTACGAGCCCCGCCACCGTCCTGCGTCACGCTCGCGGCAGCCCCGCACCGCCCCTGACCAGGGGCAGCGGCGTCACTGCCCGACGTGCCCCGGCCTCAGCGCCTTGCTGAACAGCACGGTCCCGCCTTCCGCCCGCAGACGCACGGTCAGCTCCCCGCTGTGGCCGTCGATGTCGACCTCCCCGAAGTACTGCGGGCTCTCCATCGGAGAAAGGTTCCCCCGCTCCGGCGCCCGTACGAACACCCGCTCCGGGCCGAAGGTCGCGTCGAGCGCGTTCGCCGGGAAGCCGCCCGCCGCGAGCGGCCCGGACACGAACTCCCAGAAGGGCGCGAAGTCCTGGAAGGCCGCCCGCTCAGGCGCGTAGTGCTGCGCCGAGGTGTAGTGCACGTCGGCCGTCAGCCACAGCGTGCCGGTGATCCGCCGGTGCTTGACGAACCGCAGCAGCTCGGCGATCTGGAGCTCGCGGCCCAGCGGACCGCCGGGGTCGCCCTGGGCGATCGCCTCGATGTTCGCCGCGCCGTCCGGCACGACCAGGCCGAGCGGCATGTCCGCCGCGAGCACCTTCCACACCGCCGTGGACGCGGCCAGCTCCCGCTTGAGCCAGGCCAGCTGCTCGGCGCCGAGGATGCCGGTGGTGTCGTCGGCCTGCCGGCCGGGGGAGTTGGCGTTGCGGTACGAGCGCATGTCGAGGACGAACACGTCGAGCAGCGGCCCGTACCGGACCACCCGGTGCATCCGGCGCTCGCGACCGCCACCGCGCGCGTGGAGGGTGGACACCGGCGTGTACTCGCCGAAGGCACGCAGCGCACGCGCGGCCAGGACGTCGACGTCCTTCTCCGTGTAGCGCGCGTCGTCCAGGATCTGGCCCGGGTACCAGTTGTTCCGCACCTCGTGGTCGTCCCACTGCACCACCGACGGCACCTGTGCGTTGAACGCCCGGACGTTGTGGTCGAGGAGGTTGTAGCGGAAGTTGCCCCGGTACTCGTCGAGCGTCTCCGCGACCTTCGACTTCTCCGGGGTCGTGACGTTCCGCCAGATCCGCCCGTCGGGCAGCGTCACGCTCGGCTGGATCACCCCGTCGGCGTAGATCGAGTCGCCACTGCACAGGAAGAAGTCCGGGTCGAGTCGGCGCATCTCCTCGTACGCCCGGAAGCCGCCGATGTCCGGGTTGATGCCCCAGCCCTGCCCGGCGATGTCCCCCGACCAGAGGAACCGGACCCCGTCACGGCGCCGGTCGGGGGCGGTACGGAAGGTGCCGACGACCGGCTCGCCCGTCCGGCGCGGATCGTCCGGGTCCGCGAGGGTGACCCGGTAGTGGATCTGCTCGCCGGCCGGCAGCCCGCGCAGGGAGGCGGTGCCGGTGAAGTCCGTGCCCGCGCCGATCAGCGGTCCGTGATGGCGGCGCACCCGCCGGAACGACTCGCTCGCCGAGGTCTCGACGACCATGCGCGCCGGCCGGTCCGAGCGCACCCACACCAGCCCGGAGGACGCCGTGACGTCGCCCGTCTGCACACCCCACGCGGCGCGGGGCCGACCCGACAGCGCGAACGCCGGGGCGGCGAGACCGGTGCCGCCGAGGGTCAGCGCCGCCGAGGCGGCCAGCGAGCCGCGCAGCACGCTGCGACGGGCGGGGGAAGGGGAACTGCCGGGTACGGACTGGGACATGGAAGGGCCTCCGAGGCGTTGTCCGGGCGGGGGCGGTGCGTCGCCCATGCCTAACGGCCGGGGACGGCGCCCACACGAACCCCGCGTGAACAGATCGTCCGCGACGGGCCGCGGACACCACTGCCGCCACCCCGGATCCCGTGTGAACGGATCCCCCCGGCCGCCCCTGCCCCCGTGTGAACAGGTCGCTTCCGGCTGTCCCGAACCCCGTGTGTGAACGGATCACCCCCGGCCGTCCCGACCGGCGTGTGAACCGATCACTCGCTGCCGAACGCCTCCGCCACCAGCCTGATCCCGGCCGCCACGGCCGACGGCGCCAGATGCGCGTACCCGATGACCAGCCGTACGTCCCCGTCCGCGGGGCGCGCCGTGCCGTACTCCTCCAGCGGCCGCAGCGCCACCCCGGCCTCCGCCGCCCGCGCGAGGAACCGCTCCGGCGGCCCGTAACGCCCCGGTACGCGCGCGATGACGTGCAGTCCGGCCGCGATACCGCTCACCCGGGTCCCCGGCAGATGTTCCGCGAGGGCGGCGAGCAGCACGTCCCGCCTTTCCCGGTAGGCCCGTTGGCAGCGGCGCAGCTGCCGGTCGTACCCGCCCCGCGTCACGAACTCCGCGAGTACGGCCTGGTCGAGTACGGGATTGCCGAGGTCCATCGTGCGCTTCCGCTCGACGACCTCGCCGAGCAGCGCCTCGGGGACGAGCATCCAGCCGAGCCGCAGACCGGGTGCCAGCGACTTGCTGACCGAGCCCGCGTAGACGACCCGCTCCGGATCGAGACCCTGGAGCGCGCCCACGGGCGCCCGGTCGTAACGGAAGTCGCCGTCGTAGTCGTCCTCCAGGACGTATCCGTCCACCGACCGCGCCCAGTCGAGGAGCGCGGCACGGCGCTCCGCCGACCAGCTGATCCCGGACGGGAACTGGTGCGAGGGCGTCACGACCACGGCCCGGACCCCGGAGGCGGCCAGCGGCTCCGGCCGCAGCCCCGCCTCGTCGAGCGGCAGCCACACCGTGTCCAGACCCGTCGAGGCGAACAGCCGCCCGTGCTCCGGGCTGCCGGGGTCCTCGATGCCGACCGAGTCGAGTCCCCGCGCCCGCAGGACGAAGCCGAGCAGCGTCGACGCCTGCGCCACTCCCGAACAGACCACGAGCCGCTCCGGGTCGGCCACCACACCCCGACGTCTGGTCAGCATCCCCGCGAGGGCCTCCCTCAGTTCGGGCAGCCCCCGCGGATCCGGGTACCCGAGCTCAGGGTGGGTCAGCCGTGCCAGGACGGCGCGTTGCGCCGCGGACCAGGCGGCCCTGGGGAAGAGCGACAGATCGGGGGTCCCGGGGCGGAAGTCCACGTGGATGACGCCGCGCCCGCCCGTTCCCGGCCCGTGACCGGCCCGCGCGTGCGCCGCCGCAGCCGGGTCTCGGGCGTCTCCACGCGCGTGTACCGCCGTGTCTCCACCTCGGGCGTCCCCGCGCGCGCGTACCGCCGTGTCTCCGCCGGGGGCGTTCCCTAGCGCGTGCGCCCCCGTGACCCCACCGCGGGCGTCCCCCCGCGCGTGCGTCCCCCTCGCCGCGTCGCCCACCCATGTGCCCGAACCCCGGTCGCTGCGCAGATACCCCTCGGCGGTGAGCTGTTCGTACGCCTCGGTGACGAGGCCCCGGGAGACACCGAGGTCGGCCGCGAGCGCGCGGGTCGACGGCAGCCGGGTCCCGGCGGCGAGCCGCCCCGAGCGCACCGCCTCGCGAAGGGCCTCCTGGAGCGCCCGGCCACGTCCCCGGGCCGGGGCCCCGGCCGCGGGCAGAAGCAACTCCCAGGCGGCCTGCCCGTGGCTCCCCATGCGGTGTGGCCCTTCCTGCGGTGCGTCCGGTTCCGCGACCTGTCCGGTCGGGACCATCATGCTCCTCCGTTACAGCTGTACTTCCAGCGACAGGTGCGCGGACAGCGCGCGCAGGAAGTCGGGCGCGTCGAAGAGCTCGCCGGCCGAGGCGACGCCCGTCGTCCGCGTGCGGCCGGTGAGGATCCGGTGCACGGCCTCGACGGCGAGCGGAGCGGTGACGGCGTAGATGTCCTGTCCGACGGCGACGGCCCGTCGTTCCGCGTCGCCGGAGCGTACGACGACGTCGACGAGGAAGGTCTGGGCGGACCGGCCGCGCTCGTCGACCGCGGTGGGTGCCGTCGCGTCCGGCGCCGACAGGTCCTGGGCGGCGTCGACCGCCATGTAGGTGCGTACCTCGGGCACCGCCAGGTGGCTGGGGATGGTGACGACGTCGGCCATCGTGAACTCGCCGATGACGGGGCGGGTGCCCATCGGGGCGGGGAAGGGCCACTCCAGGACCGAGAACGCGTCGTCGTGGTACTCCAGGCGCCCCTTCGTGTAGCGGACGTGCCGGCCGTTCCGGCGTTCCCGGGAGACCTTGCCCGCGGCGAGGGTTCCGGCCGTGGGGTGCCAACTGCTCAGTCCGTACGCGACATGCGCCTCGTCGGCGGTCGTCCAGTCGCCCATCGCCGTGGTGGCCAGCAGGTCGCCGAGGCCTCCGTAGAAGGCCATCGCGGGGACGATCACCGTTCCCGCGGCGCGGGCCCGGTCCGCGAAGTGGGCGAAGGTGTCGACGTTGGCCTCGATCTCGGCCGCGACGTCCACGTACGGGATTCCGGCGCGCAGTGCCGCCTCGATCACCGGCGCGGCGGTCACGGCGAAGGGTCCGGCGCAGTTGACGACCGCCGCGGTGCCGGCCAGCGCGCGGTCGAGCGCGTCCGGGTCGTCGACCGACGCGGGCCGTACGTCGAGCCCCCGGTGGGCCGCCGCGAGGGTCCGGAGCCTGTCCTCGTCGCGGCCGGAGAGCACCGGGACGAACCCTCGGTCGAGCAACTCCGCCACCACGAACCGCCCGGTGTGTCCGTAGGCGCCGAACACCGCCACCGTGAGCCCCGTTTCCATGACTTCTCCCTGTTCCCGTTCCCGACGTTCTCGTGTGATCGGCGCAGCCGCGTGCCCGGCCCGTGCCGTCCGTTCCGGCTGCTCCGTGGCACCCGGCTGCTCCGATGTCCCCATCCTGGCGTCACCGGTCGTCCGGCACGAGTGTCCGGAACGACATCATGCGTACAATTACGGACGTGAACTCTGTCGCGCTGGCTGTCACCGAGGGAATGCGGCACTTCGAGCTGTCCGTGGCGTACGAGGTGTTCGGCCCGGCCCCGGCCGGTGTGACCGGGCCCTGGTACGACGTCGCCCTCTGCGGACCCGACGCCGTGCGGATGGGCCGGTTCCTGCTGGAGCCCGACTGCGGGTTCGACCGGTTGGCACGCGCCGACACGGTGATCGTTCCGGCGCTCGCCGACGCCGACGGGGACCCGCCCGCCGACCTGGTGGACGCGGTGCGCGCGGCGCACGAGGCGGGCGCGCGCGTGGCCTCCCTCTGCACCGGCGCGTTCGTGCTGGCCGCCGCCGGCCTGCTCGACGGCAGGCGCGCGACCACGCACTGGGCCCACACCGAGGCACTGGCCGCCCGGCACCCCCGGGTGGAGGTCGACCCGGACGTCCTCTACGTGGACGACGGCAGGGTCCTGACCTCCGCAGGCAAGGCCGCCGCGATGGACCTGTGCCTGCATCTGGTCCGTATCGACCACGGCTCGGCGGTCGCCAACACGATCGCCCGCAGTCTGGTCGTGCCCCCGCACCGCGCGGGCGGCCAGGCCCAGTTCGTCACCACCCCGGTGCCCGCCCAGGACGACCATCCGCTCGGCGATCTGCTCCCCTGGGTGATGGAACGCCTCGACCAGCCGCTGACCGTGGAGGACCTGGCGCGCCGGGCGCGGATGAGCTCGCGCCATCTGGGCCGCCACTTCAGGTCGGTGACCGGTACGACTCCGCTGCAGTGGCTGCTGACCCAACGGATCCGTCACGCGCAGGAGTTGCTGGAGGCCACCGACGACAGTGTCGAGGCCGTCGCGGCGGCCACCGGCATGGGCACGGCCACGACCCTGCGCCGGCACTTCAACCGCACCGTCGGCGTCCCTCCGGACGCCTACCGCCGCACGTTCCGCGCCCGGACCCGCCCCGGCCCGGACCCCGGCGGCCCGGGCCCGACCTCTCCGAAGTGGTCCCCGATGGCGTGACGGAAGTGGACCTTAACGGGGGCCGCCCGGCATTCTAGCGTCGGAACCATGAACGCGAACGCCCTGCGCGGGGTCCTCCTCGTGACCCTCGCCTACGCCCTCGTCGGCGCCTCCTTCACCGCGAACAGCCTGCTCGGCGACTACCCGTACGCCGGCGGCCAGGCGCTGCGCTACGGAGCCGCCTGTCTGCTCCTTCTCCCGTTGCTCGGCCGGGGCGGGCTCGCCCCGCTGTGGACCCTGACCGCCCGTCACTGGCTGCGGCTCGCCGCCCTCGCGGGGGTCGGCATGGTCGGTTTCAACCTGGCGGTCCTGGCCGCCGAGCGGACCGCCGAGCCCGCCGTTCCCGGGGTCCTGGTCGGATGCGCCCCGGTCGTCGTCGCCGTCCTGGTCCCGCTGACCGAGGGCCGCAGGCCCGCGCCCGTCGTGCTGTACGGGGCGCTGCTCGTCGCCGCCGGTGCCTTCACCGTGCAGGGCTGGGGGCGGACGGACCTGGCCGGGATCGGCTGGTCGGCGGCGGCGCTCGCCGGCGAGGTCGGGTTCACCGTGCTGGCCGTCCCGGTCCTGCGGCTGCTCGGGCCGAAGCTCCTCACGGCCGCCGTCTGCGGGGTCGGTGCGGTCGAGGCGGCGCTGGTGGGCCTGGTGGTGGACGGCGCCGGCCTCGTCCGGATGCCGACCGGGGTGGAGGCCGGCGCCCTGGTCTGGCAGGCGGCCCTGGCCACCGTGGTCGGATTCGTCCTCTTCTACATGGGTGTCCAGCGGGTGGGCATGGAGCGGGCCACCCTCTTCACCGGCGCGATCCCGGTCGCCGCCGCGCTGAGTGCCGCCCTCGTCGCGGGAGCCGCGTTCGGCCTTCCGCAGGCGGTCGGCAGTCTGCTCGTGGGGGCCGGTGCCGCCGTGGGCACCGGCCTGTTCACGCGCCGGCCCCGGGGAGCGTCAGCTGCTGCCGTCCAGGATGACGCGCGCGACGAGAGCCGGGTCGTCGCTCATGGGCACGTGCCCGCAGCCGGGCAGCCGGACGAGCCGCGCGCCGGGGATGGTCTGCTTGGCGCGCACGCCCTGGCGGGGAAGGAGCAGCCGGTCGCGGGTGCCCCAGGCCACCGTGACGGGCACCGCGGGGACGTCGTCGCGGAAGCGCACGCCGCCGCCGGCGGCCAGGGTCTGCCGGAAGCCGGTGGCCCCGCGCAGCGCGAGCGTCTCGGCGCGGACCGCCTCGGGTGAGCGGCGTCCGGGGCGGGCGTAGATGCTGCCGGTGAGGGTGGCGCGCCCGGCGGACGTACGGGACAGCCGCTCGATGAGCGGCACGGGCATCGACCGGGCCGCGCCCCGCATCGCCCGCAGCGTCGTGAAGGCGTACCGCCGTTCGCCCTCGGACCAGAAGCCGGCGGGGGAGAGGGCGGTGACCGAGCGCACCAGCTTCTCCCGGCCGAGTTCCAGCGCGAGCAGCCCGCCGAGCGAGTTCCCCGCCACGTGCGGGCGCTCGACGCCGACGGCCGCGCAGAAGGCGCCGAGCACCCGCCCGACACCGGAGAGGTCGTAGGGGCAGCCGTCGGGCAGCCCGTCGGAGGCGCCGAAGCCGGGCAGGTCGACGGCGATGACGTCGCGCTCGGCGGCCAGGATGTCGAGGACGGGCTCCCAGGCCTGCCAGTGGTGACCGATCCCGTGCAGGAGCAGCAGCGGTTCGCCCGCGCCCCGGCGTTCGTACGTGAGGGACGCCGTGCGGGGACCCGCCGGGGTCTCGATCGTGAACGCGGTCCGTTCTGGCATACGGACTCCCTCTCCTGAAGCTTGTTGGACGTCCTGTCAGTGACAATTACCGATCAGTAGCCTGGAGTTCAAGACCCTGTCCGAAACTGGACAGCGCGACGAAGGTGGGCTGGGATGGGCACGTGCCCACCCATACTCCGACCGACACCCTGACCGAACTCTTCGAGGAGCACCGCCCGATGCTCCTCGGCGTCGCCTACCGGATGCTCGGCCGCGCGGCCGACGCCGAGGACATCGTCCAGGAGGCGTGGCTGCGCTGGACCGCGGAGGACCGGGCCGAGGTCCGCGAGCCCCGCGCCTTCCTCGTGCGGATCACGACCCGGCTCGCCATCGACCGGCTGCGGCAGGCGCAGACGCGCCGCGAGTCCTATGTCGGCCCGTGGCTGCCCGAGCCCGTCGTCACCGACTTCGGCCCGTCCGTGCCGGACACGGCCGAGCGCGCCCTGCTCGCCGACTCCGTCTCGCTGGCCGTCCTCGTCGTCCTCGAATCCCTCTCTCCGCTGGAGCGGGCCGTCTTCGTGCTGCGCGAGGCCTTCGGCTTCCCGTTCGCGGAGATCGCGACCACCCTCGACCGCTCCGAGGCGGCCGTGCGCCAGCTCGCCGGGCGCGCCCGGCGCCACGTCGACGAGGGCAAGCCGCGCTACGACGTCGACCCGGTCGAGCGTCGCGACCTGACGGAACGCTTCCTCTCCGCCGCGGCGGGCGGCGACCTCGGCGGACTTCTCGCCCTGCTCGCCCCGGACGTGCGTCTCGTCGGCGACAGCGGCGGCAAGTCCAAGGCGCCGCTGCGGATCATCGAGAGCGCCGACAAGGTCGGCCGCTTCATCGCCGCCACCGCGCAGGGGGCGGACGACCGCTTCGAGTTCCGCCTCGTCGAGCTCAACGGCGGCCCCGCCCTCCTCGCCCTCCTCGACGGAAGGCCGGACTCCGTCTTCCAGATCGAGGTGCGCGACGGGCGCGTCCAGTGCGTCTACATCATCCGCAACCCCGACAAGCTCCACGGCCTCGCGGACGCCGCCGCGCTCTGAGGGCCCACCGCGCGCCCCGACCGTCATGATCACGCCGATCGGCCGGAAAGACCCCGCCTCCCACCCCGGGAGGCGGGGCTTTTTGCTGCGCGGGGCTCACGGGGGCGCGAACGTCCTGTGAACGATCTAGGTCAGAGGGTCACATTCGGGGGCGTTCGACGGAGGATTGGTCTTGACCAAGGGATTGGCTCGCCTTATGGTCGCAGTGTTAGTGCAGGAACCTTTAATAAACAAGGGCGCGGAAAAACGCCGCGGGACACGGCGAATTGCGGAGGATCAGGGTGGGGACCACGCAGCTGGCATCGGTACCGGAGCCGAAGTACCAGCACCTCAAGACAGTGATCGGCGAAGCGCTCGACTCGGACTTCGCGGTCGGGGAGATCCTCCCCAACGAGCGCGAGCTCGCGGCACGCTTCGGCGTCGCCCGTGCCACGCTCCGCCAGGCCCTGGAGCAGCTGGAGCTGGAAGGCCGACTGCAGCGCCGTCGCGGCGTCGGCACCACGGTCGCCCCGCCGCGCGTCGGCGTCGACGTCTCCACCGCCCAGCACTCCTGGCCGGGTGTCGGCGACGAGGCCTGGCAGTCCCTGGACTCCGCCTCCGACGTGGCCCCGGCCGCCGTCGCGCGCGTCCTGGAGAGCGGCGCCGAGGAGCGGGTGCACGTCGTCCGCCGCCTCCGCGTCAGCCAGGGCCAGCCCGTCGCCGCCGAGCTGCTGTACGTGCCGGCCGGCTCCGTGCCGGGCCTGAGCGCCATCGACACGCCCGCCGGACCGGCGCGCGCCCGCGCGGTGCTGCGCGAACTCCAGCACCTCGCCCTGGACGGCCAGGACCGCTCCGTGGAGCTCGGTTCGGCCCGCGCCGACGACGCCAAGGAGCTCGACCGGCTGCCGGGCGCACCCGTGCTGGTCGTGACGACCCGCTACCTCTCCGGAGGGCGTACCGCCGCCGTCTCCGTGGCCACCTACCGCGCCGACACCTGCCGCCTCACCTTCGGCGACTCGGTCGACCTGGTGATGGCCTCGTAACACCCCACGAACACCGGCTGACGGCCCGTCGCGAGGAACTTTCTCGCGGCGGGCCGTCTCCGTGCCGTCGCGAGGTGGTTCCCGGCGGCGGGCCGTCACCGTGCCGTCGCGAGGGCTGCCTAGCGGCGGGCCGTCACCGTGCCGTCGACCGCGAACAACTGCTCCTCGACATGGTCGAGGGCGAGACGCAGCGCACCCGTGCCCACCGCGGCCTCGCCGAGCAGCGACAGCACCACCCGCGGCGGCCGCAGGCAGAACCGCGCCAGCTCCTCGCGGAGCGGCTGGAGTACGCCGTCCAGACCGGCCGCCCAGCCGCCGACGACCACCAGCTCGGGGTCGATCGCGAGGACCAGCGCCGCCACGTCGTGCACGAGCCGCTGGATGAACCGCTCCACCGCCGCCTCCGCGCGCGCGTCGCCCTTCCGGGCCAGCGCGAAGACCTCGGCGACCGCCTGCTCGTCCAGCGGGTGCAGCGGCTCGTCCGTGGTCGAGAGCAGATGTTCGGGCGTGACGCCCCGGCCCAGCAGGTGCAGGGCGCCGATCTCCCCGGCCGCGCCGCCGAAGCCGCGGTGCAGCCGGCCGCCGATCAGCGAACCGGCCCCCGGGCTCAGCCCGGCCAGGACGAAGACGATGTCGTCGGAGTCGGTCGCGGCACCCTTCCAGTGCTCGGCGACGGCCGCCGCGTTGGCGTCGTTCTCCACGATCACGGGGCACTTGAAGGAGCGCCGCAGCCGCTCGCCGAGCGCGAGACCCGTCCAGCCCGGCAGGGCCGTACCGAGGCGGACGGTTCCGTCGGCCTCCACGATGCCGGGGGTGCCGACGCCGACGGCCCGCAGATTGGAGCGGGCGACACCGGCCCGGCGCAGCACGTCGGCGACGACCGTACGGACCCGGTCGAGGCGCTCGTCCTCGGGGGCCGTCTCCGACACCTCGCGCGATCCGGCGCCGATGATCCGCCCGTCCAGACCGGAGAGCAGCGCGGCCACGCGGTGCGGGCCGATCTCGATGCCCAGCAGATGGCCGGCCTCCGCGCGGAAGCGGAACCTCCGCGCCGGGCGCCCCTGGCGTCGGGCCTCGCCCTCCTCGGGCGCCGCCTCGACGACGAGACCGCCCTCCATGAGCCCCTCGACGACCCCTTCGACCGTGGGCCGCGACAGACCCGTGATCCGGGTCAGGTCGGTGAGCGTGGGCGCGTCGGCCCCGCGCAGCGCATGGAGTACCACCGCGGAGTTGATCCGCCGCAGCAGAGACGGATCCCCGCCGGTCAGCCGCCCCACAGTGTGTCCTCCCAGCTCGTGCACCTCTTCGGCGGATGGTACTCAATGGGCCCGGTCGCGGCGAGTGCCGCCCCCGGAACGCAGCGGATCCGCCCCCGCGTGACCCTCGCCCCGCGTCGCCTCCGCACCCCCTCCGTACCGCCCGCGCGCCCGGCCGGGCGCCTCCGCCGTCCCTGACGCACCGCCAACTGTCAGTGGGGGAGGCTTTACTGGGTTCATGACCACGGCACGCCGTCTGGCGGCGATCGACTCGCTCCGCACCCGCGGATTCGACAGCGATGTCCGCTTCCACTTGGCGGAACTCGCGACGAGCGAGGAGTTCTGGGAGGACGACGGCACGCGCCGGGAGCTCGTCGAGGAGCAGTACGAAGCGGAACGGGACGGGATCGCCGTCCTGCTCACGGCGCGTTGGGGCCCGCCCGGGAGGATCGACCTCGGGCCCGTCCTGGAGCGGAGCATGGAGGGGGAGTCCATACCCGAGCCCTGGTCGTCGCTCTGCGGCCACACCCCGGAGCTGTGGCTGTGGCGGGCCGAGGAGTGCTGGATCGGGCTCGGCGTCTCGCAGTGGGACGCCGAGCTGCCGTTCCAGCTCCTGGCCCTGGCGACCACGGTCGACCCGCCGCGGTGACGGCGGGCCTCAGGCGCCGGGCGCCCCGGCGGCCTCGCGCAGCCGGGCGTACTCCTCGGCCATCGTCGCCGCCGTCCAGTGCGCGTTGAGGCCGCTCGGGTTGGGCAGCGCCCAGACCCTGGTGGATCCGATCGTCCGCTGCTGCGGCCCGATGGCGGCCTTCGGCTCTCCGAAGGCCGTGCGGTACGCGGTGACTCCGACGACCGCGAGCCAGCGCGGCGCCAGCCGCTCCACCTTCCCGACCAGGATCCGCCCGCCCTCCCGGTACTCCTCGGCGGTCAGCTCGTCGGCCCGCGCGGTCGCCCGCGCCACCACGTTGGTGATCCCGAGCCCGTACGACAGGAGCTCGTCCTGCTCGTCCGGCCGCAGCTGCCTCGGGGTGAACCCGGACAGATGGAGCACCGGCCAGAAGCGGTTGCCGGGGCGGGTGAAGTGGTGGCCCGTCGCCGCCGTCATGAGACCCGGGTTGATCCCGCAGAACAGTACGGAAAGGCCGCCCGCGGCCACGTCGGGAACGACGCGGTCGCGGGCGGCCTCCAGCTGCTCCTTGGTGAACCGGGGAGTCCCGGTCAGAGGATCGCGCCGGGGGCGTAGGCGGCGGCCTCGGGGTGCTGCTTGAGGATCTCCTCGATACGGGAGACCACGGACGCGACCTGGTCGGCGGCGGCGCCGGTGAAGGACAGCTTGTCCGCCATCAGCTCGTCGAGCTGCGCCCGGTCCAGCGGGATGCGCGCGTCGGCGGCCAGCTTGTCCAGCAGCTCGTTCCGCACGGTGCCCTGCTCGCGCATGGCGAGGGCGGAGGCGACGGCGTTCTCCTTGATCGCCTCGTGGGCGACCTCGCGGCCGACCCCGGCGCGGACGGCGCCCATGAGGACCTTGGTGGTCGCCAGGAAGGGAAGGTAGCGGTCGAGCTCACGGGCGACGACGGCCGGGAAGGCGCCGAACTCGTCGAGCACGGTCAGGAAGGTCTCCAGGAGACCGTCGAGGGCGAAGAAGGCGTCCGGCAGCGCGACCCGGCGGACCACGGAGCAGGAGACGTCGCCCTCGTTCCACTGGTCGCCGGCCAGCTCGCCGGTCATCGAGGCGTAGCCGCGCAGGATGACCATCAGGCCGTTGACGCGCTCGCAGGAGCGGGTGTTCATCTTGTGCGGCATCGCGGAGGAGCCGACCTGGCCGGGCTTGAAGCCCTCGGTGACCAGCTCGTGGCCGGCCATCAGACGGATCGTCTTGGCGATCGACGACGGGGCGGCGGCCAGCTGCACGAGCGAGGTGACCACGTCGTAGTCGAGCGAGCGCGGGTAGACCTGGCCGACGGAGGTGAAGGCGTGGGCGAAGCCGAGGTGACCGGCGATCCGCTGCTCCAGGTCCGCCAGCTTGCCGGCGTCGCCGCCGAGCAGGTCGAGCATGTCCTGGGCGGTGCCCACCGGGCCCTTGATGCCGCGCAGCGGGTAGCGGCCGAGCAGCTCCTCCAGGCGCGCGTACGCCACCAGCAGCTCGTCCGCGGCGGTCGCGAAACGCTTGCCGAGGGTGGTCGCCTGGGCGGCGACGTTGTGCGAGCGGCCCGCCATGACCAGCTCCGCGTACTCGGCGGAGAGCTTGCCGAGGCGGCCGAGGACGGCGACCGTACGGTCCCGCATCAGCTCCAGGGAGAGCCGGATCTGCAGCTGCTCGACGTTCTCGGTGAGGTCGCGCGAGGTCATGCCCTTGTGGACGTGCTCGTGGCCGGCGAGGGCGTTGAACTCCTCGATGCGGGCCTTCACGTCGTGCCGGGTGACCTTCTCGCGCTCGGCGATGGAGCCGAGGTCGACCTGGTCGAGCACGCGCTCGTAGTCGGCGAGGGCCGCGTCCGGAACCTCGATCCCGAGGTCCTTCTGCGCACGCAGCACGGCGAGCCAGAGCTGACGCTCCAGCTTGACCTTCTGCTCGGGGGACCAGAGGACGGCGAGCTCCGCGGAGGCGTAGCGGCCGGCCAGGACGTTGGGGATACGGGGCTTCGCAGTCACAGCAGTCACGTGGACAGAGTTTACCTGGCGGTTTCTGCAGGCCAGCGCCACGCTCTCATGTGGAGCTTGCTACGAGACGCAGCTCACGCGACGGGGAGCGGCCGGCTCGTACCGCAGGCGAATCCGGCGAATCCGCTGCGGATTCGCCGACGGCCCCGGTAGGCGCCCCGGCCGCGGTCCCGGTGCGAGCCCGGCCGCGGTCCCCGGGCGGCCCCGGTCACGGCCCTGTCGACGGCTCGTACGGCAGCAGGTCGGGGCGCTTGGGCGCGCGGCCGTCGCCCGACGAGCGGCCCGTGAGGCGCCGGCCGATCCACGGGCCGAGGTGCTCCCTGGCGAAGCGGGCGTCGGCCAGGCGCCGGTTCGCCCAGCCCGGCGGCGCGGCCGGGGGGAGCGGCGTCCGCCAGTCCTCCTCGGGGGCCAGGCCGAGCGTCTGCCAGACGGCCTCGGCGACCCGCCGGTGCCCGTCGGCGGTCAGATGGAGCCGGTCCACGTCCCACAGCCGGGGGTCGCCGAGCGAGGGGGCGCTGTACAGGTCGACGACCAGGGCCCCGTGCCGGGCGGCGAGCTCGTCGACGTGCGCGAACAGCTCCTCCATCCGGGGGCGGAAGCGCTGCAGGACCGGCCCGCTCCGGCCGGGGCTGCGCATCAGGACCAGCTGCCCGCAGGAGGGTGCGAGCTTCTCGACGGCCTCGGTGAGCAGGCCCCGGACCCGCCCCATGTCGACCTTGGGCCGCAGGGTGTCGTTGAGCCCGCCCACGAGGGTCACGACGTCCGCCTTCATCGCGGCGGCGGTCTCGACCTGCTCCTCGACGATCTGGCCGATGAGCTTGCCGCGTACGGCCAGGTTGGCGTACCGGAAGTCGGGGGTACGGGCGGCGAGGCGCCCCGCGAGGACGTCGGCCCAGCCCCGGTAGGAACCGTCGGGCTTCAGGTCCGACATGCCCTCGGTGAAGCTGTCGCCGAGGGCGACGAAACTGTTGTATGTGGCATTGATCTCCATGGCGGAGCGATCATACCGTGCGGTATGCGCGATGTTCCGTCCCCGCCCTCCTCGACGTTCGTTGGACACGGGAAGATCCGCGGACGAGGCTGGGAATCGGCTCGCCCGGGCCCGGTCACAAGAGCCCGGAGAAAAGTCGGACGGCGATGTCGAGAACCGAAGACCGGCTCCGTCCCCGCATCGAACGCGACCACAAGGGTTCGCATCAGCGAGGAGAGACACCATGGCCAAGTACCTGTTGCTCAAGCACTACCGCGGCGCGCCGGCGGCGGTCAACGACGTGCCGATGGAGAAGTGGACGCCGGAGGAGATCTCGGACCACGTGCGGTACATGCGCGACTTCGCCACCCGGCTCGAAGGGACCGGCGAGTTCGTCGACGGCCAGGCGCTCGCCCCCGGCGGCACCTTCGTCCGGTACGACGGCGAGGGCCGCCCGCCCGTCACCGACGGCCCGTTCGCCGAGACCAAGGACCTCATCGCCGGGTGGATGGTGATCGACGTCGACAGCTACGAGCGGGCCGTCGAACTGGCCGGAGAGCTGTCGGCCGCCCCGGGGGCGGGCGGGGAACCGATCCACGAGTGGCTGGAGCTGCGCCCGTTCCTCACCGAGCCGCCCACCGTCACGGAGTGAACCCACCCATGGACGAGGCACTGCTGCGCAGCCTCACCCCCGGTGTGCTCGCGATCCTCGTCCGCCGCGGAGCCGACTTCGCGGCGGCCGAGGACGCGGTGCAGGACGCACTCGTCCAGGCGGTCCGCGTCTGGCCGGCCGACCCTCCGCGCGACGCGAAGGGCTGGCTGGTCACCGTGGCCTGGCACCGGTTCCTCGACGCGACCCGGGCGGACACCGCCCGCCGCCGCCGCGAGGCCCTCGTCGACGAGGAACCGGCACCGGGGCCCGCGCCCGCCGTGGACGACACCCTCCAGCTCTACTTCCTGTGCGCCCACCCGTCGCTGACCCCGGCGTCCGCGGTCGCGCTCACCCTGCGCGCCGTCGGCGGGCTCACCACACGCCAGATCGCCGAGGCCTACCTGGTGCCCGAGGCGACCATGGCGCAGCGCATCAGCCGGGCCAAGCGCACCGTCTCCGACGTGCGCTTCGACCGGCCCGGCGATGTCGCCACCGTGCTCCGCGTGCTCTACCTGGTCTTCAACGAGGGCTACTCCGGCGCCGTCGACCTCGCGGCCGAGGCCATCCGGCTCACCCGGCGGCTCGCGGCCGCCGTCGACCACCCCGAGGCGTCGGGGCTGCTCGCCCTCATGCTGCTCCACCACGCCCGGCGTGCTGCCCGGACCGCGTCCGACGGCAGCCTGGTGCCGCTCGCCGAGCAGGACCGCGGCCGATGGGACACCACGGCGATCGCCGAGGGCGTGGGGATCCTCCAGGCGGCCCTCGCCCGCGACGGACTGGGCGAGTTCCAGGCCCAGGCCGCCATCGCGGCACTCCACGCCGACGCGCCCACCGCCGAGGAGACCGACTGGGTGCAGATCGTCGAGTGGTACGACGAGCTCGCGGGCCTCACCGACAGCCCGGTCGTGCGGCTCAACCGCGCGGTCGCCGTCGGGGAGGCCGACGGACCGCGCGCCGGCCTGGCGGCGCTCGCGGCGCTGGACGCCGCACTGCCCCGTCACACCGCGGTGGCGGCGTACCTCCACGAGCGCGACGGCGACCCGGCGACGGCGGCGCGGCTGTACGCGGAGGCGGCCCACAAGGCCTCCAACCTCGCCGAGCGCGACCACCTGACGCGCCAGGCCGCCCGGCTCAACGCCCGCGGGGGCCGCTGACGGGCCGTGGCCGGATGCCTCTACGGCACGGGAGGGCCCCGGGAAAATCCCGGGGCCCTCCCTTCGCGACCTCACCCGCGCGACTACGGCGCCGCCGGGCGGCCCACCAGTTCGCGCAGGACGTCCTCCATCGTCACGAGCCCGGCCGGCTTGTCGTCCTCATCGAGAACCGCCGCCAGGTGCGTCCGGCTGCGGCGCATCGCGGTCAGGACGTCGTCCATCGGCGTGGCCGCCCGGACCCGGGCGATCGGCCGCAGTGCGGACACCGGGAACGGCAGATCGCGCGGGGAGATGTCCAGGGCGTCCTTGACGTGCAGATAGCCCAGGATCCGGCGCTCCTCGTCGACCATGGGGAATCGCGAGTAGCCCGTCCGGGCCGCCAGCGCCTCCAGTTGCTCCGGAGTGGTGCCGACCTGCGCGTACACGACCTTCTCCGCCGGCATGACGACATCCCGTACGGGACGGCGGCCCAGCTCCAGGGCGTCGTGCAGCCGCTCGGCGGCCCGGTCGTCCAGGAGTCCGGCGTCGCCCGCGTCGGTGACCATCCGGGCCAGCTCGTCGTCCGAGAACGTCGCGGCGACCTCGTCCTTGACCTCCACCCGCAACAGCCTGAGCAGGGTGTTGGCGAAGGCGTTGATCGTGAAGATCACCGGCCGCAGGGCCCGCGCGAAGGTCACCAGCGGCGGGCCGAGCAGCAGCGCGGTCCGCGTCGGCTCGGCGAGCGCGATGTTCTTCGGCACCATCTCGCCGAGCAGCATGTGCAGATACGTGGCCACCGACAGCGCGATCACGAACGAGATCGGGTGGACCAGACCGTGCGGCACGCCGAGCGCGTCGAAGACGGGCTCCAGCAGGTGCGCGATGGCCGGCTCGGCGACGATGCCGAGCACCAGGGTGCAGAGCGTGATGCCGAGCTGCGCGGCGGCGAGGAGCGCGGAGACGTGCTCCAGGCCCCAGATGACGCTGCGTGCCCGCCGGTCCCCGGACTCGGCCAGCGGCTCGATCTGGCTGCGGCGGACCGAGATCAGGGCGAACTCGGCGCCGACGAAGAAGGCGTTGACGACCAGGGTGAGGAAGCCGATCAACAGTTGGATGACGATCATCGGCCGGCCTCCCCGGTCTTGTCCTCGGCGTCCTGCCCGTCGGGCGCGTGCATCAGCACGCGCGCGGCGCGCCGGCCCGAGGCGTCCACGACGTCGAGCCGCCAGCCGGCCAGCTCCACGCTGTCGCCGGCGGCCGGGATACGGCCCAGCTCGTGGGCGACGACGCCCGCGAGCGTCTCGTACGGCCCGTCCGGCACCCGGAGGCCGATCGCCTCCACCTGGTCGGTACGGGCGGCGCCGTCGGCGGACCAGAGCTCACGCCCGTCCGTGTCCTCGCCCGCCCGCGCCAGGTCCGGCGTCTCGTGCGGGTCGTGCTCGTCGCGCACCTCGCCGACGACCTCCTCGACGATGTCCTCCAGGGTGGCGACCCCGGCCGTACCGCCGTACTCGTCGATGACGACGGCCATCGTCTGCTTCCCGGACAGCCGGTCCAGGAGCCGGTCCACGGTCAGCGTCTCGGGGACGAGCAGCGGCTCGCGCAGCAGCTCGCCGATCCGGCGGTGGGGCCGTTCCTCGGCCGGTATGGCCAGGACGTCCTTGATGTGCGCGATGCCGACGACCGAGTCGAGGTTGCCCCGGTGGACGGGGAAGCGGGAGAGGCCGGTCGCCCGGGTCGCGTTGGCGACGTCCTCGGCGGTGGCCTGCACCTCGAGGGCGGTGACCTGCACGCGGGGCGTCATCACGTTCTCCGCGGTCAGTTCCGCCAGGTTGAGGGTGCGGACGAACAGCTCGGCCGTGTCCGCCTCCAGGGAGCCCTCCTTGGCGGAGTGGCGGGCGAGCGCCACCAGCTCCTGCGGGGAGCGCGCGGAGGCGAGTTCCTCGGTCGGTTCCATGCCGAGGCGGCGCAGGATCCGGTTCGCGGTGTTGTTGAGGTGGCTGATCAGCGGCTTGAAGGCGGCGGTGAACACCCGCTGCGGGGTGGCGACGACCTTGGCGACCGCGAGGGGCGAGGAGATCGCCCAGTTCTTGGGGACCAGCTCGCCGACCACCATCAGGACGACGGTCGACAGGGCGGTGCCCAGGACCAGCGCCACCGAGGAGGCGACCGAGGGGGAGAGGCCGAGGTCCTCGAGCGGGCCCCGGATCAGCTTGGAGATCGACGGCTCCGCGAGCATGCCGACCACCAGGTTGGTGACGGTGATGCCCAGCTGTGCGCCGGAGAGCTGGAACGTCAGTGACCTGACGGCCTTGAGGGCTCCCGCCGCACCGCGCTCGCCGCGCTCCGCGGCGTCTTCGAGCTCGCCGCGCTCGACCGTGGTCAGCGAGAACTCGGCCGCGACGAACGCGCCGCACGCGAGGGAGAGGAGGAGCGCCAGGAGGAGCAGAAGCACTTCGGTCATCGGTTCACCTCCGTCCCATGATCAGTCAGGGAGGAAGGGATCGCTCGATGTCGATCGTCGAAGCCGGTGCTGTAGGAACCAGTACTACTGGGAGGCTCGCCCATGGGCGGACGCTCACACCTTTCGGTCGTCGGGTCGTTTGAATGAGACACCATGGTAAAGGATCGGCAAAACAGGGTGGTGATCACCCCTGACGTCCGAGTGGCACCCACCCCGAGGTCCGGGGTGATCACCACGCACCACCCTGGGCTCCGGCCCGGACGGTTCAGTCCGTGAGCGGCTTCACCCAACGGCGCCAGCGCTCCTCGCGCGCGTACCCGGCGGCCGCCCAGAGGTGCTGCCCGGTCTCGTTCCCCTCCAGGACCATCGCGTCCGCACGCCGTCCGCCGAGCGCGGTGAACCGCTCCTCGGCGGCCCGCAGCAGCGCGGTGGAAATGCCACGTCGACGGTACGACGGAAGCACGGCGAGCCGGTAGAGGGAAGCGCGCCAGCCGTCCCACCCCGCGATCACCGACCCCACGATCAGGCCGTCGGCCAGCGCCAGGACGAGCGCCTCGGGGTCGCGCTCGATGAGCCGGGACACTCCGTGCACATCGTCCGAGACGGATGTCCCATGGGCGGACTCCTTCCAGAAGGCCAGCACGGCCTCGGCCTCGTCGGCGGTGGCGGCACGTATCTGCAGATCGATCATGGCCCGATCCCATCACGCGGGGTCGAGCCGTTGCCATGGGGTTCCGGGTGCCGGGACGGGGCCGGGGCGTAGGGGCGACGGACACCGGCTACCGCAGGGCCCTACCGAGCACGCACGGGGAGGACGGCAGCCGGGGCCCGTTCTCCGGGACGGAGAAGGAGCGGTACGAGTCCAGGGAGAAGCCGGCCGCCTCGATCGCCGCGAGCGGGGCCCGCGCGGTGTGACAGCCGCCGAAGAGCAACGGCCAGACCGTCCGGTCGAGACCCCGCTGCACGCGCGCGAGGCCTGGTGTCTCCGCCAGTCCGTGCTCGAAGAACCGCAGCTCACCACCGGGGCGCACCACCCGGTGCAGCTCGGCGAGGGCCTGCGGCGGGTTCCGTACGGTGCACAGGACGAGGGAGGCCACGGCCGCGTCGAAGGAGAAGTCCTCCAGGTGGAGCGCCTCGGCCGTGTCCGGGAGCACGGTCACCGGGACCGGGGCCCGCAGTGCGGCCTCCTGGGCCAGGCGGCGCAGCCGTGCCTCGGGTTCGACGGCCACCACCTCGGAGACCCCGGCCGGGTAGTGGGCGAAGTTCAGCCCGTTCCCCGCCCCGATCTCGATCACCCGGCCGGTGACCCCGGCGAGCAGTTCGGCGCGCAGTTCACCGAGCCCGCCCCTGGTCTCGGCGGAGAGGCTGAACCGGGCGTAGAAGCGGGCGAACAGCGGATGGTGGACGCGGGGTGACGAGGTTTCCGGCGGTACCGGGCGCGAGGGTGTCATCGGAGCCGCCTCAGCCCGTCACGAAGCAGAACTCGTTGCCCTCCGGGTCCCGCATGACCTGGAAGGTGCCCTGTTCGTCCGTCACGAGGCCGCCGACCCGCGCCGCGCCGGAGGGCAGCGCCTCGTCGGCGGCCCGGTCCGGGTTTTCGACCTCCAGGTCGAGATGGACCCGGTTCTTCACCGTCCTGCCCTCCGGTACCCGCTGGAAGGCGAGCCGGACGAACCCCGGCGGGTCCACGTACGACCAGTCTCCGCTCCGGTCGACCGGAGCACCGCCGAGAAGACCGGCCCAGAAGCGGACCAGTGCGGCCGGACCGGCACAGTCGAAGACGATCTCCTGAACGTGAGCGCGCATGCCTCCACCCTACGGAGTCCGCGCTCCCGCGATCCTTCGCGCGGCCGGTCCTTCACTCGGTCGCCGCCCTGTCACCCGGCCGCCGCCCGCCGGTCGGGCACGGCCCCCGCTCAGGCGGGGAACCGCTCCCGGAACGCCTCCGCGTCCCACGTGCCGCCCAGGGCCGGGCCCAGCCAGTCGCCCGCCCCCGCCCGGAACTCCGCGGGGCCGAGCGAACCCGACCCCTCGGGCACCGCTCCGAGGAGCGGCGCGCCCGCCGACTCCGGCAGGTCCGCCAGATTGCAGCGCATCGCCAGGTCCGGCGCGTCCGGCCAGCTGCCGATCACCACCCCCAGCTGCTCGATCCCGCGTGCCCGCAGCGCTTCCGCCGTCAGGACCGTCGAGTTGAGCGTGCCCAGACCGGCCGGCACGACCACGAGGACCGGGGCGCCGAGCAGCGCCGCCGCGTCCGCGAGCGTGCCGCCCTCCTCGTCGAAGCGGACGAGCAGTCCGCCCGCCCCCTCCACGAGCACCAGGTCGTACGCTGCGGCCAGCTTCCGGGCGGCCTCGGCGACCTCCGCCGGGCCGACCGGGGTTAGCCCGGCCCGCCGGGCCGCCGTACCCGGGGCCAGCGGCTCCGGGAAGCGGCCCAGTTCGGCGGAGCCGGCGGCGCCCGAGAGCCGGACGACCTCGTCGGCGTCGCCGCGCTCGTCCGGCCCGACGCCCGTCTGTGCGGGCTTCAGGACGGCGACCGACCGGCCGGCGGCCGTGGCCACGGCGGCCACCGCCGCGGTCACGACCGTCTTGCCGATCTCCGTGCCCGTACCGCTGACGACGACGATTCCCACTGTTCCAGTCCTTCCGTTCAGCCCGCGGCCGCCGCCGCGCCCACCGCGGCGCAGATCCGCGCCAGGTCCGCGTCCCCCGTCACGTACGGCGGCATCGTGTAGATCAGGTCCCGGAACGGGCGCAGCCACACGCCCTCCCGGACCGCAGCCGCCGTGGCCGCGGACATGTCGACGTCGTGGTCGAGCTGGACGACGCCGATCGCGCCGAGCACCCGCACCTCGCGCACCCCCGGCACGTCGGCGACGGGGGCGAGCCCCGCCCGCAGTCCGGCCTCGATCCGCTTGACCTCGACCTGCCAGTCCTGGGAGAGCAGCAGGTCGATCGAGGCGAGGGCCACCGCCGACGCCAGCGGGTTGCCCATGAAGGTCGGCCCGTGGGCCAGGACGGGGACCTCGCCCTGCGAGATCCCGTCGGCGACCCGGCTCGTGCAGAGCGTCGCCGCCATGGACAGATAGCCGCCCGTCAGCGCCTTGCCCACGCACATCACATCGGGGGAGACCCCCGCCTGATCGGCGGCGAACAGCGTGCCCGTACGCCCGAAGCCGGTGGCGATCTCGTCGAGGACCAGCAGCACGTCGTGCGCGTCGCAGGCCTCGCGCAGCACCCGCAGGTACGCCGGGTCGTGGAAGCGCATCCCGCCCGCTCCCTGCACCACCGGCTCCACGATCACGGCGGCCAGTTCGTGCGCGTGCCTCCCGATCTCGGTCCGCAGCAGCTCCGCGTACGACTCCTCGTACGCGGCCGGCGGGGCGTCCACGAACACCTGCCGCTGGAGCACCCCCGACCACAGCTCGTGCATCCCGCCCTGCGGGTCGCACACCGACATGGGCTGCCAGGTGTCCCCGTGGTAGCCGCCGCGCCAGGTGAGCATCCGCTGCTTCTCGGGACGGCCGAGCGAGCGCCAGTACTGCAGACACATCTTGACCGCGACCTCGACGGACACGGAGCCCGAGTCGCTGAGGAAGACGTGCCGCAGCGGCTCGGGGGTGATCTCGACGAGCCGGGTGGCGAGCCGGACGGCCGGCTCGTGGGTGAGCCCGCCGAACATGACGTGGCTCATCCGGTCGAGCTGGCCGCGTACCGCCTCGTTGAGCACGGGGTGGTTGTAGCCGTGGATCGCCGACCACCAGGAGGACATGCCGTCGATCAGCTCGGCCCGTCCCTGGGAGGGTTCGGCGAGCCGCAGGCGTACGCCGGAGGCGGACTCGACGACCAGCGGGTCCGTACGTCCCGGCATGGGGCCGTACGGATGCCAGACGTGCGCCCGGTCGAGGGCGATGAGCTCGTCGTTCCGCACGGCCGTCACGCGTTCGGGGCGAGGTCCGTGCCGGCGCCCCGGCGGCGCACCGCGACCAGATCGGTCCGGGCCTGGTTCGCCGCGGTCTCGACGGGGTCCGCCTGCTCGGCAGCCGGAGCGTGGCCCCCGCACGGCCCGCAGCCGCCGCCCGCCTCGGCGTGCGCACCGCAGCCCGCGCCCTCGGCCGAGGCCTCCGAGCCACAGCCGGCCGACGCCTGCGAGCCGCAGCCGCCGCCCGCCGCGGCGAGCGCGTCCGCGCGGTGCTTCGGCAGCGTGGTCGTGCCGGCGCCCTCCACCTCGAAGCCCGCGTCCGCGATCATGTCCAGGTCGGCCTGGCCGGCCTGGCCCTCGCTCGTCAGATAGTCGCCGAGGAAGATGGAGTTCGCGATGTTCAGCGCCAGCGGCTGCATCGAGCGCAGGTGCACCTCGCGTCCGCCCGCGATCCGGACCTCGACGTCGGGGCAGACGAACCGCACCATCGCCAGGATCCGCAGGCAGCGCTGCGGGGTCAGGTTCCACTCCTTGGCGAGCGGCGTCCCCTCGAAGGGGATGAGGAAGTTGACCGGCACCGAGTCGGAGTCCAGCTCGCGGAGCGCGTAGACGACGTCGACGAGGTCCTCGTCGGTCTCGCCCATGCCCGCGATCAGACCCGAGCAGGCGGACAGACCGGCGGCGTGCGCCTTCTGCACGGTGTCCACCCGGTCGGCGTACGTGTGGGTCTTGGTGATCCCCTCGTACGTCGCCTCGGAGGTGTTCAGGTTGTGGTTGTACGCGTCGGCGCCGGCGTCCCGCAGCCGCTCCGCCTGACCGTCGGAGAGCAGACCGAGGCAGGCGCAGACCTCGACGCCCTCGTTCTGCTCCTTGATGGCCTCGATGGTCTTGCCGACCCGCTCGACGTCCCGGTCGGTCGGACCGCGGCCGCTCGCGACCAGACAGACCCGCTTGGCCCCGCCCGCGACACCGGCCGCGGCGGCCTGGGAGGCCTCGTCCGGCTTCAGCCAGGTGTACTTCAGGATCTCGGCCTTGGAGCCGAGGCGCTGCGAGCAGTACGAGCAGTCCTCGGGGCACAGCCCCGACTTCAGGTTCACCAGGTAGTTGAGCTTCACCCGGCGCCCGAACCACTGACGGCGCACCTTGCCGGCCGCCGCCACCACATCGAGCAGTTCGTCGTCGGAGGTCGCCAGGACGGCGAGCGCTTCTTCACGGGTCGGCAGCTCGCGCCGCAGCCCCTTCTCCACCAGCGTGTTCAGCAGGTCCATAACCGCTGATCCTTGCCTACCGCCCGCCCCCGGGCCAAGGAGGATCCGAACAAACGCCCCCGATAGAGGTGTGTGGATGACCACATCCCGACCTCGGCACGCTCCGGTTAGGGTCTGTGCGCTGCCTACAAAAGGATCGCCGAATGCCACAGGCCGACGACGCGCGGGCCGCGGGCCCGCGCCGTACCGCGTTCGACTGGACCGACGCCGAGGCGCGCCGCCGGGCGGACGCCGGTCTCGTCCGTACGCTGAGGCCCCGGGCGGCCGAGTCGGAGCTGCTCGACCTGGCGAGCAACGACTATCTCGGGCTCACCCGCCGGCCGGAGGTCACCGAGGCGGCGGCCGAGGCGGCGAGGCGCTGGGGCGCGGGCTCCACCGGCTCACGGCTCGTCACCGGCACCACCCGGCTGCACACCCGCCTGGAGCGGGAGCTCGCCGACTTCTGCGGTTTCGAGGCGGCCCTCGTCTTCTCCTCCGGCTACACCGCCAACCTGGCGGCGCTCACCGCGCTCGGCGGCCGGGACTCCCTCGTCGTCTCCGACGCCTCGAACCACGCGTCGATCGTGGACGGCTGCCGCCTCGCGCGCGCCGAGACGGCCGTCGTTCCGCACACCGATCCCGAGGCCGTACGCAAGACCCTCGACGCGCACCCCGGGCGGCGGGCCCTGGTCGTCAGCGACTCGGTCTTCTCCGTCGACGGGGACAAGGCCCCGCTGCCGGAGCTCGCCGCCGCCTGCCGGGCGCACGGCGCGGGGCTCGTGGTGGACGACGCCCACGGCCTCGGTGTCCTCGGCGATGGGGGCCGCGGCGCCCTCCACGGGGCCGGGCTCGCAGGCGACGAGGACGTCGTCGCCACCCTGACCCTCTCCAAGTCCCTCGGCAGCCAGGGCGGCGCCGTCCTCGGCCCGGCCCGGGTGATCGAGCACCTGGTGAACGCGGCCCGCACCTTCATCTTCGACACCGGGCTCGCCCCCGCCGCCGCGGGCGGCGCGCTCGCGAGCCTGCGCCTGCTCGTGGCCGAACCGGGTCTCGCCGAGCGGGCCCGTACCGTCGCCACCACCCTGCACCGGCTGCTCACGGACGCGGGGCTCACGGCGGCGCGGCCCGACGCGGCCGTGGTCTCGGTGCGGGCCCCCTCCCCGGAGGCGGCCCTGCGGTGGGCGGCGGACTGCCGCGAACAGGGACTGGCGGTGGGCTGCTTCCGGCCCCCGTCCGTACCCGACGGCATCTCGCGGCTGCGGCTCACGGCCCGCGCCGATCTGACGGACGCGCTGATCGAACAGGCGGTGGAGACGATCCTGCGTACCGCGCCCTCCGCCCGGCAGGGGTGACGGGCGGCCCAAGAGCGTTCCCGGGCAGCAGAGTTCACCGCTTCGGGCGACAGATGGGGACATATCTTGGTGGAACGCCGCACGGCGCGGCACGATCGGTGGCACTCTGACGCGAAGCGCAATCCGGGGCATTGGCCCCGGCGGGAAAGGGACAGCGTCGCCATGGCAGATCACCAGGAAGCAACCCTCACCCTGCCGAGCGAGCCCGCCTCGGTCCCCACGGCCCGGAGGTACGTCGCGGAGGTCCTCGTGGAGTGGGGCCTCGACGATGCCGCGGACATCGCGGACGCGATCCGGCTGATCGTCTCCGAGCTGGCCACCAACGCCGTCCTGCACACCCTCGGTCAGTCGCCCACGTTCACGGTCGACGTCCGGCTGGAACGCGAGGAACAGCTCCACATCGGTGTCACCGACAGCCATCCACGCCGCCCGCGCCGCCTCCCGGCGGCGGTTCAGCAGGACAACGGCCGCGGCCTGGTCATCATCCGCGTACTGGCCGCGGAGGCGGGCGGCCGTCTCTCGGTGACACCGACCGCGGACGGCGGCAAGACGGTCTGGATCACCGTGCCGTGGACCGTGGTCCCCGTCGTGAGCTGCTGACGGGGTCCCGGGGGTACGGCGGCGCCACCGCACCCCTCACGGACGGACCGTCACCGCCGCCTGATCAGCGGACGCGGCCGTAGTAGACCTTCGACGACCAGATCTTGTCGAGCTTCACCCAGGAACCCGTCTTGGGCGAGTGCCAGATCCTGCCGCTGCCGGCGTAGATCCCCACGTGGTAGACGCGTCCACCGGAGTGGAAGAAGACCAGGTCCCCCTTCTGCCGGCTGGAGGCGGAGATGTGCCGGGTCTTGTTGTACTGCTGCTGCGCGGTGCGGGGCAGCGACTTGCCCGCCTTCTTGTACGCGTAGAGCGTCAGCCCGGAGCAGTCGAACCTGGAGGGCCCGGTGCTCCCGTACCCGTACGGGGCTCCCTTCTTGGACGCGGCGACGCTCAGTGCCTTGTTCGCGTGCGTGGTGGCTGCCTGGGCCTCCGATGCCGCACCTGGTGCGAACAGCGTGCCGCCGACGGCGGCGAGGGTGAGAGCCGAGACGGCTCCGGCCCGGGACAGCAGGGACGGGACATGCATCTGCGCGGTCATGCGCAACCCTTCGTCAGCCGCCTGCGAAGGATGACCTGTCGGGTTCGGGCTGGCGAAGATGCCCGGCCGCTGACGCGGCTTCACCCCAAGGGACTGCCCCGCTGTCGAAACAGCGCGTCAGTCCCGTAAAAATCGGGTCCTCCACTCCTGCCGATCCACTCCTGTCGACCAGACGTCCGGGACAGCGGCAGGACTCGGCGTCCGCCCGGACCGCCCCGCCGCGGCGGCGGGGGCTTGTCGTCGACAGGGATCTTGACCCACACCAGGGTCGAAATCCGAGCTGAAACGGCGATATGTGAGGCTCCTCACGACTGATCCATTCGGGTGGACAGGAAGCCTTTGTGATCTTCGTAGGTGTGGCCGACGAGCCCCGCACCAGCAGCGGAACGCCCCATTCCGCCAAATGCGTACACCTGTTGTGCAACTCACCCGGCACATATGTCGACTCGTCGACTACGCCGAACGGGGGAGCGATTCTGCGGTGCGCGTCGGCCGTCCGGACCTCGACACGACACGCGGGAATGTCAACTCGCGCGGGAGTGGGGGACGGTGACCCGGCCGGTCCTGCGCTCCCCGTCCAACACCCTTAAGGCACGCGCCAAGGTGTCCGTGTGGACCTCGTTCTCGCCCCGCGTATGCATGAGCGTCAGGGCTTGGAGGAGTGCCTCGGCCCGCTTCACCAGGGCTTGTGCCGCGCGCAGGGCTCCATAGGTATGCGTACTCCTGGATGGATTGATCTTCCCAAGGAGGTCGGCGACTTCGAGGTAGGCGTCGACGAGTTCACCCTCCGCGCGGGTCAGCGCGGGCAGCGGGGGCAGCTCGGGAACCACGGCCGGCTCACCGCGCCGCGCCGCCGGAGGCCGCGCTCCGGCTCGTGACGACGTGGTCCACCAGGCCGTACGCGACCGCGGCCGGCGCGTCCAGGACCGTGAGGCGGTCGAGGTCGGCGTCGATCCGCTCCGGGGTCTGCCCGGTGGCCTCGGTGAGCATCCCGGCCACCAGGGCGCGGAGTCGGAGCATCTCGCGCGCCTGGAGGTCGAGGTCGCTCGGCTGACCCTGCATCGGCTCCTCCGCGACGGGCTGCTGAAGCGTGATCCGGGCGCCGGGGAGGACCATCCGCTTGCCGGGGGTGCCGGCGGCGAGCAGGACGGCGGCGGTGGACGCGGCCTGGCCCAGGCAGGTGGTCTCCACGTCGCAGTGGAGCGAGCGGATCGTGTCGTAGATCGCGGTCATGGCGGTGACGGAGCCGCCGGGGGAGTTGATGTAGAGCGAGACGTCCTGGTCCGGTGCCGCGTGGTCCAGGTGGAGGAGCTGGGCGACGACGTCGTTGGCGGACGTCTCGTCGATCGGCGTCCCGAGGAAGACGATCCGGGATTCGAGGAGCTTCGAGTAGGGGTCGAGGGTCCGGGTTCCGTAGCTGGTGCGCTCCGTGAACGAGGGCAGGACGTAGCGAGCATCCATGGCAGGTACCTCCGTCTGTAAAAAATGTACAGGACGTACAGCCCGTAAGATGGGGAGCATGACCTACGAGATCCCGGTGACGCAAGCGCGGGCTGAGCTCGCGGACCTCATCAACCGCGTCGTGTACGGCGGTGAGCGTGTCGTCGTCACCCGCCACGGGAAGCCGCTCGTCGCCCTGGTCTCCGCCGCTGACCTGGAAGAACTCGAAGCGGCCGAGAAGCCGGCCGACGAGCGTGTGATCAGCTCGGTCTCCGGTCTCCACGCGCTGGACTCCGCTACCGGCGAACAGCCCCGCTTCGGCCTCGCCGCCCACCACCGCGAGCCCGGCATCTCCTAGGCCGACGGCGCCCCCGCACCCGTCGGCGCACAAGCAAAGAGCCGCGTGCCCCCGTCCGCTACAGCGGGGGCACGCGGCCGTCTTTTTCGCGCCTGGGCTCGGCGGGCCGGGCTCAGCCCGTGTGCGCCGGAACCGGGGCCGGTGCGGTCACCGGTTCCGCGGGCCCCGTGCGCCGTCGCCGGGCCCCCAGCGCGGTCGCCGTGAGGCCGGCCGCCGCCCAGAGGGCGAGAACGAGAAGGGGTCCGCCCACCGCCGCGCCCTCGAAGGAGGAGACGGACCTCAGGGCCGAGCCCGCGGCGCCCGGCGGCAGCCACCGGCCGATGGCGCCCACGGCGCTCGGCAGGAGTTCCGGTGCGCTCGACACCCCGGAGAAGGGGTTGCCGATCAGGATCATCAGCAGTGCTCCGAGTCCGAGGCCCGGCTTTCCGAGGAGCGCCGCGAACCCCGCGAACGTCGAGCCGATCGCGAGGACGGTGAGGCCGAGGACGCCCGCCTCGGCCCACCAGTTGCCGCCGAGTGCGCCGAGCCAGCTGTGGGCGAGGGCCGCCCCGACGGCGCCCGCGAGCGCGGCGGCGCCGGCGAGCGCGGCCACCGCGCGCCCGCCGCGCAGGCCGAGCAGGGTCGTGACGACACCCGAGGCCGCTCCGGCCAGGGCGAGGGGCAGCAGGCTGGAGGCGAGTACGGCCCCGCGCGGGTCGCCCGCCGGGGCGGCGACCACGTCCGTGACCGGGACCGTGGTGCCCTCCGGGGCTTGCGCGGTCACGGCCTCCCGCAGCAGTCCGGCCACCACGGGGCTCGCCGCCGAGGCGGTCAGGAGCTCCGTACCGCCCGGGGTCACGACCACCGCTCCGTATACATCCCGGTCCGCTATCGCGGCGCGGGCCGCGGCCTCGTCCTCGTAGCGGTGGACCTCGAAGGCTCCCTCGTGCCCGTCGAGCTTCTGCTCCAGGGCGGTGACCACCGTGGCGGGGCCCGCGACGCCGATCGGCAGGTCGCGGGGTGCCGTCCGGGCCGCGGGCCATGCGAAGGCCCAGAGGGTCAGGGCGACGACGGCCGGGATCAGGAGCATCACCGCGATGGTCCTGCGCCCCGCGTCGGCGGCGGCGTTGGCGGACATGGTGTCCTCGATTCAAAGAGAAGGATCGTTCGTTTTTATATGGCCTCACTGTCCTGCGGGCTCTGGAAGTTGTCAAGAATGAATATTCGTTTTAGGTTCGGGGCATGGCTCGTGTCTCCCAGGAACACCTCGACGCCCGGCGGCGCCAGATTCTCGACGGAGCGGCGCGCTGCTTCGCCCGCAACGGCTTCCACGCCGCCTCGATGCAGGACGTACTGAGCGAGGTCGGCCTGTCGGCCGGCGCGGTCTACCGGTACTTCCGCGGCAAGGACGAGCTCATCGCGGCCATCGCGTCCGAGGCCTTCGCCGGCATCCGGAGCGCCTTCGAGGAGGCGTCAAGGGCCACGCCGCCCCCCACCCCCGACGTGCTGCTCGGCGCGGTGCTGCGGCTCTTCCTGGAGGAGCGGATCGAGGGTGCGGACCGGCAGGCCTTCGCGCGTCTGATCATCCAGGTGTGGACGGAGACCCTGCGCAACGAGGAGCTGGCGAAGACCCTCGCCGAGGGCTACCACGGGATGCGCGTCGCCTGGACGGACCTGGTCACCGCCTATCGCGCGAGCGGCATCCTGCCCGTCGACGTCCCGGCCGACCATGTGGCCCGCACCCTGATCGCCGTGGCCCAGGGCTTCATCGCCCAGCAGGCCCTCTTCGGCGATGTCTCCGTCGACGTCCTGGAGGACGGGCTCCGCGGGCTGATGTCCATGTCGGTCGACCCGTCCTGACGGTCGGGCGAACCGGTGTGACGATCATGAAAGCGCAAAGCCCGAGTTAACGAGCCGGAAAAACTTCCGCCCTAACGTGCAATGTCTGGCCGCGAGCCGCATCTCCGCAGTTCAACAAGGTGTTGACGGTCGGTAGGGTCCGCAGCTGTCCGGGTGTCCCCGGTCGACGACTGTGAGGTGGAAGAGTGCAACTGAGCCCGCACGAACAGGAACGCCTGCTCATCCATGTGGCGGCGGACGTCGCCGAGAAGCGCCTGGCCCGGGGCCTGCGGCTCAACCACCCCGAGGCCGTCGCCCTTCTCACCTCCCACATCCTGGAAGGCGCCCGGGACGGCCGCACCGTCGCCGAACTCATGGCCTCCGGACGCAAGGTGCTCACCCGCGACCAGGTCATGGACGGCATCCCCGAGATGATCCACGACGTCCAGGTCGAGGCCACCTTCCCGGACGGCACCAAGCTCGTCACCGTCCACGACCCCATCGTCTGAACGGGCCGCGCCGATGATCCCCGGAGAGATCCTGTACGCGGACGGCCCCGTCGCCCTCAACGAGGGGCGCCCCGTCACGCGCCTGACCGTACTCAACGCCGCCGACCGGCCCGTCCAGGTCGGCTCCCACTACCACTTCGCCGAGGTCAATCCCGGCCTCGAGTTCGACCGCGCCACCGCGCACGGCCAACGGCTGCACATCGCCGCCGGCACCGCCGTCCGCTTCGAACCGGGCATCCCCGTCGAGGTCGAACTCGTCCCGCTCACCGGCCGCCGCGTCGTGCCCGGTCTGCGCGGCGAGACGGCCGGCCCGCTGGACGGGCCCCCGACCGCCCCGGATCCGACCGCCTCGGCCCCGACCGCCTCGGCCCCGACCGCCTCGGCCCCGACCGCCTCGGCCCCGACCGCCTCGGTCGCGAACGGAGAGCCCCGTGCCTGAGCTGCACCGCGCCGTCTACGCCGACCTGTTCGGCCCCACCACCGGCGACCGCATCCGCCTCGCCGACACCGACCTCCTCGTCGAGATCGAGGAGGACCGCAGCGGCGGTCCCGGCCGCGCCGGCGACGAGGCCGTCTTCGGCGGCGGCAAGGTCATCCGCGAGTCCATGGGCCAGGCCCGTACGACCCGCGCCGAGGGCGCCCCCGACACCGTGATCACCGGGGCCGTGATCATCGACCACTGGGGCGTCGTCAAGGCCGACATAGGCATCCGCGACGGCCGGATCACCGCCCTCGGCAAGGCCGGCAACCCCGACACCATGGACGGCGTCCACCCCGACCTGGTGATCGGCCCCGAGACCGAGATCATCGTCGGCAACGGCCGGATCGTCACCGCCGGCGCCGTCGACGCCCACGTCCACTTCATCTCGCCCACCGTCGTCGAGCAGGCGCTCGCCACCGGCGTCACCACCCTCGTCGGCGGCGGTACGGGACCGGCCGAGGGCACCAAGGCGACCACGGTCACCCCCGGCCCCTGGCACACGGCCCGGATGTTCGAGGCCCTGGACACCTTCCCCGTCAACATCGGTCTGCTCGGCAAGGGCAACACCATGTCCCGGGAGGCCATGCACTCCCAACTGCGCGGCGGGGCCCTCGGATTCAAGATCCACGAGGACTGGGGGGCCACCCCGGCCGTCATCGACGCCTGTCTGGGCGTGTGCGAGGAGACGGGCGCCCAGCTCGCCATCCACACCGACACCCTGAACGAGGCGGGCTTCGTCGGCGACACCCTCGCCGCCATCGCCGGGCGCACCGTCCACGCGTACCACACCGAGGGAGCCGGCGGCGGGCACGCCCCCGACATCATCACGGTGGTCTCCGAGCCGTACATCCTGCCCAGCTCCACCAACCCGACCCGGCCGCACACCGTCAACACCATCGAGGAACACCTCGACATGCTGATGGTCTGCCACCACCTCAACCCGGCCGTCCCCGAGGACCTCGCCTTCGCGGAGTCCCGGATCCGGCCCTCCACCATCGCCGCCGAGGACGTCCTCCACGACCTGGGCGCCATCTCGATCATCTCCTCCGACTCCCAGGCCATGGGCCGGATCGGTGAGGTGATCATGCGGACCTGGCAGACCGCCCACGTCATGAAGAAGCGGCGCGGCGCCCTGCCCGGGGACGGACGCGCCGACAACCACCGCGCACGCCGGTACGTCGCCAAGTACACGATCAACCCGGCCGTCGCCCAGGGCATGGACCACCTCATCGGCTCCGTCGAACCCGGCAAGCTCGCCGACCTGGTCCTGTGGGAGCCGGCCTTCTTCGGGGTGAAGCCGCTCACCGTCCTCAAGGGCGGCCAGATCGCGTACGCGCAGATGGGCGACGCCAACGCCTCCATCCCCACCCCCCAGCCCGTGCTGCCCCGCCCCATGTTCGGCGCGCTCGGCAAGGCGGCGGCGGCCGGTTCGGTCAACTTCGTGGCCCGGGCGGCGATCGAGGACGACCTGCCGGGGAGGCTCGGTCTGCACAAGGAGTTCGCCGCCATCGGCTCCACCCGGCGGGTCACCAAGGCCGACATGCGCGAGAACGACGCCCTGCCCCGGGTCGAGGTCGACGCGGACACCTTCACGGTGACCATCGACGGCGAGGCGGTCGAACCCGCCCCCGCCGCCGAACTGCCCATGGCCCAGCGCTACTTCCTCTTCTGATGACACAGCGCGCCGCACTCCTCGTGCTCGCCGACGGGCGATTCCCCGCCGGCGGGCACGCCCACTCCGGCGGGGCCGAGGCCGCCGTCAAGGCCGGCCGGATCACCGACGCGGCGAGCCTCGCCGCGTTCTGCCGGGGCCGGCTGCACACCACCGGCCTCACCGCGGCGGCCCTCGCCGCCGCGGCCGCACTCGGCCACGACCCGTACGCGCTCGACGCGGCCGCCGACGCCCGCACCCCCTCACCCGCCCTGCGCGCCGCCGCCCGCAAACTCGGCCGGCAGATGATGCGGGCGGCCCGCGCCACCTGGCCCTGCCCCGAACTCGACGCGCTCGCCGCCGCGTTCCCGCGCGGCGCCCACCAGCCCGTCGTCCTCGGCGTCGCCGCACGCGCCGCCGGGCTCGGCCCGGAGGACGCCGCACACTGTGTCGCGTACGAGACCGTCAGCGGCCCCGCCACCGCCACGGTCCGGCTGCTGAGCCTCGACCCCTTCCAGGCCACCGCCGTCCTCGCCCGCCTCGCCCCCGCCATTGACCGGGTCGCCGAGGAGGCCACCGCCGCCGCCCGGCAGGGCGTCGACGCCCTGCCCGCGGCCTCCGCGCCCCTCCTCGACATCACCGCCGAACAGCACGCGTCCTGGCCCGTCCGCCTCTTCGCATCCTGAGAACCACTGGAGCCGCCCCATGCACCTCGACCACGGCCACGACCACCACGGCGCCGTCTCCGCCGACGCCCACCGCCCCGACGGCACCCGCCGCGCCCTGCGCATCGGGCTCGGCGGACCGGTCGGCTCCGGCAAGACCGCCACCGTCGCCGCCCTCTGCCGCGTCCTGCGGGACACGCTCTCCCTCGCCGTCGTCACCAACGACATCTACACCCGGGAGGACGCCGAGTTCCTGCTCCGCAACGCCGTCCTGCCGCCCGAGCGGATCCAGGCCGTGGAGACCGGCGCCTGCCCGCACACCGCCATCCGCGACGACATCTCCGCCAACCTCGAAGCGGTCGAGGAACTGGAGGACACCGTCGGCCCGCTCGACCTCATCCTCGTCGAGTCCGGCGGCGACAACCTCACCGCCACCTTCTCCAAGGGGCTCGTCGACGCGCAGATCTTCGTGATCGACGTGGCGGGCGGCGACGACATCCCGCGCAAGGGCGGCCCCGGCGTCACCACCGCCGACCTCCTCGTCGTCAACAAGACCGACCTCGCGCCCTATGTGGGCTCGGACCTGGAGCGGATGGCGCGCGATGCCGAGGAGCAGCGCGGCGAGCTGCCCGTCGCCTTCACCTCGCTGCGCGCCGAGAACGGCGTCGCCCCGGTCGTCGACTGGGTCCGGGCCCAGCTCGGGGCATGGACCGCGTGAGCCTGCGCGCCACCGCCCGGATCGTCGCGGACGCCGACGGGAGCCTGCCGCTCCTGGTGAGCGACGGTCCCCTCGCCCTGCGGCGCACCAGGGCCGCCGGGCCGTACACCCGGGTCACCGTCGTCGGGGCGATGAGCGCCCCGCTCGGCGGCGACCGGCTCGCGATCGAGACCGAGGTGCGGGACGGGGCCCGGCTGTCGGTCGACTCGGCCGCCGCCACCCTCGCCCTGCCGGGCCGGAGCGCCGAGCCCGCCGCGTACGACGTCCGGATCTCCGTCGGCGAGGAGGGCGTGCTCCGCTGGCTGCCCGAACAGCTGGTCTCCGTCCACGGCTCGGAACTGCGGATGCGTACGGTCGTCGAACTCGCCGCCACGGCGCGGCTGGTCCTCCGCGAGGAGCAGATCCTGGGCCGGCACGGCGAACCGCCCGGCACCCTGATCACCCGTCTCACCGTCCGCCGCGCCGGGCGTCCGCTCCTCGATCAGGAGCTGGCCTTCGGCCCCGGAGCCCCCGGCGGCTGGGACGGCGGCGCGGTCCTGGCAGGTCACCGGGCCACCGGACAGCTCCTCGTCGTCGACCCGGCGTTCGTGGAGAAGCCCGCGGAGGCCCGCCTGCTCGGAGAGAGCGCCGCCGTCACCCCGCTCGCGGGCCCCGCGGCCCTCGTCACCGCCGTCGCCCCGGACGCCCTCGCGGTACGACGCCTGCTCGATGCCGCTCTGTCCGAACTCGCCCCGCTCTGAGTCGTTCTGGGCATCCGTCGGGACGTCACCGCTCAGCGGTACACCGTTCACCGGTTATTGGTTCGGCAAAGAAACACGTGTTCGCTCTTTCACCAGGAGCCCCCAGGACGAAAGGATCCCTCGGACAGTCAACACACAGCGCCGCCACGGGGGGTGGCGCTCATCTTGGGGGAGTACACGTTGAGACGTACGGCAATGCTCGGCTCGGCCGGCACCCTGATAGCGGGCACGCTCGTCGCGGGCGCGCTCGCGGCCCCGGCGGCGAACGCCGACAGCAACCGTCACCTGCGCGACGCCGAGTCGATCGGCGTCGCCGTCGCCGCGGCGCGGGCCGCCCAGACGGGCATCGACTGGCAGGACTGCCCGGCCGACTGGGGCCTTGAGAAGCCGATCCAGTGCGGCTGGGTCACCGTCCCCGTCGACTACGCGAAGCCCAACGGCAAGAAGATCAAGATCGCGGTCGACCGGATCAACGCCACCGGCACCCCCGCCGAGCGCCAGGGCGCGCTCCTCTACAACCCGGGCGGCCCCGGCGGCTCCGGCCTGCGCTTCCCGCGCCGGGTCACCACCAAGAACGCGATCTGGGCGGGCGCCGCCAAGGCCTACGACTTCGTGGGCTTCGACCCGCGCGGCGTCGGCAAGTCGGCCCCCATCTCCTGCGTCGACCCGGCCGAGTACGTCAAGGGCCCCAAGCCCGACCCGGTCCCCGACAGCGAGGCCGACAAGCGCGCCCAGCGCAAGCTCGCCGCCGAGTACGCCAAGGGCTGCGCCGAGAAGAGCGGCGACATGCTGCCCTTCATGAACACGCCCAACACCGCGCGTGACCTCGACGTCATCCGCGCCGCCCTCGGCGAGAAGAAGCTCAACTTCGTCGGCGTCTCCTACGGCACCTACCTCGGCGCTGTCTACGGCACCCTCTTCCCGACGCACGTCCGCCGCATGGTTCTCGACAGCGTCGTGAACCCGTCGACGCGCAAGGTCTGGTACGAGGTCAACCTCGACCAGGACATCGCCTTCGAGGGCCGGCTCAAGGACTGGATGACCTGGGTCGCCCAGAACGACGCCGCCTACCACCTCGGCGACACCCTCGCGGAGGTCCAGCAGCAGTGGGTGACCCTGCGCGCCGCCGCCAAGAAGGAGCCCCTCGGCGGCAAGGTCGGCCCGGCCGAGCTCATCGGCTTCTTCCAGAACGCCCCGTACTACGACTCCATGTGGGCCCCGGTGGCCGCGGCCTGGAGCGCGTACGCCGCGGGTGACCCGCAGCCGCTCATCGACAACGCGGCCTCGGACCCCACCGACACCGCCGGCAACGCCGCCTCGGAGAACGGCAACGCCGTCTACACCGCGGTCGAGTGCGCCGACGCCCCCTGGCCGACCAGCTGGAAGAAGTGGGACCGGGACAACACCCGGCTCCACCAGCAGTACCCCTTCATGACCTGGGCCAACGCATGGATGAACCTGCCGTGCGCCACCTGGTCCGCGCCGCGCCAGCGTCCGACCGAGGTGAAGACCGGCAAGGGCCTGCCGCCGGTGCTCATCGCCCAGTCCGAGCGCGACGCCGCCACCCCGTACGGCGGCGCCGTCGAACTGCACAAGCGGTTCAAGGGCTCGCGCCTGATCACGGAGAAGGACGCCGGCTCGCACGGCATCACCGGCCTCGTCAACCCTTGCCTCAACCCCAAGGTCGAGGCCTACCTGCTGACCGGCAAGCTGGACGCCACGGACCAGACCTGCGCCCCGCACGCCACCCCGAAGCCGTAACACGCTGAAGGCCCGGTGAGGGGAGGGACAGCCGTCCCTCCCCTCACCCGTGTCACCCCCGCGACACCAGCCAGGCGTCCTCCGCCGCGTAGTCGAAGAAATCCACCCCGTACTTCGCGAGACCGGGGAAGGCATCCCGCCACTCCCGTCCCGCCACCCGCTCGGTCAGCCACGCGACCGTCTCCGGCAGCGACTCGGCGTACGACACCACCGGCCGGTAGCCCAACTCCCGCTCGGCGGCCGTCATCCCGTAGACCACGGACCGCTCGGCCGTCCACGGCGTGAGGCCCACCGTGGCCTCCGGCGGCGCCCCCTCGATCAGCACCGTCTCGCTCTCGACGCCCATCACCGCGTCGATCGCCGCCCCGATCTCGGCCACCGTGGGCGCCTCGGGGTCGGCGCCGTTCAGCACCCGGCTGCCCGGCCGCGCCGCGGCGAGCCGGACGAGCTCCGCGAGGTTGTCCACATGGACGGGGTGGAACCGCGAGGTGCCGCCGTACGCGAGAGGGCGCACCGGCCGCCCGTCGAGCGCCCGCTTCACGAACCACAGCTCGCGCGGACCCGGGGAGTAGGGTCCGTGGACGGCGCCCGCCCGCAGCAGTGTCGTCGGCAGCGCCTCGCCCGCCGCGAGCAACTCCCGCTCGAGGGCCACCTTCCGGGTGCCGTACGTGCCGTCGCCGGGCGCGACCGTCCGCCAGTCCTCCGGGATGGGCTCCGGATAGGAGGGGAAGCCGTCCGGCCGGTCCTGGGTGTCGAAGCTGCGGCCCTGCTCGTCCTCGTAGACCGCGCCGCTCGACACGACCACCGCCGAACCGATCCGGTCGGCGAGCCCGGTCAGCTGCCGGCCGTGCCCGGCGTCGTAGGCCACGATGTCCACGACCACGTCGTAGCCGTCGCCCAGGCCCGCGGCCAGCGCGCCCTCCTCGGTCCGGTCGAGCGCCACCGACCGCACCTCGGCCGGCCACCTCCCGTCCCTGCCGCCGCCCCGCGAGGCGGCCGTCACCTCCCAGCCGTCCTCGGCGAGCGCCCGTACGGCCGCCCGCCCCACCTGTCCCGATCCGCCCAGCACGAACGCGTTTCCCTTGGTCATGGACGAGACGCTACGACCGCCCGGTGCCCGGGCCCAGAGGATTGCGCCGTGCGCGGATCCGCCCTCAGCGTTCCCGGCGGGGGAACTTTCGCGGGGGTTCCCCGCCTTCCGCCTCCGCCGCCTTCACCACCGCCGCGTAGTCGTCCACGTACTCCTGACCGGACAGCCGCAGGATCTCGTACATGATCTCGTCCGTCACCGCCCGGACCACCGCCCGCTCGTCCGCCGACCCCCTGAACCGGGAGAAGTCCAGCGGCGCCCCGAACCGGATCGTGACCCGGCGGATCCTCGGCACGACCTTCCCCGGCGGCTGGATCTCGAAGGTCCCCACCATCGCGCAGGGCACCACCGGCACCCCGGCCGTCAGCGCCATCATCGCCACGCCCACCTTCCCCTTGTAGAGCCGCCCGTCGTGCGAACGCGTCCCCTCCGGATAGATGCCCAGCAGCTCACCCCGGTCGAGCACCCCGAGACCCTCGCGGATCGCCGCCCGGCCGGCCTCCTTGCCCGAGCGGTCGACCGGGATCTGACCGGCCGCCCGGAAGAACGCGGCCGTCAGCCGGCCCTTGATCCCCGGCCCCGTGAAGTACTCCTGCTTCGCGAGGAACGTGATCCGCCGGTCGAGCACGACCGGCATCAGGAAGTGGTCGGAGAAGGAGAGGTGATTGCCCGCGACGATCGCCGCGCCCTCCTCGGGAATGTGCTCCAGACCCTCGATCCTCGGCCGGAACAGCAGCCTCAGAAGCGGTCCGAGCAGTACGTACTTCATCAGGTGGTAGAACACCCGCGACCCCCGTTCGTCGTCCGTCAAGCCCGTTGTATCCGTGCGCGGGCCCGTGGTCCACTGGTGGGGGAGCGTCACCATGACGGACGAGCGCGGGGCCAGGCGCCCCGGCCGTGTCCTCACCGCGCTGCTGTGCGCGCTGACGGCGGCCGGGCTGTACGGCTGCTCCCACTCGGGCCCGCCGGAGCCGGCCCCCACACCGACTCCCGTGCCCGCCACCACGAGCCCCACTCCCACGACGCCCGCCCCCACGACCGCGGTGCCCGGCGGACGCTCGCCCTTCACCGGCCTCCCCGCCCGCCCCGCGCCCGTGCTCGCCGTCAAGATCGACAATGTCGGGCCGGCCCGCCCCCACACCGGCCTCGGCCGGGCCGACCTCGTCTACGTCGAGCAGGTCGAGGGCGGCCAGACCAGGCTCCTCGCGGTCTTCTCCTCCCGGCTCCCGGACAGGACGGGTCCCGTCCGCAGCGCCCGTGAGTCCGACATGGAGCTGCTCGCGCAGTTCGACGACCCGGCACTCGCCTACTCCGGCTCCCAGACCGCCCTCGAACCGCTGCTCAAGGCCGCGCCGCTGCACGCCCTGCCGCAGGAGGACGCCCCGGAAGCCTTCGTCCGCAGCCCGTCCCGTCCCGCGCCCCACAACCTGTACCTGCTCCCCGGACGGGCCCTGGCCGCGGCCCCCGGGACGGGGCTCGCCCAGGACATCGGCTTCCGATTCGGGCCCGCTCCCGACGGCGGCACCCCGGTCCGCGAGCGCACCGTGCGCTATCCCGCGGCCCGGTACGCCTTCACCTGGTCCGCCGCCGAGAAGGCCTGGCGGGTCGCGATGGACGGCGCCCCCGCCCGGACCACCGACGACGGGCCGCTGAAGCCGGCCACGGTCGTGATCCAGTACGTCGACATCCGTCCGTCGCGCTTCCACGACTTCCTCGGCAGCGTCTCCCCGTACACCGAGACCGTCGGGAGCGGCACCGCCGTCGTGCTGCGCGACGGGCGCGCCCACGAGGCCCGCTGGTCCCGGCCCTCGGCGGCGTCCGGCACCGATTTCACCACCCGGGGAGGTGAGCCGATGACCTTCGCCCCGGGCCAGATCTGGGTGGTCCTCGCACCGCGGCCGTAGCCCGACGTCGCGCCGGACGGGCCCCCCGGCCCCGGCCCGCGGACCGGGCCCCGGACGACGAACGGCCGGACGCCGGGCGGCCAAACGAATACCGGCCATTCCGTATGTCTGTGCACAACGGCCCCTTCCGGTGCATGCTGTGCATCACGATGCGTCACGTACCCGTCTGGAGGCCGAGAGAGTGTACGGCGGCAACCGGCGACGGCGCCTGACCAGCAGAGCCACGGCCGGAAACAGCGCGGTGTTGCGCTCGGCCGTGCGTCGCGGGAGGCCCGGCCGGAACGGCGAAGGAGCCGGCTTCGACCCGCTCTCCACACGAGGACGGCTCGCCTGGCTGAATTCGGCCAGCGCCAGCATCGGGACCACTCTCGATCTGGAGCGCACCGCCCAGGAGCTCGCAGAGTTCACCGTCCCCGCCTTCGCCGACGGCGCCGCCGTGGACATCCTGGAGGGCGTCCTGCGGGGCGAGGAGGGCTCCCGGTGGACGGGAACCGGCATCCCCCCGATGCGCGCCACCGCCATCTGCGCCGTCGAGTCGCTGACCTCCCTGGAACCCACGCCCGTGGGCGAGACCTCCGTCCGCGTGGAGCAGCACGAGACGCTGCTCCACCGGTACTGCCTGCGGCAGGGCAAACCGGTCCTCCTGGGCCGCTTGCGGGAGGAGGACTTCATCAAGGTCGCGCCGACCGTGAGCGCCGCGGACAAGATGCGCGCCGCCGGGGTCCACAGCTACCTGGCCGTGCCGCTGATCGCCCGCGGGCTGCTGCTGGGCAGTGCCGACTTCGTGCGCGGTCCGGGCACGCCTCCGTTCTCCTCGACGGACCTGGCGCTCGCGGAGCAGCTCGCCTCACAGGCCGCCGTCTTCATCGACAACGCCCGGCTCTACGGACGCGAGCGCGCACACGTCGTCGCGCTGCAGCGCAGCCTGCTGCCGCGCGCGACGCCGGTCACCCCCGGACTGAGGGTGAACGCCGAGTACGCGCCCTCGGCGGCGCGGCACGGGGTGGGCGGCGACTGGTACGACGTGATGGCCCTGCCCAGCGGCCGTACGGCCCTCATGGTGGGCGACGTCATGGGGCACGGTCTGGCCGCCGCCGCGACGATGGGGCGGCTGCGTGCGGTCGGCCGCACCCTGATCGCCCTGGACATGGCTCCCGAACGCGTCCTGGCCCGGCTCGACCTCGCCACCCGGGACCTGGAGGACGAGCAGGTCGCCACCTGTCTCTGCGCGGTCTACGATCCGGTCGACTCCACGTACACACTGGCCAGCGCGGGTCACCTGCCGCCGCTGCTGCTCGACGGACGGGGCGGCGCCGAGTTCGTGGACGTGCCGGTCGGCGCCCCGCTCGGCGCGGGCGTCATCCCCTACGACCCGGTGCGCCTGACCGTGCCGGAGAGCGGCCATCTGGTCATGTACACGGACGGCCTCGTCAAGTCCCGGCACGCCGACCTGGACCATCAGCTTGACCTCCTGCGCACGGCGGCCCGCGGCCTGGGGCCCGCCGCCCTGGAGAGCGGCGGACTGGTGGAGCGGGCACCGGCCGGTGCCTCGCGCTTCGACGAGGCGGTGCTCCTCGGAGCGACGACGACCGCGGCCGACCCGGCCGACCTCCGCGTCTGGCGGCTGCCCCAGGAGGGACGTGCCGCGTCCGTGGCGCGGGGCCTGGTCACGGACCAGCTCGCCGCGTGGGGCCTCGCGGAGCTGGCCGACGTGTGTGAGCTCGTCGTCTCCGAGCTGGTCGGCAACGCGCTGCGCTACGGCAACGGCCCCGGTGAACTCCGGCTGCTGCGGGGCGACCGGCTCGTCGTGGAGGTCTCGGACACGGGCCCCGACCTGCCGCAGATCCAGCACGCGGACCTCAGCGACGAGGGCGGCCGGGGCCTCCAGCTGATCAACATGCTCTGCCGCCGATGGGGATCCTGCCGCACGGTCTCCGGCAAGGTCGTCTGGGCGGAGCAGAACCTGCCGTCCTGAGGCGGGCCCCGGGGCGACGCGACCTTCGGCGCCGGACGGCCGGACCGGCCGGACCGGACCGGACCGGGTCAGGGCCGGCCTCGCCGGACCGCCCGGGGACACCCTCGCGGGACCGCCCCGGGCCCCTACGGGCGGCCGGCCCCGGGGCCGGCCGGTGGCCGTGGCTGCGGACCGGCGGTGGCCGCGCTGTCCGACGCGGCCATGCCGATCGTCGCGACACCGAGCACCACCCAGCCGAACCAGAGCCAGCCGCTGCTCCCGAGTGCCACCGTGTACGCCGTGGTCAGTACCAGCGCGGCGCAGGTGAGCACCGCCATCATCTTCGTGGGACCGGACATCAGCGCGCCCTCCTCCCGGCCGAGGCCGTGGAAGCTGTTCAGGCCATCGTGACCCCGCGAGAGGGGCGCGCGCTACTCCCCGGACGCTCCGGCGTGCGCCGGAACGGCCGCGGGCCCGGCACCGGACCCCTGACGAGGTCGGCACCGGGCCCGGAACGGGACCGCTCACCGCGCGTGGATCGTCACCGGCTCCGGGTCTGGAGCGAGGCGAGATACGCGTTGTACGCCTCCAGCTCCTTGTCGCCGTTCCGGTCGGCGGCCCGGTCCATGCGGACCGCCTGCCGCTGCTCGGAGTGGTACCACTGGTAGACCAGCGCGATCAGCACGAGCACCGACGGGATCTCGCTGAACGCCCAGGCGATGCCGCCCGCCGCGTTCTGGTCGCCGAGCACGTCGATCCCCAGCGAGGCCGGCGGGTTCGCGTACGCCTTGACCATCGGCTCCGAGGCCATCATCAGCGCGATGCCGAAGAAGGCGTGGAACGGCATGCCGGCGAAGAGCTCCAGCATCCGCATCACATAGCCCGGCCGGTTCGGGCCCGGGTCCACGCCCATGATCGGCCAGAAGAAGACCACACCCACCATGAGGAAGTGGACCATCATCCCGATGTGACCGGGCTTCGAGCCCATCAGGAAGTCGAAGAGCGGCGTGAAGTACAGCGCGTACAGGCTCGCGATGAACATCGGGATGGTGAAGCCGGGGTGCGTGATCACCTTCATGTACCGGCTGTGCAGCAGTTTCAGGAGCAGTTCGCGCGGCCCCGTCGAGCCCCGGCCCGCCACCGGCAGCGCCCGCAGCGCCAGCGTCACGGGCGCGCCGAGCAGCAGCAGGATCGGCGACAGCATGGAGATCACCATGTGCTGCACCATGTGCACGCTGAACATGACCATGCCGTAGTCGTTCAGCTTGGTGCACATGACGAGCGCGACGGTCAGCACGCCGACCGTGAAGAACACCGTCCGGCTCACCGGCCACGCGTCCCCGCGCCGCCGCAGCCGCACCACGCCCCAGCCGTACAGACCGAGCGCCGTGAGGCAGCCGATCAGGAAGAAGAGGTCGGGAGAGAACTCCAGGCCCCGTCCCAGCGTGAACGGCGGCAGATCCGTGGTCATGCCGTGCCCGCTGTGATCCATCGTGTGCACTCCTGGAGCCCGATTCGTGCTTGTTGTCCGCACCAGACTAGAACCGCCCCCGGCCGCGACTGCGACCGGGGGCGGATGTCACGCGGGGAGCTGCGTCAGAGCACGCACTCGGCCTCGGCGTAGCGGTCGGCGGGGACCGTCTTGAGGGTCTCCACGGCCTGGGCCAGCGGGACCATCGTGATGTCCGTGCCGCGCAGCGCGGTCAGCATGCCGAACTGGCCGCGGTGCGCCGCCTCGACCGCGTGCCAGCCGAAGCGGGTGGCGAGGACACGGTCGTACGCGGTCGGGGTGCCGCCGCGCTGGACGTGGCCGAGGATGACCGGGCGGGCCTCCTTGCCGAGGCGCCGCTCCAGTTCCACGGAGAGCTGGTTGGCGATGCCGGTGAAGCGCTCGTGGCCGTAGATGTCGGTGCCGGCGGTCTTGAACTCCATCGAGCCCTCACGCGGCTTCGCGCCCTCGGCGACGACGACGATCGCGAACCGCTTGCCGGCCTCGAAACGCTCGCCGACCCGGGCGGTCAGCTCGTCCATGTCGAAGGGGCGCTCGGGGACGACCACGGCGTGCGCGCCGGCGGCCATGCCGGAGTGCAGCGCTATCCAGCCGGTGTGACGGCCCATGACCTCGACGACGAGGACCCGCTGGTGGGACTCGGCGGTGGTCTTCAGCCGGTCGAGGGCCTCGGTGGCGACGGTGACGGCCGTGTCGAAGCCGAAGGTGACGTCGGTGGAGGCGATGTCGTTGTCGATGGTCTTCGGAACACCGACGATCGGGAGACCCGCCTCGGAGAGCAGGTTCGCCGCCTTCAGGGTGCCCTCGCCGCCGATCGGGATGATCGCGTCGAGCCCGAGGTCGGCCACATGGCCGCGGGCGCGCTCGACGCCGCCGACCAGGTGCGCGGGCTGGACCCGCGAGGAACCGAGGATGGTGCCGCCCCGGGCCAGGATGCCACCGACCGCCTCGAGATCGAGCTTGCGGTAATCGCACTCCAGGAGGCCCTTCCACCCGTCGTGGAAGCCGATGACCTCGTCGCCGTGGTCGACGACGGCGCGGTGCACGACGGAACGGATGACAGCGTTCAGACCGGGGCAGTCTCCGCCGGAGGTGAGCACGCCAATGCGCATAGCCCAAAAACCTTTGCAACGTGGGCCGACTCCCGGACCACGTCGTCCGGCTGGATCCCCGCCACCCTATCGGTGCAGGGTGGCGGGGCCGAACCGGATGTCCGCACAGTGGACAACGTACGTTCGTACGAGAGGCCCACAGTGGTGCGCCCGGTGCCCCGGACCCGTCCCGGACGGGGCCGTGCGGTCCCTACGCGGGCTGGGTGGCCGCCGCGATGCGCTCGGCGCGCAGCGCCTCGTACCAGCGGTCGTCGGTCGGCGGCAGCGCGTTGACGTCGAGGGCCAGCTTCAGGAGCAGGTCCGCGATCTGCGGGTTGCGGGCCATGACGGGGCCGTGCATGTACGTACCGAAGACGGTGTCGTTGTACGCGCCCTCGGTGCCGTCGCCGGTCCCGTTGCCGTTGCCGAAGACGGTGCGGGCGAACGGCCGGGCCGTCGGGCCGAGATGGGTGATGCCCTGGTGGTTCTCGAAGCCCGTCAGCTGGGGCAGGCCCAGCCGCGGGTCGATGTCCCCGAGGACGTCGCCGACGCACCGGGCGCCCTCGCCGCGGGTCGAGATCACGTCGATGAGCCCGAGGCCGGCCTCGCGCTCGCCGAGGTCGTTGATGAACTCGTGGCCCAGGATCTGGTAGCCGGCGCAGACCGAGAAGATGATCGCGCCGTTGGAGGCGGCCCGGCTCAGGCCGCCGTCCCGCCGGAGCCGCTCTGCCGCGAGCCGCTGCGGACGGTCCTCGCCGCCGCCGATCAGATAGATGTCGCCCGAGGTCGGCACCGGCTGGTCGCTGCGGACGTCGACGCGCTCGACGCTGAGACCGCGCTGTTCGGCACGGCGCTGGACGACGAGGACGTTGCCCTGGTCGCCGTAGGTGCTGAGCAGGTCCGGGTAGACCCAGACCAGGCGCAGACTGCTGTCACTCATGCTGCAAGTCCTCTACGGGTCAGTTGCCGACGCGGCGGCGGACGTCCTGGAAGGCGGTGTAGTTGGCGATCAGCTCGATCTGCCCGGGCGGGGCCATCGAGACGGCCTCGTCCAGCGTCTCGCAGACGCGGAAGTCCACACCCGCGACCTCCAGGCGGACCGCGAGGTCCAGCTTCCGGTCGCCGATCACCATGATCGGGTGGCCGGCGAGCCGGCCGTAGTCCACGTCCCACAGCCAGGAGGTGTCCGTGCCGTCGGCGCCGCGCGCGTTGACGGACAGGATCACCGGGGCGGGCGGCCCGTCGATGAGGGAGAACGTCTCGAGCCAGCCGGCCGGGTTCTTCGCGAGCAGCAGTCGCAGCTCACGGCCCTGGAAGGAGACCACGTCGTACCGGCCGGCGACGGCCTGCACCTGGTACATGCGCTCCAGGGCCACCTGCGGCGGCACCCCGAAGACGGCGGCGACGGCGGCCGAGGTCGCGGCGTTCGCCTTGTTGGCGCGGCCGGGCAGCTGCAGTCGGATCGGCCAGGCCGAACCGTGCGGGTCGAGTACGTGGTCGCCGCTGAGCGCCCAGCTCGGCGCGGGACGGCGGAAGCCGCACTCGCCGCAGAACCAGTCGTCGCCGGGACGCTGCATGACACCGCCGCAGGCGGGGCACGACCAGGCGTCGTCCTTCCACTCCTGGCCGGCGGCCACCCACACCACGTTCGGCGAGGAGGAGGCGGCCCACACGATGAGCGGGTCGTCGGCGTTGGCGACGACGACGGCCTTCGTGCCGTTGAGACCCTCGCGCCACTTCTCGGCGAGCATCCGGGTCTCGGCGGCGCGGTCGAGCTGGTCGCGGGAGAGGTTGAGCAGCGCGATGACCTTGGGCGTGGTGTCACGGGCGACGCCGGCGAGGTACTTCTCGTCGACCTCGATCACACCGAACTTGGAGTCCGAGCCGCCGGCCAGCGCCGAGGTGATGCCGGCGGGCATGTTGGCGCCGAGGGCGTTCGAGACGACGGGGCCGGCGGCGCGCAGGGCTTCCGCGATCAGCCGGGTGGTGGTCGTCTTGCCGTTGGTCGCCGACACCAGGACGACGTCCAGATGCTGCGCGAGCCGGCCCAGGAGGTCGGGGTCGAGCTTCAGCGCGACCTTGCCGCCGATCACCGATCCGCTGCCGCGCCCCGCCGCACGCGACACCGCGGCCGCGGCCCTGCCCGCCGTCACGGCCAGCTTGGCGCGCGGCGACAGCGGCTCTGGATTACCGGGGTGTCCTGACATCGTTCTTGTTCCTCCTTGCGTCGGTCCGGGCTCAGCCTATCGAGATCCGGCCAGCAGCCCGAACAGCGGCACCGCCGAGCGGTCGCGCGAAACAGCCAGGTCACGGCGGACCGTACCCTTACGGCCATGCGAAACCGCCCCATCCCCGGCAGTTCCGGCCTCGTCCGAGCGATGACTCTGCTCGGCGACCCCGTGCTGCACACACCCTGCGCTCCCGTCACCGACTTCGGACCCGAACTGGCCCGGCTCGTCGAGGACATGTTCGCCACGATGTACGCGGCGAACGGCGTCGGCCTCGCGGCGAACCAGGTGGGTGTGGGCCTGCGTGTCTTCGTCTACGACTGCCCCGACGACGAGGAGACCCGTCACCTGGGCCATGTGGTGAACCCGCGCCTGGCGGAGGCGGACGGTGAGCTGATCCGGGGCCCGGAGGGCTGTCTCTCCCTGCCGGGTCTCGAGGCCCCGACGCCCCGTTACGACCGCGCGGTGGTCGAGGGGGTACGGGTGGACGGCACTCCGGTACGGGTCGAGGGCACGGGTTTCTTCGCCCGCTGCCTCCAGCACGAGGCCGACCATCTGGAGGGCGGGGTCTACGCGGACCACGTCTCGGGGTGGCGCAAGTCACGTCTGCTCCGCACGATCCGCAAGCAGCCGTGGGGGAGCGGGGCGGGAGTGCTGGAGGGCTGAGGGTCCCGCGGGGGCCGAGGGCCCGGAGGCCGCCCGGGGCCCCCGAGGGGGTCCGGTCAGAACCCCGGCCCGCCGGGGAGGTCCGGGGCCTGGGCGAGTCTTCCCCACAGGAGGTCCGCGAGGCTGCGGACGAGCTCGGCGCGGGAGCAGGGGCGTTCGCCGAGCCACCAGTCGCCGGCCGCGTGCATCATGCCGACGATGCCGTGGCCCCAGATCCGGGCCTGGGCCTCGGCGCCGGGTCCCAGGTCGACGCGTTCGGCGATGACCTGGCCGAGCTCCTCGCCCATGCGGCGGAGCAGCGGGGCGGAGTGGCGGCCGACGTCGAAGCCCTGCTCGGTCTGGTGCGGTTCCTCGGCGGGGTGCATGAGGAAGCGGTAGACCTGGGGCATCGCCTCGATCGAGGCGAGATAGGTGTCGAGGGTGGACTCGACACGGCGGCGGCGGTCGGACGGCGCGTCGAGCGCGGCCCGCAGAGCGGCGAGGAGGGCGTCCGTGTGCCGGATGGCGAGAGCGCGGTACAGGCCGCCCTTGTCGCCGAAGTGGCGGTAGAGGATCGGCTTGGTGATACCGGCCTCGGCGGCGATCGCGTTCATGGAAGCCTTGGGGCCGTCCCGGAGCACCACCCGGTCCGCCGCCTCCAGCAGTTCGCGGCGCCGCTGTTCGGCGGGTGTCTGCTGGTCGGTGGTCCGGTGTGCGATGTCCATAAGCGTGTCTCCCCGCCCGTGTGATTCCGTGAGGCTGTCGCAACGTAACACCCGGCCGCTGTCCGGTGCCGGTCGGGCCGAACCGCTCCACCGCAGGTTGACAGCATGTACCCGCCGGTAACAGACTGGTGTTACCGCAAGTAACGTACAGCTGGGGAGGGAATATGGGCGAGTTCACGCTCGAACTCAACGATGACCAGAAGCAGGTCCGCGACTGGCTCCACGGCTTCGCCGCCGATGTGATGCGCCCCGCGGCCGCCGAATGGGACGAGCGTGAGGAGACTCCCTGGCCGATCATCCAGGAAGCGGCCAAGCTCGGCATCTACTCGCTCGATTTCTATGCCCAGCAGTTCTTCGACCCGACCGGTCTCGGCATCCCCATGGCGATGGAGGAGCTCTTCTGGGGGGACGCCGGCATCGCGCTCTCCATCGTCGGTACCGGCCTCGCCGCCGTCGGCGTCCTCGCCAACGGCACCGAGGAGCAGATCGGCACCTGGATCCCGCAGATGTACGGCGACGCCGACGACGTCAAGGTCGCCGCCTTCTGCTCCTCGGAGCCCGACGCCGGCTCCGACGTGGCCTCCATGCGGACCCGGGCGGTCTACGACGAGGCCAAGGACGAATGGGTCCTCAACGGCACCAAGACCTGGGCGACCAACGGCGGCATCGCCAACGTCCACGTCGTCGTCGCCGTCGTCGACCCGGAGCTCGGCTCCAAGGGCCACGCGTCCTTCATCGTCCCGCCGAGCACCCCCGGCCTGTCCCAGGGCCAGAAGTTCCAGAAGCACGGCATCCGCGCCTCCCACACCGCCGAGGTCGTCCTGGAGGACGTCCGCGTCCCCGGCCACTGCCTCCTCGGCGGCAAGGACAAGCTGGACGACCGCATCGCCCGGGCCCGCGAGAAGTCCAGGGCGGGCGGCGAGCAGGTGAAGAACGCCGCGATGGCCACGTTCGAGGCCTCCCGTCCGGCGGTCGGCGCCATGGCCGTCGGCACCGCCCGCGCCGCGTTCGAGGTCGCCCTCGACTACGCGAAGACCCGCGTCCAGTTCGGCCGCCCGATCATCGAGAACCAGGGCGTCGCCTTCCAGCTCGCCGACATGGCCACCCAGATCGACGCGGCCCGTCTCCTGGTCTGGCGCGCCTCCTGGATGGCCACGGCGGGCAGGCCCTTCACGGCGGCCGAGGGCTCCATGTCCAAGCTGTACGCCAGCGAGGTCGCCAAGAAGGTCACGGCCCAGGCCATACAGATCCTCGGCGGCAACGGCTACACCCGCGAGTACCCGGTGGAGCGCATGCACCGCGACGCGGCCATCTACACCATCTTCGAGGGCACGAGCGAGATCCAGCGCATGGTGATCAGCCGGGCGCTCGCGAAGTAGCGGAACCGCCGGGGGCAAGGGCGACCCTTGCCCCCGGACCCGGGTCCCTCACACCAGGCAGAACTCGTTGCCCTCGGGGTCCTGGAGGACCACCGCGTAGTAGTCCATGCCGTTCGGCTCGTCCATCGTGTAGAGGATCGTCGCGCCGAGCGTCGTCAGACGGGCCACCTCGCCGTCCACCCGCTCGCGGCGCAGCGGGAGCGGGACCTCCCGGCCGCCGCCCACCTTCAGGTCGAGGTGGACGCGGTTCTTGACGGTCTTCGGCTCCGGGACGCGCTGGAACCAGACCCGGGGTCCCACGCCCTTCGGGTCCACGATGGACTCGGGGAGCTCGCCGGCGTCCTCGCCCAGCTCCTCCTCGGGGACGCCGACCGCCTCCCAGTAGTCCCGCCAGGTGGCGTGGCCCGCGGGCGGCGGATCGGGGATGTACCGCAGCGCCTCCAGCCAGAACGGCACCAGCCGCTGGGGGTCGGCGCAGTCGATGGTCAGTTGCAGAGTCAGCTCGGGGCGTTCCATACGGCGAGCCTCCCAGACCCCACTGACAGGCGACCGATTCGAGCCAACAGGCCAGATTCGGTCGGCCGTTCGGGCATCCCTACCCGCGGGTCACCTCCTGGGAGAGAATCGGCCCGCACGTGACGATCGAGGGGGAACCGTTCATGGCCATCACCACCGGTACCGAAGCACCCGAACTCGCGGGACTACCGCTGCTCGGCTCCATGTTCGACCTCAAGAACGACTCCCTGGGCACCTTCCTGCGCGCCCGGCGCGAGCACGGCGACGTCGTCCGGATCACCGCGGGACCGCCCGGGATCCGCGCCGTGGTCTACGGCGTCTTCTCCGCCGACGGAGCCCAGCAGGTCCTCGCCGGGGAATCGGCCAACTTCCGCAAGGACAACGCCTTCTACCAGGAGATCCGCGAGTCCTTCGGCAACGGACTGCTCACCAGCCAGGACGAGGACTACCTCCGCCAGCGCCGGCTCGTCCAGCCCCTCTTCACCCGGCGCCGCGTCGACGGCTACGCCTCGGCCGTCGCCACGGAGATCACCACCCTCACCCAGGAGTGGCAGGACAGCGGCGCGGCGTCCGTCGACGTCCTCCAGGAGATGGCCCGGTTCGCGCTGCGCGCCGTCGCCCGCATCCTCTTCGGCACGGACGTCGACGCCGCCGTCGAGATCGTCGAGAAAAGCTTCCCCGACCTCGGCGCGTACGTGCTGCGCCGCGGCTACTCCCCGCTCAACGTCCCCCGTGACTGGCCCACCCCCGGCAACCGCCGCGCCGCCACCGTCCACCGGGCGCTCTACGAGGTGTGCGACCGGATCATCGCCGAGCGCCGGAGCTCCGGCGAGGCCCCCGGCGACGGCCAGGACCTCCTCACCCTCCTCGTCGAGGCCGAGAGCGCCGAGGACGGCAGCTTCGACGCGACCGAGCTGCGCGAGCAGGTCCTCGTCTTCCTGCTCGCCGGCCACGAGACGACCGCCACGTCCCTCGGCTTCGCGCTCCACCTCCTCGCCCTCCACCCGGAGGAGCGGAAGCGGGCCCACGAGGAGGTCGACCGGGTCCTCGCCGGCCGTACCCCCGGCGCCGACGACCTCGACGCGCTGCCCTACGTCACCCGGGTCCTCAAGGAGGCGATGCGGCTCTTCCCGGCCGCCCCGGTCATCGGACGCCGTGCCGTCGCCGCCACCGAGGTCGGCGGGGTCGCCATCCCGGCCGGCGCGGACGTCATCGTCGCCCCCTGGGTCACCCACCGGCACCCGGACTACTGGGAGGACGCGGAGCGCTTCGACCCGGACCGCTTCACGCCCGAGGCGGAGGCCGCCCGGCCGCGCTACGCCTGGTTCCCCTTCGGCGGCGGCCCGCGCGCGTGCATCGGCCAGCACTTCTCGATGCTGGAGTCGGTGATCGCCCTCGCGATGATCCTTCAGAGGTACGACCTCGAGGCCGTCGACACCGTCGTGCCCGTCGCCCCGGCGATCACCCTCCAGGCGGCCGGCCCGGCCCGCTGCCGCCTCACGCCCAGGACGCTCTAGCCCGAGGACGCACGAGGGCGGCGGCGCAGCGGCCCGGGGCGGCAGAGGAGCGGCCGCGGCCCGCTCTCTCTCCCCCCCCCCGCCGGGACCCGGTCCGCTACCGCCGGGTCGCGACGACCACCGTCGCCCACCACTCGTCCGAGGTGATCACCTCGGGGTCCAGCAGGCCCCCCGACACCGCGGCGACGGCCTCGGCGGCCCGCTCGGCCTGCCGCTCGCTCGTCTCCACGAACAGCCGCCCGCCCGGCGCCAGCCACTCCGGCGCCTCGGCGGCGACCCGCCGCAGCACGTCGAGACCGTCCGGGCCGCCGTCGAGCGTGACGAGCGGCTCGTGGTCGCGGGCTTCCGGGGGCAGCAGCCCGATGTCCCCGGTCGGTACGTACGGCACGTTGGCGACCAGGATCCCGACCCGGCCCCGCAGCTCCGGGGGCAGCGGGGCGAAGAGGTCGCCCTCGTACACCCGGCCGCCGCGCGGCTCGACGTTCCGCCGGGCGCAGCGCACCGCCGCCGGCTCGATGTCCGAGGCGTGCACCTCCGCGCCCTCGACGCGGTCGAGCAGCACCGCGCCCGCCGCGCCGGAGCCGCAGCACAGGTCGACACAGACGGCTCCCGGCCGGGCCAGCTCCACCGCGTGCCCGATCAGGAACTCCGTACGCCGCCGGGGGACGAAGACCCCGCCGTCGACCTCGATCCGCAGCCCCGTGAACGCGGCCCAGCCGACGACATGCTCCAGTGGCAGGCCCGAGGCCCGCCGCTCGACCATCAGGTCGAGTTCGCCGGGTCCGGCCGCCGCCGCGAGCAGCATCTCCGCCTCTTCCTCGGCGAAGACACAGCCCGCGGCCCGCAGCCGCGCGACGACACGCTCGTCGGCGAGACCCTCGGGCGGACCGGCGGCCAGGCCGTCGGGCAACGCGCCGTTCACGGCGTCAGACAAGCTGCGCCTCGATCGCGGAGACGACCTCGGGGGCGTCCGGCTCGGTGCGCGGGCGGAAGCGGGTGACCTGGCCGTCGCGGCCGATCAGGAACTTCTCGAAGTTCCACTGCACGTCACCGGCCTCGCCCTCGGCGTCGGCGATCTTCACGAGCTCCGTGTAGAGCGGGTGGCGGGCGTCGCCGTTGACGTCGATCTTCTCCAGGAGGGGGAAGGAGACGCCGTACGTCGTCGAGCAGAAGGTCTGGATCTCGTCCGCGCTGCCGGGCTCCTGGCCCGCGAACTGGTTGCAGGGCACACCGAGCACGGTGAAGCCGCGCTCGCCGTACTCCTTCTGCAGCTTCTCCAGACCCGCGTACTGCGGGGTCAGGCCGCACTTGGAGGCGACGTTCACGACCAGGACCGCGCGGTCCCGGTAGTCGGCAAGGGAGACCGGCTCGCCGGTCAGGGTCTTCAGCGGAATGTCGTACAGGCTCATGGACTGCTCCTCGTCGGAATAGGGTTTGATCTCAGCATGGGAGACGAACCACTGGCAATCTCGATCGATTCCGCACCGGAGGCAGGACCGCGCCGGATCCTCTGCCGGCTCTGCGGCCGCCCCCTCACCGGCGTGGACTCCCGTCGCACCGGCCTGGGCCCCACCTGCGACGCCAAACTCCACCCACCGGCCCCGGACATCCGCTCCCGCCGCCACGAGGTGGACCAGGACACCCTCCCGGGCATCGACCAGACCCTGTAAGGCCCTGGGGGCGGAATCGGGCGACGCTACCAGCAGGTAAATCACTGGCCCACCCGTTTCCCCGATCGGCACAGTGACCCCGATGAGAGCGAAACCCGAGCACCCGGAGTCCTGATATGTCGACCCTGCGCGTCACCGCCGAAGTCCTGACCGTCCATCCCCATCCGAACGCCGATGCCCTGGAGCTGGCCCAGGTCGGTCTCTACCGGGCCGTCGTCGCCAAGGGCGCTTATCGGACCGGGGACGCCGCCGTCTACATCCCCGAGCAGGCCGTTCTGCCCGCCGCGCTCGTCGAGGAGCTCGGGCTGACCGGGCGGCTCGCCGGAGGGAGGTCGGACCGGGTCAAGGCGGTACGGCTGCGCGGGGAGCTGTCGCAGGGGATCGTGTGCCGGCCCGGCGCCCTCGCCGGCACGGACCTGGCGCGCGCGGCGGCCGAGGGGACCGACTTCGCGGAGACGCTCGGGATCGTGAAGTGGGTGCCGCCGATACCGCCGACGATGGACGGCGACGTGGAGGTGGCGCCGGACCTGCTGCCCTGGGTCGACATCGAGAACCTCCAGCGCTACCCGGGCATCTTCGAGCCGGGCGAGCCCGTCGTGCTGACGGAGAAGCTCCACGGCACGGCCTGCCTGCTGACCTTCCTCGCCGACGAGGGACGCGTCCAGGTCTCGTCCAAGGGTTTCGGTTCGAAGGGCCTGGCCCTCCAGGAGGACCCGCGGAACCTGTACTGGCGAGCCGTCCACGGCCACGGTCTGCCCGCCGTCGCCGAGCGGCTGGCGAAACGTCTCGGCGCCCGCCGGGTCGGCTTCTTCGGCGAGGTGTACGGCTCCGGGGTGCAGGACCTCGCGTACGGCGCCGACGCCCGCTCCCGGACCGTCGGCTACGCCCTCTTCGACGTCTCCGCCGAGATCGACGGCAGAGTGGAGTGGCTGGACCCGGCCGAGGTCCTGGAGGCCGGCGAGGTCCCGCTCGTCCCGCGGCTGTACTCGGGTCCGTACGACCTGGACACGGTCCTCGCGCACGCCACCGGCCGGGAGACCGTCTCCGGCCGCGAGGCCCATCTGCGGGAGGGGGTCGTCATCCGGTCCGCGACCGAGCGGTACAGCCCGGTCCTCGGCGGCCGGGCCATCGCCAAGGCGGTCAGCCCGGCCTATCTGACCCGCAAGGGCGGCACCGAGTACGAGTGACCCCGGTGCCGCCCCGGGCTCATCCGAGCTTGCGGAACAGGCCCTCCTGGACCACCGACACCAGGAGCTGCCCCTCGCGGTCGTAGATCCGGCCCCGCGCGAGTCCCCGGCCCCCCGTCGCGATCGGGGACTCCTGGTCGTACAGGAACCACTCGTCCGCGCGGAACGGCCGGTGGAACCACATCGCGTGGTCCAGCGACGCCATGTCGAAGCCCCGCGGGCCCCACAGGGGCTCGACCGGGATCCGTACCGCGTCCAGGAGCGTCATGTCCGAGGCGTACGTCAGGGCGCAGGTGTGGATCAGCGGGTCGTCGCCCAGCGGCCCCACGGCCCGCATCCACACCGCGCTGCGCGGGTCGGCGCCCTTGACCTCGTCCTGGGTCCAGCGCAGCCGGTCCACGTACCGGATGTCGAAGGGCTGCCGGCGGGCCATCCGCTCCAGGGCCTCCGGCAGCGTGCCCAGGTGTTCGCGGATCTCGTCCGCGAGGTTCGGCAGGCTCTCCGGGTCGGTCAGGTGCCGCGGCGGCAGCTGATGCTCGAAGGCGCCGTCCTCGGGCCGGTGGAAGGAGGCCGTCAGATTGAAGATCGTCCGTCCTTCCTGCACGGCCGTGACCCGGCGGGTCGTGAACGAGCGCCCGTCCCGCACCCGCTCCACCTGGTAGACGATCGGCACCCCGGGCCGGCCCGGCCGCAGGAAGTAGGCGTGCAGCGAGTGCACGGGCCGGTCGCCCTCGGTGGTGCGGCCGGCCGCGACGAGGGCCTGCCCGGCGACCTGTCCGCCGAAGACCCGTTGCAGCGACTCCTGAGGGCTCCGCCCACGGAAGATGTTGACCTCGATCTGCTCCAGGTCGAGCAGATCGACGAGCCTCTCGGCGGGGTTGGTCACGACGTGCGCTCCTCTACAGCTGTCCGACGGACGTCACGCGGAGCACCGCGCGGCCCTCCTCGTCGGAGGCCGCCAGGTCCACCTCCGCGCTGATGCCCCAGTCATGGTCGCCGTTCGGGTCGGCGAAGGTCTGACGGACGCGCCACAGGCCGTGCGCCGCGTCCTCCTCGATGGCGAGCAGCTTCGGGCCGCGGGCGTCCGGGCCGGTGGCGAGGTCGTCGTACTCGTCCCAGTACGCGTCCATCGCCTCGCCCCAGGCGTCGGCGTCCCAGCCGGCCTCGGCGTCCATCTCGCCCAGCGCGCCGAGGTTGTCGAGGGCGGCCAGTTCCACCCGGCGGAACATCGCGTTGCGCACCAGGACCCGGAAGGCGCGGGCGTTGGCCGTGACCGGCTTGACCTGGTCGGCCTTCTCCTGGGCCTCCTCGGCCGTCTGGACCTCCGGGTTGGCCAGCTGCTCCCACTCGTCGAGCAGCGAGGAGTCCACCTGGCGCACCATCTCGCCCAGCCAGGCGATCAGGTCCTCCAGGTCCTCGGTCTTCAGGTCGTCCGGGATGGTGTGGTCGAGTGCCTTGTACGCGCTCGCGAGGTAGCGCAGGACGATGCCCTCGGTGCGCGCCAGCTCGTACCAGGAGGTGAACTCGGTGAAGGTCAGGGCGCGTTCGTACATGTCACGGATGACCGACTTCGGCGACACCGGGTGGTCGCCGACCCACGGGTGGGACGTCCGGTAGACGTTGTACGCGTGCCAGAGCAGCTCCTCCAGCGGCTTCGGGTACGAGATGTCCTGGAGCCGCTCCATCCGCTCCTCGTACTCGACGCCGTCGGCCTTCATCTGCCCGACCGCCTCGCCGCGCGCCTTGTTCTGCATGGCGTGGAGGATCTGGCGCGGGTCGTCGAGGGTGGACTCGACGACGGAGACCATGTCCAGGGCGTACGAGGGGGACTCGGGGTCCAGCAGGTCGAAGGCGGCGAGCGCGAACGTCGACAGCGGCTGGTTGAGCGCGAAGTCCTGCTGGAGGTCGACCGTGAGGCGGATCGTGCGGCCCTCGGCGTCCGGGGTGTCGAGCTGCTCCACCACACCGCCGTCGAGCAGCGAGCGGTAGATCGCGATGGCCCGGCGGATGTGCCGCAGCTGGGCCTTGCGCGGCTCGTGGTTGTCCTCCAGGAGCTTGCGCATCGCCTCGAAGGCGTTGCCCGGGCGGGCGATCACCGAGAGCAGCATGATGTTGGTGACCTTGAAGCGGGAGGTCAGCGGCTCCGGCTCGGCGTCGATCAGCCGGTCGAAGGTGGTGTCGCTCCAGGCGACGAAGCCCTCCGGGGCCTTCTTGCGGACCACCTTGCGGCGCTTCTTGGGGTCGTCGCCGGCCTTCGCGAGCGCCTTCTCGTTCTCGATGACGTGCTCGGGGGCCTGGGCGACCACGTAGCCGGCCGTGTCGAAGCCGGCCCGGCCGGCCCGGCCCGCGATCTGGTGGAACTCGCGGGCGCGCAGCGTGCGCACCCGGGTGCCGTCGTACTTGGTGAGCGCCGTGAACAGCACCGTACGGATCGGCACGTTCACGCCCACGCCGAGCGTGTCCGTCCCGCAGATCACCTTCAGGAGACCCGCCTGTGCCAGCTTCTCGACGAGCCGCCGGTACTTCGGCAGCATGCCGGCGTGGTGCACGCCGATGCCGTGGCGGACGTAACGCGAGAGGTTCTGGCCGAACTTGGTGGTGAAGCGGAAGTTGCCGATGAGCTCGGCGATCCTGTCCTTCTCCTCACGGGTGCACATGTTGATGCTCATGAGGGACTGCGCGCGCTCCACGGCCTGCGCCTGGGTGAAGTGCACGATGTAGACGGGCGCCTGCTTGGTCTCCAGGAGCTCCGTCAGGGTGTCCGTGATCGGGGTCAGCCGGTACTCGTACGAGAGCGGCACCGGCCGGGTCGCCGAGCGGACCACCGAGGTCGGCTTTCCCGTGCGCCGGGTCAGGTCCTTCTCGAACATCGAGACGTCGCCGAGCGTCGCCGACATCAGGATGAACTGCGCCTGGGGGAGTTCCAGGATCGGGATCTGCCACGCCCAGCCGCGGTCCTGCTCGGCGTAGAAGTGGAACTCGTCCATCACGACCTGGTTGATGTCCGCGTACTTGCCGTCCCGCAGCGCGATCGAGGCCAGCACCTCCGCCGTACAGCAGATCACCGGGGCGTCCGCGTTCACGGAGGCGTCGCCGGTCAGCATGCCGACGTTCTCGGTGCCGAAGATCTTGCACAGGTCGAAGAACTTCTCCGACACCAGCGCCTTGATCGGCGCGGTGTAGAAGGTCACCTGGTCGTTCGCGAGCGCGGTGAAGTGCGCGGCCGCCGCGACCAGCGACTTTCCCGATCCGGTGGGCGTGGAAAGGATCACGTTGGCCCCGGAGACGACCTCGATCAGCGCCTCTTCCTGGGCCGGGTAGAGCGTGATGCCCCGGTCCTCGGCCCAGGAGGAGAAGGCCTCGAAGAGGGCGTCGGGGTCGGCGGTCGGCGGCAGCTGATCGATAAGGGTCACGCCCCCATCTTGCCTGGATTCCGCTCGGATGAGGGAACCGGCCATCGGCGGTGAAGATCACGGACGATAGGCTCGTCCGTCGACCGGTCGTCAACTGAGCGCCGGCACAGGAGAAACGGGGCGGACCAACCATGATGGGACCGGCACACTCGCTGTCCGGAGCGGCGGCCTGGCTGGGTGTCGGGGCGGCGGCAGCGGCCTTCGACCGCCCGATGCCGTGGCCGGTTCTCGTCGTCGGCGCGCTCATCTGCGCGGGTGCGGCGCTCGCCCCGGACCTCGACCACAAGTCCGCGACCATCTCGCGTGCCTTCGGGCCCGTCTCCAAGGGCCTCTGCGAGATCGTCGACAAGCTGTCGTACGCCGTCTACAAGGCGACCCGCTCCTCCGCGGACCCGCGCAGGTCCGGTGGTCACCGGACCCTCACCCACACCTGGCTCTGGGCCGTGCTGATCGGCGGCGGCGCCTCCGTCGCGGCGATCACCGGCGGCCGGTGGGCCGTGCTCGCGATCCTCTTCGTCCATCTGGTCCTCGCCGTGGAAGGCCTGCTGTGGCGGGCCGCCCGGATGTCCAGCGACGTCCTGGTCTGGCTGCTCGGCGCGACCAGCGCCTGGATCCTGGCGGGCGTCCTCGACAAGCCCGGCAACGGCTCGGACTGGTTCTTCACCGGCCCCGGCCAGGAGTACCTGTGGCTCGGGCTCCCGATCGTGCTCGGCGCCCTGGTCCACGACATCGGCGACGCCCTGACGGTCTCCGGCTGCCCCATCCTGTGGCCCATCCCGGTCGGCCGGAAGCGCTGGTACCCGATCGGCCCGCCGAAGGGCATGCGCTTCCGGGCCGGCAGCTGGGTGGAGCTGAAGGTCCTGATGCCGGCGTTCATGCTGCTGGGCGGGGTGGGCGGCGCCTCGGCGCTCGGCTTCCTCTAGTTCCCCGCCGGTTTCCCGACGGGCCCCCGGCCGCCGCTCAGGGGGTGCGGGGGACGCCCAGTGTCGTCACGAGCCGGGTCAGCTCCTCCTGGAACAGCTTGTCCGGGCTCGTGGTCTGGCGGCCGAGATGCCCGTAGACCTCCAGGGCGACGATCCCGTGCAGGTGTCCCCAGAGCCGTAGCGCGAGGGCGACACCGGCCGGCGGCAGGTCGGGGAAGGCCGGGCGCACCTTGTCGAGCAGCCCGGCGTCGAAGTCGTCCCAGGTGAACGCGCTGTCCCGGGAGAGCGGTTCGGCGTACGGCCAGGCCGCCGCGGCGAGTCCGGCGAGGCCGGTGCAGACCCGGCGGGCGGCCTCCGGGGCGGCGCCGTCCTCCGGGGCCCGGTAGCCGGGCACGGGGTCGCCGTACACGAGCCGGAAGCCCTCGGGGTTGGTCAGGGCCCAGGTGCGGAAGGCGTGGGCCCAGGCGAGGATCCGGGCGGCGGGTTCCTCGGCGGGGGTGCCGGCCCAGGCCGACTCCACGGCGTCGGCGAGGGCCGAGTACACGTCGTCGATGAGCGTGGTGACCAGGTCGTCGCGGGTGGCGAAGTAGCCGTAGATCGCGTTGGCCGTCATGCCCATCTCACGGGCGATGGCCCGCAGGGTGATGGCGTCGGGGCCGCCCGAGGCCATCAGGCGCAGGGCCGTGCCCTTGATCTCGGCGGTGGTCTCGGCCCGGAGCCGTTCGCGCCGTCCCCGGCCGGCCGGAGCCGTCCCCGCCCGTGTTTCCGCTGTCCCGGTCATACGGGCACCCTACCGTTCCCTTGGTTGGCGTATGGAAACTGCACGGCGTGCACTTCACGGCGTATAGTTTTCGCACGGCGTTACGTCAGTGCCGCGTCGGAGCTGTGATCACAGGGGAGAGCCATGTACATCGGAGTCATCGGAGCCACCGGCACCATCGGCAGCCGCGTCGTCACGGAAGCCCTGGAACGCGGACACCGCGTCAGGGCCTTCAGCCGTGACGCCACGGAGGCGGCGGCGGGCGAGAAGCGCGAGAACATCACCTGGGCGAGCCTCGACGTCCTCGACCCCGGGGCCGTCGCCGCAGCCCTGCCCGGACTCGACGTCCTCGTCAGCGCCTTCCAGCCCGGCAACGCCGCCCAGGACATGGCGGACACCGTCCGGCGCTCGATCGCCGACGCCGGGGTCTACGCCACCGCGGCCCGCGCCCTGCTCAAGGCCCTCGAAAGCCACCCCAGAACCCGCCTCATCGTGATCGGCGGCGCGGGCAGCCTGGAGATCGAGCCCGGCACGGTGCTCGCCGACGCGGAGGAACGCCTCCACGACACCCTCGACGGCGTCGGCCTGCCCCGCGCCTACGCGGCGGCGGTCCGCGGCCACCGCGACGCCCTGAACGTGCTGCGCACCTCCAACCGCCGCTGGACCTACTTCAGCCCCGCCGAGGACATCACCCCCGGCGAGCGCACCGGCCGCTTCCGCATCGGCGAGGACCAGCCGGTCCGGGACGCCGGGGGACGCAGCCACGTCTCGGCGGAGGACGCGGCCGTGGCCCTCGTCGACGAGGCGGAACTGCCCCGCTTCGTCCAGCGCCGCTTCACGATCGGCTACTGAACCGGACCCGACGGAAGCGGGCCGGGCCGGGGCGTCGCACGACACCCCGGCCCGGCCCGCCTCCTCCGCCGTCACCCGTGCCACGACCTCCACAGCGCCGCGTACGCCCCGTCCGCCTCGACGAGCTCCGCGTGGCTGCCGAGCTCACTGATCCGGCCGGACTCGACCACCGCGATCAGATCGGCGTCGTGCGCGGTGTGCAGCCGGTGGGCGATGGCCACGACCGTGCGCCCGTCCAGGACCCGGCCGAGGGACCGCTCCAGGTGCCGGGCCGCCCGCGGGTCGAGCAGCGAGGTGGCCTCGTCCAGGACCAGGGTGTGCGGGTCCGCGAGGACCAGCCGGGCCAGCGCGATCTGCTGGGCCTGCGCCGGGGTCGGCGAACGGCCGCCCGAGCCGACCTCCGTGTCCAGGCCCTCGTCGAGGCCCCGCGCCCAGACCTCCGCGTCCACCGCCGTGAGCGCCGCCCACAGCTCGGTGTCGGTGGCCCCCGTCCTGGCCAGCAGCAGATTGTCCCGGAGCGAGCCCACGAAGACGTGGTGCTCCTGGTTGACCAGGGCCACGTGCTCACGGACCCGCTCGGCGGGCATCCGCGCCAGTTCCGCGGCGCCGAGGGTGACCGAGCCGGTCCGCGGGGCGTAGATCCCCGCGAGGAGCCGGCCGAGGGTGGACTTGCCCGCACCGGACGGGCCGACCAGGGCGATCCGGGTGCCGGGCGCCACCGTGAGGGTCACCTCGTGCAGGACGTCGACGCCCTCGCGGTAGCCGAACCTGACCTCGTCCGCCCGGACGGCCCGGCCCTCCGGCCGCACCTCCGTGTCACCCGCGTCCGGCTCGATGTCCCGGACGCCGACGAGCCGGGCCAGCGACACCTGGGCGACCTGGAGCTCGTCGTACCAGCGGAGCACGATTCCGATCGGGTCCACCAGCATCTGCGCGAGCAGCGCGCCCGTGGTCAGCTGGCCCACGTCGATCCAGCCCCGGAGCACGAACACCCCGCCGAGCAGGAGCACCGAGCACAGCACCGTCATATGCGTGACGTTGACGACGGGGAAGAGCACCGAGCGCAGGAAGAGGGTGTACCGCTCCCACGCGACCCATTCGGAGATACGCCGGTCCGACAGGGCGATCCGCCGCGCGCCGAGGCGGTGCGCCTCGACCGTGCGGCCCGCGTCGACCGTCTCGGCGAGGGCGCCGGCCACCGCCGCGTACCCCGCGGACTCCGAGCGGTACGCGGCCGGCGCCCGCTTGAAGTACCACCGGCAGCCGACGATCAGCAGCGGCGCCGCGAGCAGGGCGGCGAGCGCCAGCGGCGGCGCCGTCACCGCGAGGCCGCCGAGCAGCAGCCCCGCCCAGACGACGCCGATGGCCAGCTGGGGCACGGCCTCGCGCATCGCGTTGGAGAGCCGGTCGACGTCCGTGGTGATGCGGGAGAGCAGATCACCCGTGCCGGCCCGTTCGAGCACGCCGGGCGGCAGGCCGACCGCGCGGACGAGGAAGTCCTCGCGCAGATCGGCGAGCATCTCCTCGCCGAGCATGGCCCCGCGCAGCCGGACGAGCCGCACGAAGGCGGTCTGCACCAGCAGCGCGACCGTGAACAGGGCGATCGTGCGCTCCAGATGGAGCTCGCGCGCCCCCGAGGCCAGCTCGTCCACCATCGAACCGAGCAGATACGGGCCGGCCATCGAGGCGATCACGGCGACCGCGTTCACCCCGACGAGCAGCCCGAACGCCCGGCGGTGGCGGCGCAGCAGCTCGCGCGCGTAGGCGCGGACGGTCGCGCCGGCGGCGACGGGCAGTGTCGTCGCCGTCGTCGGGGCCGCCGGGTCGTACTCCGGTGGCGCCAGGCCGATCATGCCGTTTCCCCTTCCAGTGCTTCGAGTTCGCCGACACGGGGTGCCGTCGTCATCGGTTCGTCGTCGGCCTCGCGGGTGACGACCGCGCGGTAGCGCGGCTCCCGGACGAGCAGCTCCCGGTGGGCGCCGACGGCGACCGCCTGGCCCTCGTGGACCAGGACCACCCGGTCGGCGCGGTCCAGGAGCAGCGGCGAGGAGGCGAGGACCACGGTGGTCCTGCCCTCGCGCAGTTCGCGGATGCCGGCGGCGACCCGGGTCTCGGTGTGCGCGTCGACCGCCGAGGTGGGCTCGTCGAGGACGAGCACCTCCGGGTCGGTCACCAGGGACCGGGCGAGCGCGAGCCGCTGGCGCTGGCCGCCGGAGAGCGAACGGCCGCGCTCCGTGATGCGGGTGCGCATCGGATCGCCGTCGGTGTCCACGGACGCCTGCGCCAGCGCGTCGAGGACGTCGTCGCACCGGGCGGCGGCCAGGGCCCCGTCCGGGAGCACCCCGCCGGAGCGGGGCACGTCGAGCAGCTCCTGGAGCGTGCCCGAGAGGAGGACCGGGTCCTTGTCCTGGACGAGGACGACCGTACGGGCGGTCTCCAGCGGCAGTTCGTCGAGCGGGATCCCGCCGAGGAGGACCGAGGTGTGGTCCGCGCCCGGCTCGGCCGGATGGCCGCCGAGCCGGTCCGCGAGCCGCCCGGCCACGTCCGGATCGCCGCAGACGACGGCGGTGAACAGGCCGGCCGGGGCGCGGAGCCCGGTCAGCGGGTCGTACAGGTCGCCGGTCGCCCCGCGGTCCTCGTCCCCGGCGGTGGTGGTGGTCGTACGGGCCAGGGCGAGGACCCGGGCGGCCCGCTTCGCGGACGGCCGGGAGAAGGAGAAGGCCATGGCGATCTCCTCGAAGTTCCGCAGGGGGTGGTAGGTGAGGGCCACGGCGCTGTAGACGGTGACCAGTTCGCCGACCGTGATCCGCCCGTCGAGCGCGAGCCGCGCCCCGTACGCCGCCACGACGATGAGCAGGATGCCGGGCAGCACGACCTGGATCGCGGAGATCAGCGCCCACATCCGCGCGCTGTGCACGGCGGCCTTGCGGACCTCCTGGGAGGCGGTGCGGTAGCGGCCGAGGAACAGCTCCTCGCCGCCGATGCCGCGCAGCACGCGGAGCCCGGCGACGGTGTCGGCGGCCAGCTCGGTGGCCTTGCCCGCCTTCTCGCGCTGGATGTCCGCCCGGCGCGTCGCGCGGGGGAGGAGCGGCAGGACCGACAGGGCGAGGACGGGGATGCCGACGGCCACCACGATGCCGAGGGCCGGCTGGTAGACGGTGAGGCCGACGCAGATGACCACCAGGGTGACGGCGCCCGCGGCGAACCGTGACAGCGCCTCGACGAACCATCCAATCTTTTCCACGTCGCCCGTTGACACGGATACGACTTCACCCGCGGCGACCCGCCGGGTCAGGACGGAGCCCAGCTCGGCGGTCTTGCGGGAGAGCAGCTGCTGGACCCGGGCGGCCGCCGTGATCCAGTTGGTGACGGCGGTGCGGTGCAGCATCACGTCACCGGCCGCGATCGCGGCGCCGAACACCACGAGCAGGCCTCCGGCGAGCGCGAGCCGACCGCCGTCGCGGTCCACGACCGCCTGGACGGCGATGCCGATGCCGATCGGCAGCCCGGCGATGCCCAGGTGGTGGAGGAGCCCCCAGAGCATGGACTTCACCTGCCCGCCGAGCTGCTGACGGCCGAGCCAGACGAGGAAACGGGTGCCCGAGCGGACGTCCGGGACCCCGGGGTCGGCAAAGGGAAGATCTCGAATCTGCATGGCGTCCCAGGGTCTCCGGGTCTTGTCGGGGGGGAACGCGCGCCGGGGGTGTGCGACGGCGGGGGAAACCGTGCAAGGTTCGCTTCTTCGCCGCGGGGCGGCAATCGATTTTCCCCACGAGGGAACAGATCGCGCCATGTCCGCTCATCGTCCTCTGGACCGCACGGGGCCGACCGCGCTTCACTTCCGCCCCATGAGATCACTCAAGATCATGAGCATGCTCAGCGGTCTGGTCCTCGCCGCGGGCGCGCTCCTCACCGCCCACCCGGCCGCCGCCGACGGTCCGAACGGCCCGACGCCCCCGGCCGAGTTCACCTCCGACTGGCACGACCCGGTCACCGCCGCCCCGCCCGTCGAGACCCCCGGCACCCGCAGCTGCGAGGTCACCCTGGCCGCCGCCCGGTTCCGCGACTTCACCCCCTACCAGGGGCGATACACCCCGCCCGAGGAGTGCGGCACCCGCTGGAACAAGGTCGTCCTGCGCCTCGAAGGCAACGTGAAGGGCCGTCAGTACGACCGCCTGGGTTACCTCACCCTCGGAGGTGTGGAGATCCTCCGCACCTCCACACCCCAGCCCTCGCCCGACGGCATCACCTGGTCGGTCGAGAAGGACGTCACCCGCTACCGCGACACCCTCAGCCGCCCGCAGCCGGTCGAGATGCTCATCGGCAATGTCGTGAACGAGACCTACACCGGGGTCCTCGACGTCCGGGTCACCCTCACCTTCCACACCGCGCAGGGCCGGGTGAAGCCCGCCGCCGGTACCCCCGACCGGGTGATCCCGCTCACCGGCTCCACCCTCACCACCCCCCGCAACACCGAACGCGTCCTCGCCGAGGTGTACGCCACCGGCTCCGGCGGCGGCTGCGAGGAGTACTGGTACCTCTCCGTCCCCGACGCCGCCCCGTACTCCTGCCGGGCGACCGACGGACCCCACCGGGAGGTCCGCGTCTCCGTCGACGGACGCCTCGCCGGCATCGCCGCGCCCTTCCCGACGGTCTGGACCGGGGGCTGGTCCAACCCCTTCCTCTGGTACGTCACCCCCGCGCCGCGCGCCTTCGACGTCCAGCCGATCGTCTACGACCTGACCCCCTTCGCCGCCCTCCTCAACGACGGCGGGACCCACCGCGTGGAGGTCGCCGTCGCCGGGGTCCCGGCCGGTCAGGCGGGCTGGTCCACCCCCACCAACGTGCTCCTCTGGCAGGACGAGGGCAGCCGGGTCGTCACCGGCGGCCTCGACCGCCACCGGGAGACCGCCCCGCGCAACTCCTCCGTGTACACGGCGGGCACCGCGGACGCCCTCCACCGGCTTGACACCGAGGCCGGGCACCGTCTCACCGTCGCCGGACACCTGAACACCTCGCACGGCCGGGTGGCGACCACCGTGGACCGGACCGTCGCGCACAGCTCCGCACACCGCTGGGGCGAGGGGGAGAACCCGGACGCGTTCACCGCGCGCTGGACCGACCGGGAGACCGTGACCAGCGGCCGGACCGTCACCCGCGCCGACCGGACGTACACCATGGACGGCGAGACGACGATCGGCGCGGGCGACCGGCTGCGGACCGTCCTCACCCTCGGGGACCACGCCGACACCGCCGTCCTGCGCGACGGACGGCGGCTCTCCCGGTCGCGGCTCGACCACACCTACACCGGGGACGCCACGTACACCACGGGCGTCCCGCGGGACCAGCGGCACGCGGTCGGCACCACCGACGAGCGCTACCGGCTGTACGGCTCCGACGGCTGCTACGACCGCAGTCTGACGACCGTTCAGGGAACCCTCACCCGGGACCTGCGGCGCTGCTGAACAGGACGGCGCCCGGCTCCCTCCGCACGGGAGGGAGCCGGGCGCCGCGTCCCCGGCCGGGCGCCGCGTCCTCAGACCGGCTTCGCCGAGTCCACGCCCGAGCGGGACTTGCGCCACTCGCCGCGCGTGAAGTCGGGGATCTCCTGCGGCGCGCCCTTCGCCTTGATCGAGGCGTGGCTCAGCGGCACCGGCGCCGTCCAGGTGGCCGCGTCGTACACGTCGAAGTCCGGCGGCAGCCCGAGCTGCATGCACTGCATCAGGCGGTACACCATGATGTAGTCCATGCCGCCGTGACCGCCCGGCGGGTTGGCGTGCTCCTTCCAGAGCCAGTGGTCGAACTCGCCCGCGTACGCGGAGAAGTCCGCCCACTGGTCGTCCTTGTGGTCCGGCTCGATGTAGATCCGGGCCGGATAGTCCTCGAAGACGCCCCGCGTGCCGCCGAGGCTGTTGATCCGGCTGTACGGGTGCGGGGTGGAGACGTCGTGCTCCAGCCGGATCACCCGGCCCTTGGCCGTCTGGACCAGACTGATCGTCCGGTCGCTCCCGATGTACGTCTCCTTCCAGCTCGGGTCGCCGGGCGCCATGTGCTCCTCGCGGTACTCGGCGAGACCCAGCGCCGGAGTGCCGAAGCTGCTGATGCTCACCGCCCGGTCGCCCCGGTTGACGTCCATGTAGTTGGCGACCGGCCCGAAGCCGTGGTTGGGGTAGAGGTCGCCCTTCAGCCGGGTGTGCCACAGCCGGCGCCAGGGACCCTCGTAGTACGTCGGGGAGAACATCAGCCCGCGCAGGTCGTGGTTGTACGCCCCCGCTCCGTGCAGGAGCGTGCCGAACTTCCCGGCGTGTGCCATCCGCAGCACCCGCATCTCGTTCCGGCCGTAGCAGCAGTTCTCCAGCTGCATGCAGTGGCGGCGGGTCTGCTCCGACACGTCGACCAGGGCCCAGAGCTCGTCGAGCCGCATCGCGATCGGACACTCCACGCCGACGTGCTTGCCCGCCAGCATCGCCGCGCGGGCGATCGGGAAGTGGCTGTCCCAGGGAGTGGCCACGTGCACGAAGTCGATGTCGGAGCGGGCGCAGAGGTTCTCGTAGTCGTCCTCGCCCTTGGTGTAGACGGCGGGTGCGGGCTGCCCGGCGGCGACGACCTTCGCGGCCGCCCGCTCGGCCTTCTCGCGCACCGGGTCGCAGACGGCGACCACCCGCACCCAGGGCAGGGCGAGATAGAGGCCGATCATGCCGTTGCCCCGGTTGCCGAGGCCGATGAGCCCGACACGGACGGTGGAGCGGCCGGTGAAGGGGACCCCGGCCATGGTGGCACCCAGGCGCCTCGGGACCGCCGCGGTCTCGGCGGCGGCCTCGGGTGCCGCCGCCGGGGCGGACCCGGCGGCCGCCTCGGCGTTCACGCTGCCGAGGGCGCCGATGCCGAGGCCCGTTCCGGCGGCGGCGGTCGTTCTGAGGACGTTGCGGCGGCTCGGGGTGTGCGGTGTCTGCTCGTTCATGGAACCTCCCGGAGCTGTGTGCACGGCTGTTTCATGAATCCCGCACAGGACCCTGGCCCCGGTGACCGACGGTGCGCAAGGGCGCCGATAGGACTCTCGCGACGGGTAGTTGGACTTTACTGTTCCGGATCTCGCGTCGAGCCGTACCGGACACGCACCGTCACCCGAACAGGCGAAAGGCCCCTCACCACACGGGGTGAGGGGCCCTGGTCCGCCGCTTCAGCGGGGGTTTGACGGGTGATCAGGGGCGTGTCGCGTGCTCCAGGGCGAGGAGCACCGATCCGTAGCTCCGGCCGGTCGCCCGGTCCAGCCCGATCTCGCACATGCGATTGGCCGAGAGATGCGCGTCGAAGGACCGCGCCGTGACCTCGGCCGCCTCACGGGCGGTCGCCGCGGCCGTCAGCTCCGGGTGCAGCATCCCCCGGTCGCCCGCGAAGGCGCAGCACCCCGCGTCGGCGGGGACGACGACCTCCTCCGCACAGGCCCGGGCGAGCTCCGTCAGCTTCTCCTCGTCGCCCAGGTGCCGCATCGAGCAGGTCGGATGGACCACGGCCGAGGTGACCCTGCGCCGGACCTCCAGCCGGGGCAGCAGCTCGTCCGCCGCCCACACCAGCGAGTCGACCACCGTCATCTGGGCGTGCAGCTCCCGGTTGTCGTCCGTCAGGTACGGCACCACCTCGTGCGCGATGCCCAGCGTGCACGACGAGGCGTCCACCACGAGCGGCAGCGTCCCGCCCGCCGTCCATCCCCAGGCCGCCTCGACGATCCGGTTCGCCATCACCTCGTTGCCGCGCCGGTACCCCTTGGAGTGCCAGATCGTCGCGCAGCACGTTCCGGCCACGTCGTCCGGGATCCACACCGGCTTGCCCGCCCGCGCGGACAGGGCGACCACCGCCTCGGGGAGCGAGGGTCCGCGCGCGCCGTCGGGATTGCCGAAGATGCGGTTCACACAGGCCGGGTAGTAGACGGCGACGGCTGCCGGACGGTGGGTGCGAGGCAGTCGCCGCGGCGCCGCCCCCGGGATCTGCGGCAGCCACTCCGGTACGAGATCGGTGCTGATCGCCCGGCGGGCCAGGCCCGTCACCGACTTCAGGACCCGGTCGCCGATCCGGTCCGCCGCGGCGACCGCGAGCCGCGCGGAGGCCTCCGCCGCCCGGAAGTTCTTCGCGGCCAGGGCGGCGACCCGCTCCTCGCGCGAGGTGTGCCGCTCGTGCCGGAAGTCCTGCATCAGCGCGCCCGTGTCGATGCCGACCGGGCAGGCCAGCTTGCAGGTGGAGTCCCCGGCGCAGGTGTCGACGGCGTCGTAGCCGTACGACTCCAGGAGGCGGGTCTCGACCGGTGAGCCGTCGTTCTGCCGCATCATCTCCCGGCGCAGCACGATCCGCTGACGCGGAGTGGTCGTCAGGTCGTGGCTGGGGCAGGTCGGTTCGCAGAAGCCGCACTCGATGCAGGGATCGGCGATCCGCTCCACGGACGGAATCGTCTTCAGGCCCCGCAGATGAGCGTGCGGGTCGCGGTCCAGGACGATCCGGGGCGCGAGCACCCCGTCGGGGTCGATGGCCTCCTTGACCCGCCACATCAGATCGGTCGCCTTCGTCCCCCACTCCAGCTCCAGGAAGGGGGCGATGTTCCGGCCGGTGGCGTGCTCCGCCTTCAGCGAGCCGTCGAAACGCTCCACGGTCAGCTTGCAGAACTCGTCCATGAAGCCCGCGTACCGCTCGACGTCCGAGGGGTCGCCCGCGTCGAAGGCCAGCAGGAAGTGGAGGTTGCCGTGGGCCGCGTGACCGGCGACGGCCGCGTCGAAACCGTGCCGGGACTGGAGGTCGAGCAGCGCCGCGCAGGCCTCCGCGAGCCGGCTGGGGGGCACCGCGAAGTCCTCGGTGATCAGGGTCGTGCCGGAGGGGCGCGAGCCGCCGACCGCCGTCACGAACGCCTTGCGGGCCTTCCAGTACCCGGCGATCCTCCCCGGGTCCCGGGTGAACGCGTTCTCCACGGAGGCCACCGGGGCCACCAGGTCGAGCCCGGCGAGGACGTTCTCCGCCGCCCGCTCGTACGCCTTCCGCGCCGCGGCGTCCGGCGCCCGGAACTCCACCAGGAGCGCCGCCGTCTCCTTGGGCAGCTCCGCCCAGTCCGCGGGCACTCCCGCCACACTCACCGAGGCCCGCAGCGTGTTGCCGTCCATCAGCTCGACGGCCAGCGCCCCGGCCTCGTTGAACCGGGGCACGGCCTCCGCCGCGGCCGGCAGCGAGGGGAAGAAGAGCAGGGCCGTGGAGACCTCGCGGTCCAGCGGCAGCGTGTCGAAGACGACCTCCGAGATGAAACCGAAGGTGCCCTCGGAGCCGACCATGAGACCCCGCAGGATCCGCACCGGGGTGTCACCGTCGAGGAAGGCGTCGAGCCGGTAGCCGTTGGTGTTCTTGATGGCGTACTTGGCCCGGATCCGGGCGGTCAGTCCGGCGTCCGCCTCGATCTCCGCCTTGAGGGCCATCAGCTCCGCGCACAGCCTCGGCTCGGCGTGCGCGAGCTCCTCGTCGGCGCCCGGGTCGGCGGTGTCGACCACCGTCCCGCTCGGCAGGACGAAGGTGAGCGAGGAGACGGTCCGGTACGAGTTCCTGGTGGTTCCGGCCGTCATGCCGGAGGCGTTGTTGGCGACGACCCCGCCGATGGTGCAGGCGATCGCGCTGGCCGGATCGGGCCCCAGCACCCGCCCGTGCGGGGCGAGCGCGGCATTGGCCCGGACGACGGTGGTGCCGGGGCGGATACGGGCGCGCGCGCCGCCGTCCAGGACCTCGACGCCCACCCAGTGGCGGCGCACGTCGACCAGGATGTCCTCGCCCTGCGCCTGTCCGTTGAGGCTGGTCCCGGCGGCCCTGAAGACCACCTCGCGGCCCTTGCCGTGCGCGTACGACAGGATGGTGGAGATGTCGTCGATGTCCTCGGCGACCACGACGACCTGCGGGACGAAGCGGTAAGGGCTGGCGTCCGAGGCGTACCGGACGAGGTCGGAGATCCCGGAGAGGACCTTCTCCGGGCCGAGGAGCTCGGTGAGCTCCTCGCGCAGCCGCCTCGGCGTGCCCCGGGCCCGGAGCTCCGGCACGCGGTCCGGGGCCGGACTCCGCTTCGTACCGGGGCGAAGGGCCTGCGGGTTCGGCTCGAACAACGGCATGTCACGGCTCCCCTTCGGCGCGTCCCCGTGCCCGAGGGGTCAGCAGCCGCCCTCCGGGCCGGGGTCGACCAGGGCGGACAGCAGACCTCCGAGCACCTCGCGCTGTGCGGCGGTCAATGGAGCAAGGATGTCCTCTGCGGCGGCCCGGCGCGCGCTGCGCAGTTCCCGCAGCGTGGCGCGGCCGGCGTCGGTGAGCTCGATCCGCACCACCCGGCGGTTGCTCGGGTCGGGCACCCGGCGCACCCGGTCGACGGCCTCCAGGCCGTCGACGAGACTGGTCACCGCGCGGGGGACGACCTCCAGCCGGGCCGCGAGGTCGGCCATCCGGGGCGGGTCCCCGAAGTGCGCGACCGTGCGCAGCAGGCGTGACTGGGCCGGAGTGATGCCGACCGGTTCCAGATGGCGCTTCTGGATGCGGTGCAGACGGCGGGTGAGGCGCAGCAGCTGCTCGGCGAGGAGGCCGTCGGCGTCGGGTTCCCTCGAACGGCCGGGTCCGGTCGGGACGGCGGAGGTGCTCATACGGGAACAATATCAGGACCTGGTTCATTGTGAGCATAGGTAACAATGAGCTATGCTCTGATCGGTATCGTCGAAGACTCGAAGGAGCCCATGCGCCCCCACGACCAGTCCGACTGGACGCCCCCGCCCCGCGACTCCGCCCAGCCGAAGGAGCCCGCGCAGCTGCGGCGCATCCTGCGGCTCTTCCACCCCTACCGCGCGCGCCTGGCGCTCGTCGGCCTCCTGGTCGGCGCCGCCTCGCTCGTCACGGTCGCCTCGCCCTTCCTGCTCAAGGAGATCCTCGACACCGCGATCCCCCAGGGGCGCACCGGGCTGCTCAGCCTGCTCGCCCTCGGCATGATCGCCACCGCCGTGCTGACCAGCGTCTTCGGCGTGCTCCAGACCCTGATCTCCACCACCGTCGGCCAGCGCGTCATGCACGACCTGCGCACCGGGGTCTACGAGCAGCTCCAGCGGATGCCGCTCGCGTTCTTCACCCGCACCCGCACCGGCGAGGTCCAGTCCCGTATCGCCAACGACATCGGCGGCATGCAGGCGACGGTGACCTCCACCGCCACCTCCCTCGTCTCCAACCTCACCGCCGTCGTCGCGACCGTGGTCGCCATGCTCGCCCTCGACTGGCGCCTCACCGTCGTCTCCCTGCTTCTGCTGCCCGTCTTCGTCTGGATCAGCCGGCGGGTCGGCCGGGAGCGCAAGCGGATCACCACCCAGCGCCAGAAGCAGATGGCCGCCATGGCCGCGACCGTCACCGAGTCCCTCTCGGTCAGCGGCATCCTCCTCGGCCGCACCATGGGCCGCGCCGACTCGCTGACCAGGTCCTTCGCCGAGGAGTCCGAGCGCCTCGTCGACCTCGAAGTGCGCTCCTCCATGGCCGGACGGTGGCGGATGTCCACCATCGGCATCGTCATGGCCGCCATGCCCGCCCTGATCTACTGGGCCGCCGGCATCGCCCTCGGCTCGGGCGGGTCCGAGATCTCCCTCGGCACGCTCGTCGCCTTCGTCTCGCTCCAGCAGGGCCTCTTCCGGCCCGCCGTCAGCCTGCTCTCCACCGGTGTGCAGATGCAGACGTCCCTCGCGCTCTTCCAGCGCATCTTCGAATACCTCGACCTGCCCGTGGACATCACCGAGCCCGCCGAGCCGGTCCGGCTCCCCGAGGTGCGCGGCGAGGTCGCCTTCGAGAAGGTCGTGTTCCGCTACGACCCCGAGGGCGAGGGCCGCCCGACCCTCGACGCCGTCGACCTGACCGTCCCCGCCGGGGGCAGCCTCGCCGTCGTGGGACCCACCGGCTCCGGCAAGTCCACCCTCAGCTACCTGGTGCCCCGGCTGTACGACGTCACCGACGGCCGCGTCACCCTCGACGGGGTCGACGTGCGGGACCTCGACTTCGACACCCTCGCCCGCGCGGTCGGCGTCGTCTCCCAGGAGACGTACCTCTTCCACGCCTCCGTCGCGGACAACCTCCGCTTCGCCAAGCCGGACGCCACCGACGAGGAGATCGAGGCCGCCGCGCGCGCCGCCCAGATCCACGAGCACATCGCCTCGCTCCCCGAGGGGTACGACACCCTGGTCGGCGAGCGCGGCTACCGCTTCTCGGGCGGTGAGAAGCAGCGCCTTGCCATCGCCCGCACCATCCTGCGCGACCCGCCCGTACTGATCCTCGACGAGGCGACCAGCGCCCTCGACACCCGCACGGAGCACGCCGTGCAGCAGGCCATCGACGCCCTGTCGGCAGGCCGCACCACCATCACCATCGCCCACCGGCTCTCCACCGTCCGCGACGCCGACCAGATCGTCGTCCTGGAGGCGGGGCGGATCGCGGAGCGCGGGACGCACGAGGAGCTGCTGGCCCAGGACGGGCGGTACGCGGCCCTGGTCCGGCGGGACGCCCGCAGCGCCGTGCGCGCCACCGCGGATGCCGAACAGGCGAACGCGGGATCGGTTGTTCCCCAGAACGTGTGATCGTTCCCTGATCCGTTGCCCGACCCCCGTACGGCGTCGGATGATTGCGGTGCGCGAACGACGGGCTGCAGACCGTGACCGCGCGGTCCCAATGACGCATCAGTCCCACTGATGTACCTGTACGAGGAGAAGCACCACCATGAACGTCATCACCGATCTGCTCGCCGGCGTCCTCCACTTCCTGGGCTGGCTCGTCTGACGATCGCAGTTCCCCGGCGCCGTCGGTTCCCCGTCCCAGGGAGCCGGCGGCGCCGCCGCGTGCCCGGGATGCCGGGATTCGCGGACGCGGCGGGTTAGCGTGCGGCCATGACGCACCGGCCGCCGTCACCGTACGCACCCCCACGCCGCCGCCCCCGACGCCCGTCCCTCCCCGGGGCCCTCCGGCCTTCCCGCCGTCCGCGGCTCACCCGGCGCGGCCGGCTGGCCCTCCTGCTCGGAGCGGTCCTCGCCGTGGCCGCCGGGATCACCGTCCCGCTGCTGGCGGCACGGGACGAACCGGCCGCCGAACAGCCCAGGCCGCTGCTCGTCCCCGAAGGCTGGCGGGCCGGCCAGGTCTACACGGCCGTCGACCGGGCACTCGGCCTGCCCGAGGGGACCGCGCGGAAGACCGCGACGGCGCCCGGCACCGCCCTCCCGCTCCCCGCGGCGGCCGGAGGCAACCCCGAGGGGTACCTCTTCCCCGCGACCTATCCCGTCCTCGGCGCCACCACCCCCGAGGATCTGCTCCGCTTCATGGTCGACACGGCCGGCAAGCGCTTCGGGGCCGCCCGGATCGCCGAGGGGGCGAAGGCGCGCGGAATGAGCGTGTACGAGACGGTGATCGCGGCCAGCATCGTCCAGGCCGAGGCCGACAACCCGGAGGACATGGCCAAGGTCGCCCGGGTCGTCCACAACCGGCTCGCCCGGGGCATGGCCCTCCAGATGGACTCGACCCTCAACTACGCACTCGGCCGCAGCACCGTCGACACCACGTACGAGGAGACGCGGACGAAGAGCCCGTACAACACGTACGAGCGGAAGGGCCTGCCGCCGACGCCCATCGGCAACCCGGGGGACCAGGCCCTCGACGCGGTGATCCGCCCGGCGGACGGCGACTGGCTCTACTTCGTCACGGTCACCCCGGGGGACACCCGCTTCACGGCGGACTACGCGACCCACCAGGAGAACGTGGCCGAGTTCAACGCCAACCGGAGCGCGGCGACGCCCTAGGTGTATTGACCCGCAGGGCAGACGGGAATGTGACGACAGACCCTAGCCCCCCAGGGGGTCCTTCACGCGGCCGAGAGGCCGGGAGCCGGGGTGCGGCGGAGCAGGCTGCGGATGTCGGAGACGGCCGCCCGGCCGGCCCGGTTGGCGCCGATCGTCGAGGCGGAGGGGCCGTACCCGACGAGATGGACGCGCTCGTCCCGTACCGCGCGCGTCCCCTCGACACGGATGCCGCCGCCGGGCTCCCGCAGGCGCAGCGGGGTCAGATGGTCGATCGCCGCCCGGAAGCCGGTGGCCCAGAGGATGACGTCCACGTCGACGGTCCGGCCGTCGGCCCAGGCCACCCCGGCCGGGGTGATCCGGTCGAACATCGGCAGCCGGTCCAGGACTCCGCGCGCGCGTGCCGAGCGGATCGCGTCGTTGACGGGGAGCCCGGTGACCGAGACGACGCTCTGCGGAGGGAGTCCCCGCCGTACCCGCTCCTCGACGAGCGCGACGGCCGCCCGGCCCTCCGCCTCCCCGAAGGATCCCTCGCGGAAGACGGGCTCCCGGCGGGTCACCCAGAACGTCTCGGCGGCGACGTCCGCGATCTCCATGAGGTGCTGGGTGCCCGAGGCCCCGCCGCCCACCACCAGGACCCGCTTCCCGGCGAACTCCGCCGGGCCCGGGTAACCGGCGGTGTGCAGCTGGAGCCCCCGGAAGGTCTCCTGGCCGGGGTAGCGGGGCCAGAAGGGGCGGTCCCAGGTGCCGGTGGCGTTGATCAGGGCGCGCGTGGCGTACGCGCCCTCGGAGGTCTCGACGAGCAGCCGCCCGCCGTCGCCCTCGCGGACGGCGGTGACGTCGACGGGGCGGTGGACCCGCAGGTCGAAGGTCTTCTCGTAGGTGTCGAAGTACGCGCCGATCACCTCGGAGGAGGGACGCGCCGGGTCGGCGCCGGTCAGCTCCATGCCGGGCAGGGCGTACATCCCGTGGACCTTGCCGTACGTGAGCGAGGGCCACCGGAACTGCCAGGCACCGCCCGGCCGGGGCGCGTGGTCGAGGACGACGAACTCCCGCTCCGGATCGAGTCCGGCGCGGCGCAGATGGAAGGCGGCCGAGAGACCGGCCTGCCCGGCGCCGATGACGACGACGTCCACGTTCGGCGGCGTGGGCCGCTGCTCACCTGCTGCCACAGTCTCGACCTCGCCGACCTCGCCGACCTCTTCGGTCCCGTAATCGTTCACGGTTCTACCAACCGGGACGGGGGCGCGGATCTTCCCGCGCCCCCGGCGGCGACTGTCCGGGGCGCGGGAGCGCCGTCGACCCGTGCCCCCGACGACGGCGGCCCGGGGCGCGGTTTCTACCGGCCGCCGGGTACCAGCAGCGGCGCTCCGCCCGGGGCCGAGGCCGGGCGGCCGTTCGCGGCCGGGACGCCCAGCAGCGGGGAGGGCAGGCTCGTCGCCAGCAGCCCGCGCGCCGCCAGCTCCGGCCGTACCCCCTCGCCGAACCAGTACGCCTCCTCCAGATGCGGATAGCCGGACAGGACGAAGTGCTCCACGCCGAGGTCGTGGTACTCCTCGATCCGGTCCGCGACGTCGGCATGGCTGCCGACCAGCGCGGTGCCGGCCCCGCCCCGTACGAGCCCCACCCCCGCCCACAGATTCGGCGAGATCTCCAGCTGCTCGCGGCCGAGGGAGCCCCCCTGGTGCAGCGCCAGCATCCGCTGCTGGCCGACCGACTCGCTCCGGCCGAGGGCCTGCTGCGCGGCGGCGACCGTCTCGGCGTCGAGGTCGGAGAGCAGCCGGTCGGCCGTCACCCAGGCCTCGCGCGCGGAGTCGCGGGAGATCGTGTGCAGCCGGATCCCGAAGCGGACCGTGCGGCCGCGCTCCTCCGCGAGCGACCGGATCCAGTCGATCTTCTCCTTCACCTGCCAGGGCGGCTCGCCCCAGGTCAGATAGACGTCCGCGTGCTCCGCCGCGACCGGACCGGCCGCGGTGGAGGAACCGCCGAAGAAGATCTCGGGCAGCGGGTCCGGCGGCAGCGCCGTCAGTCCGCCCTCGATCCGGAAGTGCTCGCCCTCGTGGTCGAACGGCCGCCCGGTCCACGCGCCCCGCACCACCGACAGGAACTCGGCCGTGCGGGCGTAGCGCCGGTCGTGGTCCAGGTGGTCGCCGAAGCGGCGCTGTTCGGCCGAGTCGCCGCCGGTCACGACGTTGAGGAGGAGCCGGCCCCGGGTGATCCGCTGGTAGGTGGAGGCCATCTGGGCGGCGAGCACCGGCGAGATCACGCCCGGCCGGAACGCCACCAGGAACTTGAGCCGTTCGGTGTGCTGGGCGAGGGCGACCGTGCTCAGCCAGGCGTCCTCGCACCAGGTCCCGGTCGGGGTCAGTACGGCTTCGAAGCCCAGCTGCTCGGCCGCCTTGGCGATCTGGATCAGATAGTCGACATCGGGCGCCCGCACCCCGGACACGGTCCGGTCGCGGGTGATCCCGCCGTCCGTGTAGGCGTGCCGGTCGACGAGGGTCCGGCCGTCGCCGCCGGTCGGCAGGAACCAGTGCAGATGGACGCTCATGAGGAGGCCTTTCCGTAGCCGCGCGCCGGGGTGGTGGCCGGCGGCGGGTACGTGTCGAAGGGGGTGTCGGCGAAGCGGAACGTGTGGGGGACCGGTCCGGGAGCGGAGACGACGGGTGGGGATGTCATCGATCAGGCCGCCTGTGCGGTGAACTCTGCTTTCCCCGCGTCGAGTTCGGCGAGGAGGCGGGTGCGGAGCGCGGCCGCCGCGGGATCGCCGGGGGAGCGGGGCCGGTCGAGGTCGACGGGGGTGTCGTACGCGATGACGCTGTCCCGCATCACCAGCACGCGGTCCGCGAGCAGCAGGGCCTCGTCCACGTCGTGGGTGGCGAGCAGGACCGTGCAGCCGCGTCGCTGCCACAGCTCGGTCAGCAGTCGCCGGGCCCCGGCCCGGGCCGGCCCGTCGAGCGCGCGGAACGGCTCGTCGAGCAGCAGCAGATCAGGGTTCCGTACCAAGGCGCGTGCGAGGGAGGCCTGTTGGGCCTCGCCCTCGGAGAGGGATGTCGGCCAGGCGCCCGAGCGACGGCCGAGCCCGACCTCCTCCAGGGCCTTCTCCGCCACGGCCCGGTCCGGCTTCCCCGGCAGTCCGAGCAGGACGTTGCGCCAGAGGCGCTTCCACGCGACGAGGTGCGGAGCCCCGGAGACGACGGCGCGGCGGCGCGGGACCAGAACGGTGCCGGAGACCTCCCGGTCGAGCCCGGCGAGGACCCGCAGGAGGGTGGACTTGCCGCAGCCGCCGGGGCCGAGGAGCACGGTGAACCGGCCCGCGCGCAGGGTCAGATCGAGCCCGTCGACGACCGGGCGGCCGTCGAAGGAGCGGGTGAGACCGTGGACGGTCACTGCCCGGTGAAGGTCGGTCGCCATGGCGGAACTCCGGGGAGGAGGAGGTGTGGGAACGCCCGTCGGCGGGTGCGCGCGCAGAGCGGCCGCGCGTACGAAGCGGACGAGCGTACGAAGCGGCCCGTGCGTACGAGGCGGCCGCGCGTACGGAGCGGGCGTGCGGGCACGGAGTCGGGGCGTCAGGAGGCCGACCGGGCTTCGGTTCGCCCGGATCGGCGTGACGAGAACGCCCGCGACCGCGCGGGAGGAACGCCCGGGACGGCGTCGAGGAACGCCCGAAGAGGCGTCAGGACGGGGGGAGGGGCGTCAGCAGCCGCGGGGACACGCGGCGGATGCCACCCGCAGCAGGTCGATGTGACCGCGCGTGGTGAGCAGGGCTGTACGCAACATGGCGTGAACGTAGCGGCGGTCGCGCACGGGGTCAACGGTGTCTCGGAGCATGGACGTGCTCCGGCACGGAGATCCCTCTGCCGAGAGTGCGGCCACCAGGCCGGAGCTTGACCGGATTTCACCTTGCGGCCGGCTTCAGGGCCCCCCTTTTGCCGATCGGTAAGGTTAGGCTAACCTCTGCGACGTGCAAGCAGGTGAAGAGACCGCCGCGACTCCCCGTCCCCACGGTCATGAACTCTCGGCCACGGGTGTCACCGTGGCGTACGAAGGCGTCGACGTCGTCCACGACGCCGCCATGACGCTGTGCCCCGGCGAAGTGACCGTCCTCGTCGGGCCGAACGGCAGCGGCAAGTCGACGCTGCTCCGCACGATCGCGCGGCTCCAGCGACCGCGGACCGCGACGCTGCTCATCGACGGAGCCACCGACGGCCTCGCGCTGAGCCCCCGTGAGTTCTCGCGCCATGTCGCCCTGCTCACCCAGGGCCGCCCCACACCCAGCGGACTGACGGTGCGGGACGTGGTCGAGTTCGGCCGCTACCCCTACCGGGGACGCTGGGGCCGGGCCGACCCCGAAGGCCGGGCCGCGGTCGACCGCGCGCTCGCCATGACGGGCGTCACCGAACTCGCCGGGCGCGGCGCCGAGCACCTCTCCGGCGGCCAGCTCCAGCGCGTCTGGCTCGCCGGCTGCCTCGCCCAGGAGACGGGCGTCCTGCTGCTCGACGAGCCCACCACCTACCTCGACCTGCGCTATCAGGTCGAACTCCTCGACCTCATGCGTGACCTGGCGGACGACCACGGCATCGCCGTGGGCGCCGTCCTCCACGACCTCGACCAGGCGGCGGCCGTCGCCGACCGGATCGTCCTGCTCGACACGGGACGGATCGTCGCCGACGGCAGCCCCTCCGAGGTCCTGACACCGGAACGGCTGACCGGCACGTACGGCATCCGCATCGAGGTCGACACCGATCCCCTCACCGGCCGGCTGCGCACCCGTGCGATGGGCCGGCACCACTCGCGAAGCGAAAGGCTCAGCACCACCTCATGAGACGCCTCCTCATCACCGCGGCCGCCGCCACCACCGCGGCCCTCACCCTCACCGCCTGCGGCACCACCGAGCCCGCCGCGGACGACGCCGAGAAGACCACCGAGCGCATCACCCTCACCGACGCCTCGGGCACCAAGGTGGAGCTCGACGGCCCCGCCAAGAAGGTCGTCGGCACCGAGTGGAGCGTCGTCGAGCACCTCGTCGAGCTGGGCGTCGACCCCGTGGGCGTCTCCGACGTCAAGGGCTACAAGACCTGGGACACGGCCGTCCCGCTGAAGAACGAGCCCAAGGACATCGGCACCCGCGGCGAGCCGAGCATGGAGACCGTCGCGGCCCTGCGGCCCGACCTCATCCTCGCGACCACCGACCTGCCGCCGGCCGCCGTCAAGCAGCTGCGCAAGATCGCCCCGGTCCTGAACGTGCGCGCCGCCGACGCGACCGACCCGATCGGTCAGATGACCGAGAACCTCGACCTGATCGCCAAGGCCACCGGCACCGCGGACAAGTCCGCGGAGCTCAAGAAGCAGTTCCAGGCGAAGCTCGACGAGGGCAGGAAGGCCCTCGCCGACGCCGGCCTCGGCGGCGCGCGGTACGCCTTCGCCGACGGGTACGTCGTCTCCAACCAGGTCTCGGTCCGGCCCTACACCAGTGGCTCCCTCATCGGCGCCGTCAACGAGAAGCTCGGCCTGAAGAACGCCTGGACGATGAAGGGCGACCCGGCCTACGGCCTCGCCGCCACCGACGTCGAGGGCCTCACCAAGCTCGGCGACGTGCAGTTCGCCTACATCGGCAACGACGGCGACGCCTCCAGCAACCCCTTCGCCGGCGTCCTCGCCAAGGACAAGGTGTGGACCTCGCTGCCGTTCGTCAAGAAGGGCGACGTCCACCGTCTGCCCGACGGCGTCTGGATGTTCGGCGGTCCCGGTTCCATGAACAAGTACGTCGACTCCGTCGTCGCCGCCCTGACGAAGTAACACCATGGCCGTCACCGCAACCACCTCCGCCACCCGTCCGCCGACGGCCACGTCCCGGACGGGCGCGGCCCCGGTGACGGCCGCCCTCGTCCTTCTCGTCGTCGCCCTCGCGGTCGTGGACATCACCCAGGGCACGGCCTCGGTCGGCGCCTCCGACGTGTGGAAGGCGCTCACTGGCCGGGCCTCGGAGGCCGACGCGTCCGTCGTCATCGCCTCCCGGCTGCCCCGGATGGCCGCCGGGCTGCTCGTCGGCGCCGTCCTCGGCATGGCGGGCGCCGCCCTCCAGGCCGTCAGCCGCAACGTCCTCGCCTCGCCCGACACCCTCGCGGTCAACGCGGGCTCCTACTTCGCCCTCGGCATGGCCACCGTCACCGGTGTCTCACTGCCCCTGCTCGCCTCCTCCGGCATCGCGTTCGCCGGCGGGCTCGCCGCCGCGGCCGTGGTCCTCGGCCTCTCCGGCCTCGGCACCGGCACCGTCCGGCTCGTCCTCGCGGGCAGCGCCCTCACCCTCGGCCTCACCGCCGTCACCGAGGGCCTGCTCCTGCTCTTCCCCCAGCAGACGGACGGCGTCTACCACTGGAACCAGGGCAGCATCGCCCAGAACGGCTTCGACGGTGTCCTCAAGATGGCGCCCGTCGCCGTCGTAGGACTCGTCGGACTGCTCCTCCTCGCCCGCCGGGTCGACGCCCTGGCCCTCGGCGACGACGCGGCCCGCGGCCTCGGCGTCCCCGTCCGCGCCACCAGGGTCACCGGCGTCGTGCTCGCCGCCCTGCTCTCCACGGCCGCGGTCACCCTCGCGGGCCCCATCGGCTTCGTCGGCCTCTGCGCCCCCGCGATCGTCCGGCCGCTCGCCCGGAGGTTCCGCGGCTTCACCAGGACGCGGGGCAGCCTGCCCGTCGCCGGTCTCGTCGGCGCCGCCCTGGTGATCGGCTCCGACGTCGTCCTGCGCGCCCTCGTGCCGACGGACGTGGCGGTCGGCGTGCCGACCGGCGTCGTCACCAGCCTCGTCGGCGCCGTCTTCCTCGTCGTCATGGCCACCCGGACCCGGGACACGGCCGCCGCCTCCGCACCCGACCGGCTGCACATCAGGAGCCGGGCCGTCTTCCTCACCACCACCGGCGTCCTCGTGGCCGTCCTCGTGGGCGTGGTCGTCGCGGCCGTACTCCTCGGCGACGCCAAGCTGCTGCTCGGCGACGTCGTGAACTGGGTGCAGGGGCGGGCGGGCCAGACGACGACGTTCGTCCTCGACACTCGCGTCCCCCGCGTCCTCGCCGCTCTGTTCGCGGGCGCCGCCCTCGCCCTGGCCGGCACCCTCGTCCAGGCCGTGACCCGCAACCCCCTCGCCGAACCGGGCATCCTGGGCGTCTCCGGCGGGGCCGCGCTCGGCGCGGTCCTCCTCGTGACGACGGTGCCCATGGTCGGATCGTGGGGAGTCGCGGGCGGGGCCTTCGCCGGCGCCGCCGTCAGCTCCGTCCTCGTCTTCGGCCTCGCCGCGCGCGGCGGGTTCCAGCAGAACCGGCTCGTCCTCGTCGGTTTCGGAGTCGCCACCGGGGCCTCGGCCCTGATCAGCCTCCTCATCATCCTCACCGACCCGTTCAACGCGACGAAGGCGCTCACCTGGCTCTCGGGCTCCACCTACGGGCGGACCCCGACCGACGTCCTGCCCCTCGCGGCGGTCCTCGCCGTCGGCGTGGTCGTCGCGTTCGCCCGGCGCACCGAACTCGACCTGGTCTCCCTCGACGAGGACACCCCCAGGCTGCTCGGCCTGAACCTGGGACGCGGCCGGCTCGGCTTCCTCGTGCTGAGCGTTCTGCTCAGCGCGACCGCCGTCGCCGCCGCCGGCACGATCGGCTTCGTGGGGCTCGTCGCCCCGCACGCCGCCCGTGCTCTCGTGGGCCGGCAGCACGCGCGCGTGGTCCCGGTCGCGGTGCTCATCGGCGCCGTCCTCGTCTGCACCGCCGACCTGGTGGGCCGTACGGTGATCGCCCCCGCCCAGCTCGGAGCGGGCCTCATGACCGCGGTGATCGGCACCCCGTACTTCCTCTACCTGCTGGTACGAAGCCGGGGCTAGACACCCCGCGGGGCGCCACGGCCGGAGGGCGGACGACCTAAGCTGCCCTCCGGCACAGGCCTCGACCCAGGAGCGCGCACCATGACCGACCGCGACCGCCCGTACCCGTACCCCGACGCCTTCCGGCCGGACGTGGCACCCGCCCCGCACGAGCTGCTCGCGCCGGTGGCGGGGCTGCTCGGGAGCTGGACCGGCCGGGGCCGCGGCGAGTACCCGACGCTCGCCGAGGAGTTCACGTACGCCCAGGAGGTCACCTTCAGCCACGACGGGCGCCCGTTCCTCCACTACGAGGCGCGCGCCTGGCTGATCGACGCGGCCGGCACCCCGCTGCGTCCGGCGGCGCGGGAGAGCGGCTGGTGGCGGCTCAAGCCGGAGGGCGGCATCGAGGCGCTGATCACCCAGCCCACCGGCATCGCGGAGATCATGGTCGGCCGCGCGGAGGACGGCGCGGTCGACCTCACCACCCACACGGTCGCGCTCGCCCCCACGGCCAAACACGTCGAGGCCACCCGGCGCCGCTACACCCTGACGGACGCCGACACGCTCGACTTCGTCCACGACCTGGCGGCGGTCGGCCAGGAACTCCAACACCACCTTTCGGCACAGCTGCGGCGCGAGGACGGGAAGTAGAACCATGCGGAACGTGAGCGACGACGACCCGTACCTGTGGCTCGAGGACATCTCGGGCGACGACGCGCTCGCGTGGGTGGCCGAGCGGAACGCCGAGACGGCCGCCGCGGTCACCGGCGACGACGCGTTCGGGGCGCTCAAGACGCGGCTGCGGGAGGTGCTCGACGCCTCCGACCGCATCCCCTACACGGTGCGGCGCGGCCCCTACCTGTACAACTTCTGGCGCGACGCCGACCATGTCCGCGGGGTGTGGCGGCGCACCACCCTGGAGCGGTACCGCGAGGACGAACCCGAGTGGGAGACCCTCCTCGACGTCGACGCGCTGGCCGCCGCCGAGGGCGAGAAATGGGTGTGGGACGGCGCGCGCGTCCGACGGCCGGCGTACGACCGGGCCCTCGTACGGCTCTCGCGCGACGGCGGGGACGCCGTCGTCGTACGCGAATTCGACCTCGGTACGCGCGCGTTCGTCGACGACGGGTTCCGGCTGCCCGAGGCGAAGACGCGCATCGGATGGGTCGACGCCGACACGGTCTTCGTCGGTACGGACCTCGGTCCCGGCTCCCTGACCGAGTCCGGCTACCCGCGCACCGTCCGCCGCTGGCGGCGCGGGACACCCGTGGAGGACGCCGAACTCGTCTACGAGGGCGAGCCGGGGGACGTGGCCGCCTGGGGATACCGCGACGCCACCCCCGGTTTCGAGCGGGAGTTCCTCGGGCGCTCGCTGGACTTCTTCCGGAGCGAGACCCACCTCCTGCGGCCCGACGGCACGCGCGTGCGCATCGACGTCCCCGAGGACGCCAACGCGTACGCCCACCGGCGGTATCTGATCGTCACCCTCAAGTCCGCGTGGCTCGGGCAGCCCACGGGCTCGCTGCTCGCCTTCGACTTCGACGCCTTCCTGGCGGGCGACCGCACCCCCGAGGTGCTGTTCACGCCGGACCCGCGGACCGCCCTCGCCGGGCACAGCTGGACCCGCAACCACCTCATCCTGGAGACGATGCGCGACGTCAGCACCCACATCGAGGTGCTCACCCCCGTCCCCGGCGGCGGGTGGACCCGCGAACCGCTCGTCGGCGTACCGGCCCTGTCCGCCGTCAGCGTCGTCGACACCGACCCGGACGAGTCCGACGAGTACTTCCTCGACGTGTCGGGATTCCTCCAGCCCTCCACCCTCCACTTCGGGCGGATCGGCGCCGGCTCGGAGGTCCTCAAACAGGCCCCGCACCGCTTCGACTCCACCGGTCTCGCCGTCGACCAGCACTTCGCGACCTCCCGGGACGGCACACGCGTGCCGTACTTCGTCATCGGCCCCGACCGCACCACCGCACCCGGCCCCGGCCCCGCCCTCCTCTACGGCTACGGCGGGTTCGAGGTGTCCCTCACCCCGTTCTACGGCGCGGTGACCGGCCGCGCCTGGCTGGAACGCGGGGGTACCTACGTCATCGCGAACATCCGCGGCGGCGGCGAGTACGGCCCCGACTGGCACCAGGCCGCGCTCGGCGCCGAACGGCCCCGGGCCTTCGAGGACTTCGCGGCCGTCGCCGAGGACCTCGTCACGCGCGGCATCACCACCCCGGCCCTGCTGGGCGCCAAGGGCGGCAGCAACGGCGGGCTCCTCATGGGCGCGATGCTCACCCGCCACCCCGAGCTGTTCGGCGCGATCGTCGCCCAGGTCCCCCTGCTCGACATGACCCGCTTCCACAGACTGCTCGCGGGCGCGTCCTGGATCGCCGAGTACGGCGACCCCGACGACGAGGCCGACCGTCCCCACCTGCACGCGATCTCCCCGTACCACCGGCTCGCCGCCGACGGGGACTATCCGCCGGTCCTCCTGATGACCTCGACCCGGGACGACCGCGTCCACCCCGGCCACGCCCGCAAGACGGCGGCACGGCTGCGGGAACTCGGCCACCGGGTCCTGTTCCACGAGAACACCGGCGGCGGCCACGCGGGCGCCGGCGACAACGAACAGGCCGCCCACAACAGCGCGCTCGTGCACACCTACCTGTGGCAGCAGCTCACCGGCACCGCACGGCCCACCGTCCCCCGGCCGCTCACAGCCACCCCGAGCGCTGTGCCTGCAACGCCATCTGGAACCGGCTCGTAGCACCGAGCCGGGCCATCAGGACCTCCACCCGGCGGAAGAGCGTACGACGGCTCACCCCGAGCTCCCGGGCGATCACGTCGTCGCCCGCCCCGGCCGCCAGCAGCCGGAGCAGCCGCCGGTCCGCCGGCGGCAGTCCGGCGGGCCGGGCCGAGCGGCCGTGGAAGGGCAGCGCGTTCTGCCAGGCCTGCTCGAACAGCGCCACCAGCGCGGAGAGCAGGCCGCACGGCTGCACGACCAGCATGGTGTTGTACACGTCCGTCTCCCTGATCGACAGGGCGACGAGCGCGTACGCGTCGTCGATGATCAGGAGCTTCACCGGCACCGACGGCAGGACCCGCGCCTGCTCGCCCGCCTCGATACAGGGCTCGATGGAGTTCTCCAGCTGCCCCGGATGCTCCAGGGACTCCCGCGAGTACACGACCCGCTGCGTCACCCCGCGGGCGAGGGTGGCGAGCGCGTCGTCCGTCGCCCCCTCCAGCGGGAAGTACGGCGGCGAGTCGAACTGCCGGATCTGCTCCCGGGCGCTCGCCCACGCCTGTCGCATCCGCAGCCCGATGGCCTCCCCGGTCACCACCTCCACCAGCGGATCGTGGTACCCGGCGAGCCGATGCCGCCGGAACGAGTCGAACGCGCCCCCGACGGTGATCCGGGACGCGTCGAGCTCGGCCGCCCGGCGGCGCCCGAGGATCTCCAGCCCCGCGGCCGGCGGCACCGGAGCCACCACGTCGGAACCCTCCTCGGCGGTGCTCGCCAGACCGCTGTCGACCAGCTCCCGGTACGCCTCCGCCAGCGGCGCGCCCTCCAGACCGGCCGCGGAACCGATCGCGCTCAACGGCGCGGGCCCGAGCTCCAGCAGCGTCCGGTAGACCCGGGCACCCTCGTCCCCGATCCCCAGAAGCCGAAGTGCCTCGCCGAGTCTCTCGTTCGCCATGCGCCGATTATCGGTGGCGCGGGAGCGGGGTGAGAGCCCGACCGCCTCCGCCCGGAGCACCCGGACGAGGTCGCCGATGGCCGATTCGTGCCAGTGGCGGTTCTCGGCAACCGGCGCCCGCCCGGGGGAGTACCTTCCGGGTGCCGCCGACGTCCGGCGGCCGCGCAACTCATCCGGAAGAAGGTGCAGGACGTGGCGAAGGGTCGCAAGAACGGCCTCTACGAAGGCGTCTCCGAGGAGCTCTCCACCCTGATGAGGTCGGGGTGGGCGGACACCGAGCGGCACGGGCTGGAGCCCGACGCGCAGGCCCCGTACGCGGCCCGCCGCCGCGCGGCGCTCTCCGCGCGCTTCCCCGGCGAACGCCTCGTGATCCCCTCCGGCAACCTCAAGACCCGCTCCAACGACGACACCTACCCGTTCCGGCCGTACACCGGCTATGTCCACATGACCGGTGACCAGGCACGCGACGGCGCCCTCGTGCTCGAACCCCGCGCGGACGGCGGCCACGACGCCTACTGCTACCAGCTGCCCCGCGACAGCCGCGACAACGACGAGTTCTGGATCGGCTACACGGCCGAACTGTGGATGGGCCGCCGCCGCTCCCTCGCGGAGGCCGAGACCGTCCTCGGGCTGTCCTGTCGCGACGTCAGGACCGTCGCCGAGGACCTGGCCGCCGGCTCCGGTGTGCCGACCCGCATCGTCCGCGGCGTCGACCCGGCCCTCGAAGCCGCCGTCACCACCGACGAGGAGCGCGACATCGAACTGGAGGGAGCGCTCAGCGACCTCCGGCTCGTCAAGGACGCCTGGGAGATCGGTGAGATGCGCAAGGCCGTGGATTCCACGGTCCGCGGCTTCACCGACTGCGTCGGCGAGCTCTCCCGGGCCGTCGCCTCCTCCGAGCGGTGGATCGAGGGCACCTTCTTCCGCCGGGCCCGCCTGGAGGGCAACCACGTCGGCTACGGCTCCATCTGCGCCGCCGGCGAGCACGCCACGATCATGCACTGGACGGACAACGACGGACCGGTCCGCCCCGGCGAACTCCTCCTGCTCGACGCCGGCGTGGAGACCCACTCCCTCTACACCGCCGACGTCACCCGCACCCTCCCCGTCAGCGGCACCTTCACCCCGGTCCAGCGCCAGGTGTACGACGCGGTGTACGAGGCCCAGGAAGCCGGCATGGCCGCGGTGAAGCCGGGGGCCCCGTACCGCGACTTCCACGAGGCGTCCCAGCGGCACCTGGCCGCCCGCCTCGTCGAGTGGGGCTTCATCGAGGGCCCCGTCGACCGCGCGTACGAGCTCGGCCTCCAGCGCCGCTTCACCATGGCCGGCACCGGGCACATGCTCGGCCTCGACGTCCACGACTGCGCGCAGGCCCGCACGGAGGAGTACGTCGACGGCGTCCTCGAACCCGGCATGGTGCTCACCGTCGAGCCCGGACTGTACTTCCAGCCCGACGACCTGACCGTGCCCGAGGAGTGGCGCGGCATCGGCGTCCGCATCGAGGACGACCTCGTCGTCACGGAGGAGGGGCACGAGAACCTCTCGGACGGACTGCCGCGCTCCTCGACCGAGGTCGAGGCGTGGATGGCGCGCTTCGCGGGCTGAGCCCGGTGGGTGAACCGGGCCGCCGATCCGCTGCTCGCCGCCGCGTACGCGGCCACCGTCGGGGCGGCCGGTGAGCGGGCCGGGCGCCCCCTGGACGCGGCGCCCGGGATGCGGTTAGCTCCCTATGCACCTAATCAATAAGTTGCATAGGGAGCCATGCCATGCATCCGTTCCGTAAGGCCGTCGAGAACCGGGACCACGCCGCCATCGAGGCCCTGCTCGCCGAGGACGTGGTCTTCACCAGCCCGGTGGCCTTCCGGCCGTACCCCGGCAAGGCCATCACCGCCGCGATCCTGCGCGGGGTCATCCGCGTCTTCACCGACTTCCGGTACGTACGCGAGATCGGGAGCGAGGACGGCCGCGACCACGCCCTGGTCTTCACCGCGAAGGTCGGCGACATGGAGATCAACGGCTGCGACTTCCTCCACTTCGACGAGGAGGGCAGGATCGACGACTTCATGGTCATGGTCCGGCCCCTCTCCGCCGCGCAGGCGCTCTCCGCCGCCATGGGCGCCCAGTTCGACCGCATCAAGGCGGAGGCCCTCGCGGGGACGGAGTCCACCGACGCGGCCTCCGAGGGCGAGCGGTGAGCGGCGCCGACTTCGACGCCGTCGTCATCGGCGCGGGCAACGCGGGCCTCACCGCCGCCGCCACCCTCCAGCGCGCCGGCGCCCGCACCCTGCTCGTCGAGCGCCACGGCGTCCCCGGCGGCTGCGCGACCTCCTTCCGGCGCGGCCGCTTCGAGTTCGAGGTCGCGCTGCACCAGCTCTCCGGCATCGGCGCCGAGGGCCAGGCGTTCTCGCTGCGCCCCCTCTTCGACGGGCTCGGCATCGGCGACCGGCTGACCTGGGTCCGCGAGCCCGATCTCTACCGCACGGTGGTGCCCGGCTCCTTCGACGTGACCCTGCCGGCCGACTGGGAGGGCGCGACCGCGACCCTGGAGGCGCACTTCCCGGGCAACCGCGCCCGCCTCGACCGGTTCTTCGCCCTCGTGCGCGACCTCACGTTCTGGCAGATCGCCGCCATGCGCGGCACCCCGGCCGACCAGGTGGACGACCTGTTCTTCCGGCACGGTCTGCGGCCCGCGCAGGACGTCCTCGACGATCACTTCGAGGACGAGCGGCTCAAGGCGGTCCTCGCCTCCTACTGGGGCTATCTCGGCCAGCCCCCGTCCCGGCTGCCCTTCCAGGATCTCGCGCTGATCCTCTTCGCGTACCTGGAGTTCAAGCCCTGGCACGTACGGGGCGGTTCGCAGGCGATGTCGAGCGCGATCCTCGACGCGTTCCTGGAGGCCGGCGGCGAGGTGCGGTTCCACACCGCCGTGGAGGCGATCCTGACCCGGGGCGGGAAGACCGTCGGCGTCCGCCTCGACGACGGCCAGGAGGTGAGCGCGTCCGATGTCGTCTCCAACGCCTCCCTGCCCCTCACCTACGGCATGCTCGACGGCCTCGACATCCCCGGCGCCGTCCGCGCAGACCTCGCCACCCGGCGGATCGGCGTCTCCGGCTTCGTCCTGCACATGGGTCTCGACGCCACCCCGGCGGAACTCGGCTTCACGACGAGCACCACCTTCGTCAACACCGACCTGGACGCCGACCGCACCTCCGCCTCCTGGCGCACCCGGGAGCCCGCCCGGGGGATCTGCGTCACCTCGTACGACGTCGAGCCGATCGGCTTCGCACCGAGCGGGGCCACCCATGTCAGCCTGATGACCCTCCAGTACGGCTCCGCCTGGGACGGCGTCGCACCGGCCGCCTACGCGCGGGAGAAGTTCGCCTACGCCGAGACGCTCCTCGACCTGGCCGAGTCCGTCATCCCCGGCATCCGGGGCGTGATCGAGGAGGTCGACGTCGCCACCCCGCTCACCATGAGCCGCTATCTCGGCCACCCCGGCGGGGCGATCTACGGCTACGACCAGGACGCCACCGAGAGCTGGCAGTTCCGCGACAGCGAACGGAGCCCGCACGTGCCGGGCCTCCACCTCGCCGGATCCTGGTCCGCCATGGGCGGCTTCCAGCCCACCCTCGAAGCCGGCGTGCGCGTGGCCCGTCGCCTGCTGCGGTCCAAGGCCGCCTGAAGAGACCTGGGAGAATCTGTGACGCCTCATCACCTCGCCGCGCGCTTCGCCGGGGCGGACGCCGTCCGGGACGAGATCGCGGCCCGCACGGCGGACGTCGCCGACCACACCGCCCTGACCCGCCGCACCGTCGACACCTACCACCCGCGACGGCTCGACCTCCGGGTCGACCGCGTCGTCGACGAGACGCCGAGCACCCGCACCTTCCGGCTCCGCCGCCCGGACGGGGCCGACCTGCCGCCCTTCCTCGCCGGGCAGTACGTGGGGGTGTTCGCGGACGGGACGAACCGGCCCTACGCGATCTCCTCCAGCCCCGCCGACCTCCGCCACTACGACCTGACCGTGCGCCGCGTGCCCGGCGGACGGATCAGCAGCCATCTCCTCGACACCCTCGCCGCCGGCCACGCCCTGACGACCACCGGCCCGCAGGGCACCTTCCACCACAACCCGCTCTTCCACGGCGAGGACGTGGTCTTCCTCGCCGGCGGCTCCGGCGTCGCACCCGCGATGAGCATGATCCGGGAGATCGCCGACCGGGGACTCGACCGGCGCTTCCATCTGCTCTACGGCTCCCGCTCCCTCGACGACATCCTGTTCCGCGCGGAACTCGACGGACTCGCCGCCGACCGTCCCCACATCCGGGTCCACCACGTCCTCCAGGACCCGGACCCGCGCTGGGCCGGTCCCACGGGGCTGCTGACCGCCGGGCTCGTCACCGAACTCGTCGGGCCCCTCGACGGGCGGATGGTGTACGTGTGCGGGCCGCAGGCCCTCTACCCGTACGCCCTCGGGCAGCTCACCGAGCGGCTCGGGCACCCGCGCCGCCGGATCCGCTTCGAGGCCAACGGTGCTCCCGCCGACCCCACCGCGCAGCGGCACTGGCCGGACGGCGCCGACCCGGCGGAGGAGGTCACGGTCGCCGCCCGCGGCACGGTGTTCCGCACCCGGAGCGGCCGTCCCCTCCTGGACTCCCTGGAGGACGCCGGCATCCGGCCCGAGTCCGCCTGCCGTTCGGGCGAGTGCGGTCTGTGCCGCGTCCGCGTCCTCAAGGGCGAGGTCCACCACGCGGAGGAGGCCCGGCTCCGGCTCTCCGACCCGGACTCGGGGTACGCGCACGCCTGCGTCGCGTATCCCCTGACGGACGTCGAGCTGGACGTCTGAGGGGCGGCGGAGGGAGGGGCGGCGCTCGTACGCAGACGTGGGCCTCGGGCGTACGGGCGAGATCGAACGGCCCGACTGTTCACCGATTCAGGTGACAGCGGCCGAGGCGAAACGTCCCTCCCCGAGGCGGGGCGGCCACGCTCGAAGCTACACATGGAGCCACCCTGTGGAGCGTCCGATGCAGATGATCCCCCGCCATGACCCGTACCTCGTCGTCCGCTCGATCGGCGGTGACACCGTCGCCGCCCTCCGGGGCGAGCTCGACCTCGTCCTCGTACGGCATCTGCGGCCCGAGCTCGACGCCCTCGTCCGGGAGTCCGACGCCCTCACCGTCGACATCCGGCGTCTGACGTTCTGCGACGCCACCGGGCTCGGTCTCCTCGCCCACTGCGCCGGGCGCACGAGACAGCGCGACGCTCGCTGGCGGCTCGTCTGCGACCAGCCGTGGATCATCCGGCTGATCCGCCTGACGGCGTTGGGCGACCTCCTGTGCCCGGAGGCCGCGCAGCCGGACGGACCCGAGTCCCGGTTCGAGCCGTGGCCCGGGTCTCAGCCGGAGCTGTTGGATCCGGTGGATCAGAAGGGGCCGGAGGAGCCGCGACCGTCCGACCCCGGTGTGATCAGACCCGTCTCGTAGGCGGCGATCACGGCCTGGGCGCGGTCGCGCAACCGGAGCTTCGACAGGATGCGGGCGACATGCGTCTTCACCGTCGCCTCGCTCAACCGGAACCGCTCGGCCAGCTCGGCGTTGCTGTGGCCGCGCGCCAGGGCTTCGAGGACCTCCAGCTCGCGCGGGGTCAGCGTGGCCAGTTCGCGGTGCGGGGCGGCCGCCCGCCCACCGGACGTGGCGAAGCGCGCCACCAGCCGGCGGGTGATCGCCGGGGCGAGCAGCGCGTCGCCGGAGCGGACGAGCCGGACCGCCGCCGTCAGATGCTCAGGGGTCACGTCCTTGAGCAGGAAGCCGCTCGCACCCGCGGCGAGCGCCGCGTACACGTACTGGTCGAGGTCATAGGTGGTGAGGACGACGATCCTGGGCGGCGCCGTCCCGTCCGCGAGGATGCGACGGGTGGCCTCCAGGCCGTCGGTGCCCGGCATCCGGATGTCCATCAGGACCACGTCCGGACGGGTCCGCCGCACCGCGGCCACCGCCGCCTCGCCGTCGGCCGCCTCGGCGACCACCTCGATGCCGTCGGCGGCGAGGATCATCCGGAACCCCGTACGGACCAGAGCCTGGTCGTCCACGATCACGACACGCGGAGCGGCGGTCGAGCCGGCCGCGCCGCTCACGCCGGTCGTGTCGCCCGCACCGCTCACGCCGGGCGCGTCGCACGACCCGCTCGTGCCACTCGTGTCGCTCGTCCCGCGCACGTCGGTCACGGAGCCTCCCACGGAATCGCCGCCAGGACCACGAACCCGCCGTCCGGGCCCCAGGCCGTCCGCAGCGTACCGCCGTAGATCGCGAGCCGTTCCCGCAGACCCAGCAAGCCGTGACCGCCGCCGGTCTCCGTCGCCCGCCGGTCGGCGCCTCGCTCCCGGGAAGAGGACGGGCCCGGCCCCTCGGCACCCGAGTCGGACACCTCCACGCGGACCAGCTCCGGCTCGTACTCCACGGTGACCGAGACCCGCGCGCCCGGCGCGTGCCTCACCACGTTCGTCAGCGCCTCCTGCACCACCCGGTACGCGGCGAGATCCACACCCGCCGGCAGCGCGGCCGGCACACCCCGCACCTCCACCTCCACCGGCACCCCGGAGGAGCGCACCCGGTCGGTCAGCTCCGTCAGCCGGTCGAGCCCCGGCTGCGGGGCGAGCGCCACGTCGGTGGCCGGCTCCGGACCGTCCGCGGCCATCGTGAGGAGCCCCATCACGTGGCGCAGTTCCGACATCGCGGTCCGCCCCGCCGCCTCCACCGCCAGCATCGCCTCCCGGGCCAGCTCGGGGGAGGTGGCGAGGACCGTGCGCGCGGCGCCGGCCTGGATGGTCATCATGCTCACGTTGTGGGTCACGACGTCGTGCAGTTCCCGGGCGATCCGGGACCGCTCCGCCTCCACCGCCCTGCGCAGCTCGGTCTCCCGCTCCGCACGGAGCGCCGACTCCCGCTGCCGCCACAGGTGGACGCCGTGCGAGGCGAGGGCGACCGGGAGCAGGACGAGCAGGGGCACGAGGCCCTCGTCCACCTCGGGAACCATCGGAAAGACCGCGTACAGCACCACGCCCGCGAGGAGGGAGAACAGGACGGCCCCGCGGTGCGGGCTGTACATCGCCGCGCTGTACGCCGCGACGAGACCCGACGCGAAGGTGAACGTGGTCGCGTCGGCGGCGACATCGCCCCGGTGCAGCAGCACCGCCGCGACCGTCACCACCCAGTAGACGGTCAGCGGGAAGCGCCGGCGCAGCACCAGCGGCAGCGCGGTCAGCGCGGCGACGAGCAACTCCCAGCCGTCGACCGGGGGAAGCAGATGCTCCACGGCGGGCACGGGGTGCGGAGCCGGTGGGGCGGCCGGCGGGAAGGCCGGGACCGCAGGCGGAACGGGCGCGGGGAACGGGGCGTCGTCCGGATCCGGGTGGACGTCCACGTACGAGCGGTTCAGATCACCCACGATCGTCGTGATCGCGAGCGCCAGGGCGAGGAGCCCGTCGGCCGTCCACGCCCAGCGGGACAGCGGGGGCGGCGGACCGGGGGCCCGGGGACCGCGTACCCGGGGACCGCGCACCCGGTCGAGGAGATCTTCGTACCTGCTCACCGGTGCAGTGTGCCAAGAGAGGGGAGACAGCGGATCAACCCGTGGGACCAGTGGGCCGCTCCGGGGGAGTACATCGCACGGATGACGTCCCCGCGGCTCCGCCGGACACGGTACGGATCTTCGCCTCCGAGGCCGACGCGCCCGCTGCGGGTCCGCTCCTAGCGTCGGTGCAACGCCGGACCCCGGACCTCGGACAACCCCGGCACCGGACCCCGGGCACCCCCGCAGCGGACCCCCCGCACCCGGCATCGGCCCCCGACGCCGGACGCCGGGACCCGGACCGTGACCACCGAACCCGCGAGCTCCCGAGCCCTGGAGGGCCCCATGACCGCACCCGAGCCCCTGATCGACCTGAGCGACGTCGGGAGGACGTACGACGACGGCCGGGCCGCGCTCTCGGAACTGACCCTGCGCGTCGGACGGGGAGAGGCGCTCGCCGTCCTCGGCCCCTCCGGCAGCGGAAAGTCGACCCTGCTCAACCTCCTCGCCGGTCTCGACCGTCCGACCACCGGCCGGGTGACGGTGGACGGGCTCCGTGTCGACCGGCTGAACGAGACCGCCTCCGCCACCTACCGGCGCAGCCGCGTCGGCATGGTCTTCCAGTTCTTCAACCTCCTCGACGACCTCACCGTCACCGACAACGTGCTGCTCCCGGCCCAGCTGGCCGGGATGCCACGGGCCAGAGCAGCGGCTCGGGCCGCCGAACTCCTCGACCGGCTCGGTGTCGTCCGGCACGCGCGGGCGTACCCCGGCCGCCTCTCCGGCGGCGAACGCCAACGTGTCGCCGTCGCACGGGCCCTGATGAACCGTCCGCCGCTGCTCCTCGCCGACGAGCCGACGGGGGCACTGGACAGCGCGTCAGGCGCCGACGTCCGCGATCTGCTCCGGGAGCTCAACGCCGAGGGGCAGACCATCGTGCTCGTCACCCATGACCTGACGCTCGCCGAGGCGTGCGCGACCCGCACGATCGAACTCGTCGACGGCCGCATCGCCCGGGACGTCATGGCGGTGACCCGATGAGCGCCGACACCGTCCTCGGCGATCGGACCGGAGGCCCCCGACGGCCCGCGCCGCGTGGTGGGGCCCTCGGCCGGGTGGTGCGCGCGGGCGTCGGACGGCGCCGCACCCAGACCGCCGTGATGGTCCTGACCACGCTGCTCTCCGTCGCCTCCGCCGTCCTCGCGGTCGGGCTCCTCGTCGCCTCCGGCGCCCCCTTCGACCGGGCCTTCGGCCAGCAGCGGGGGGCTCATCTGACCGTGCGGTTCGACGGCTCGGCCGCCACCGCGGACCGGCTGGCCGCCACGGCGCACGCGCCCGGGGTCGCCGCCGCCTCCGGCCCCTTCGCCGTCGCCGCCGTGCGTCCGCGGACGGACGGCCCCCTCCCGCCCGGGTTCGAGCCGCCACCCCTGACGGTGGTCGGCAGGGCCTCCGCCGCCGGGCCGGTGGACGCGGTGACCCTGGTCGAGGGCCGGTGGGCCGGGGCTCCCGGCGAGATCGTCCTGGAACAGGGGTCCCGCCCGCCGGGTGCCGGCACGGGGACACGGCTGACCGCGGGAAGCCTCCGCCTCACGGTGGTCGGCATCGCCGGGTCGGCCGGCGGGAGCGCCGACGCCTGGGTCGTACCGGCGCAGCTCACGACGCTCGCGGGGGAGCGGCCCGCCTCCTTCCAGATGCTCTACCGGCTCACCGCGGCCGCCACGCGCGCGGAGGTCACGGCGGGCCGGGACGCGGTCGTCGCCGCCGCCCCGGCCGGGGCCGTCGTCGGCACCCGCTCGTATCTCGACGTCCGCGAGGCCGCCCAGGAGAACACGGCCGCCTTCGTCCCCTTCGTGACCGCCTTCGCCCTCCTCGGCCTCGGGATGTCGGCCCTGGTGATCGGCATCGTGGTGAGCGGCGCCGTGGGAGCGGCGACCCGCCGGATCGGCATCCTCAAAGCCCTCGGTTTCACTCCGCTCCAGGTCGGACGGGCGTACGTGGCGCAGGCCCTGATCCCGGGCTCCGTCGGCGCCGGGCTCGGCGTCGCCCTGGGCAACGTGCTCGCCGTCCCCCTCATGGCCGAGGTCGCGGAGACGTACGGAACGACCGCTGTCCTGATCCCCCTCTGGGTGAACCTCCTCGTCCCCGTCGGAGCCCTCGCGGTCGCGGCCGCCACCGCGTTCGGCCCCGCGCTGCGGGCGGCCCGGCTGCCGACCGCGGCGGTCCTCCGCCTCGGCGCGGCCACCGGAGGCGTCCGGGGAGGCCGGATCCGCGGCCTGTTCGGACGGCTGCCGCTGCCCCGGCCGGTGACCCTGGGACTCGCCGCGCCCTTCGCCCGCCCGGCGCGCACCGCGAGCACCGCCGCGGCGGTGACCTTCGGAGCCCTCGCGGTGACCTTCGCGGTGGGCCTGGGCAGCACGCTCGTGGCGGTGAAGACGGACGGGGACCCGGACCGGGGCGGCGACGTCACCGTCCGCACCCTGGCCAGGCCCGACGATGCGCCGGGTGGGAACGGGGCGGAGCTGCCACGCCCCGGGAAGCCGGCCGACCCGGCCGCCGTGGCGGCGGTGATCGCCGGGCTCCCGGGGACCGCCTCCGTGTACCGGACCGCCCAGACCCAGCTGGAGGTGGCGGGGCTCAAGGGGGGCGCGCCGCTCGTCGCGTACGAGGACGACACCTCCGGCAGCCCCCACACGACGGTCTCCGGCCGCTGGTTCGAGGCGCCGGGGGAGGCGGTGGCCCCGACACGGTTCCTGCGGACGACGGGGCTCCGGGTGGGGGAGACGGTCTCCCTGTCCGAACAGGGGCGCACCGTCCGGGTGCGGATCGTCGGCGAGGTCTTCGACCTGGGCGGCAAAGGCATGACCCTGCGCACCCTCGCCGGCTCCGTCGCCGCGCTGCACCCCCGCTACCTGCCCCCGGACTTCGCCGTCACCGTCGCCCCCGGCACGGACCCGGCGCGCTACGCCGAGCGGCTGGACGAGGCCGTCGCCCCGCTCGGGGCGGAGGCCGCGGTCACGGAGTCCGGCAAGTCGAGCGTCATCCGGGCGATGCAGGCCCTGATCGCCATGCTCACCGTGATGCTGGTCGTGGTCGCCTGTCTCGGGGTGCTCACCACGGTGGTCCTCGACACCCGTGACCGGGTGCGCGACCTGGGCGTGTTCAAGGCGCTGGGGATGACCCCGCGGCAGACGGTCGCGCAGGTCCTCACCTCCGTCGGGGCCATCGGCCTGGTGGCGGGTGCGGTCGGGGTGCCGCTGGGCGTGGCGCTCCACCGCCAGGTGATGCCGGCGATGGGCCGCGCGGTCGGCACGACGATTCCGCCGGCCGACATCGATGTGTACGGCACACCCCTGCTCGTACTCCTGGCGTCCGCCGGTGTGGTGATCGCGACGGCCGGGGCACTGCTCCCGGCGGGCTGGGCGGCCCGCACGGCCACGGCGCGGGCACTGCGGGCGGAGTAGCGGGGGGTAGGGGGCAGCGGGGAGGCCGGGGTCGTGGACAGCGGCGCGCGCGGCCCGGCCGGGGTGATGGACGGAGGCGTGCGGCCCGGCCGCGGCCCTCGCGATACCGTCGGTCGCATGTCTGAAGTCCGGTTGACCACGCCCTCCTTCCTCGTGCTCGGCATCATCGACAAACTCGGCGAGGCCAGCCCGTACGACGTGAAGGGCGAGGCCGCGCGGACCGTGGCGCCGTTCTGGTCCATGCCGCACGCGCAGGTCTACGCCCAGTGCGACCGGCTCCTGGAGGCGGGGCTGCTCTCCGAGGTCCGGCAGCCCGGCGGCCGGAACCGGCGTCTCATGAAGCTCACGGACGAGGGCACGGCCGCCCTGCGGCGCTGGCTCGCCGACCCCGCCTTCGTGCCGGTCGAGGCACGCGAACGCGGCATCCTCAAGCTGTGGTTCGGGGCGAGCCCGCGCGTCCACGCCCCGGTCCAGATCGACGAGCACCGGCGGACTCTGGACGAGTACGAGGAACTCGCCGACGGAGTGGGCGAGTTGCTCACGCGCGGACAGCGCGAGGCGCTGGAGTTCGGCATCCGGTATGAGCGGATGATGGTGGATTTCTGGCAGTGGGTCGAGAGCCGCGAGTCCTGATTCTTGTTACCGACCGGTTGACCCCGGCGGTGCCCCGCCCTACGTTCCTCCATAGTCCAGAAAGGACTATCGCGGCTGTGAGCGCGCGTGGACGGTGAAGGGGGAATCGCCGTGGGGCGTCCGACGAGCACGAGGTGGGGGCGGGTGTCCGCCGTCGCCGTGACGGTGGTCTGCCTGGTGTACGCGCCGATCGCCATGACCGAGCTCTGGCCGTACGCCGCGCCCGGGGCGCCCGCCATCGGCGAATGGCTCCTCGGCCGGTCCGTCTCCCCGGAGTTCGTGGCCGAGGCCGTGCGCGACCGGATGGGCCCGTACGACCGCAGCCTGGTCCCGCTGATCGTGCACTCGGTCCTGGGCGGCCTGCTGATGCTGCTCGGCCCGGTGCAGCTGCTCTCGGCGGTGCGCCGTCGCATCCGGCTCCACCGGATCACCGGGACCGTCTTCGCCGTCACCGTGTACGTGTCGATGGCCGGCGCCGCCCTCTACCTGCTCCGCACCCCGCCGGCGGAGGCCTTCAGCGGCGCCGCGTTCTGGATCGTCCTCGCCACGATCCTGGTGGGCACCGTCGGCAGCGTGACCTTCGGAGTCCTCGCCGCCCTGCGCGGCTTCCCGGACCTGCACCAGCGCTGGTTGCTGCTCTGCTACGGCTTCCTGATGACCGCTCCGCTGCTGCGGCTCGAATGGGGAGCGCTGCCCTCGCTCTACCCCGGTCTCTCCCTCCAGGACGTCAACCGCGTCGCGATCATGCACCTCGGCGCCCTCGTCGCCTTCGGCGCGCTCCTGGCCTCCCGGGCTCTCGACCGGCGCACCACCGTCCCGGGCCTGACCGGCACCTGGGCCCCCGGCCCGGTCCTCGTCGCCGCGCACCTCGCGGGCGCCGCGGGCCTGGGATGGATCACGTACGCCTTCCTCGACCAGGGCACGCAGGGGCGGCGGCTGCTCGTCGCGTACCTCGTTCCGTACGTGCTGATCCACGCCGTCACCGCCGTCCGCGCGGCCGGCGCCCGCCGGCAGGACGCCCCCTGGGCACGTGAGGAGTGGCGCCTGCACCTGGCCGCCCAGTGCCTCGCGCCCGCGTTCTCGGCGGTGACCGTGCCCGTACTGGAGCGGACGATGGGCCTCGACCGGCTCACGTCCCTGATCGCGGGCGTCGGAATCGGCGCCGGAATGCTGGCGTACGCGGCGATCACCGTCGTCAGCCTGCGGATCCTGCACGGCCGTGAAGTCCTGCGGCGACAGAGGGAGCTCGGGGAACAGCGGCCCCGCCCGGCGGCAGTGGCGCCGGTCGGCCCGGTCGGCGCGGTCGGCGCGGGCGGCCTCGTGGGCGAGGGAGAGCACCGATGAGCGACGGCACCCGCCGGCAGGCGGACACCACGGAGACCACGGACACCACGGAGACCACGGAGGCCGGGAGGGACAAGGCCGGGTCGAAGACGGCCGAGGCCGTGAAACCCGAGTCCGCGCCCGCCCAGACAGCGATTCCCGAGTCCGCGCCCGCCGCGACCGAGCCCACGGGGATCGTGCGTACCGGAGGGCCCGAAGGCCGCGAACTCTCGCCCGGCATCGTCGTCCTGAGCGGCGTCGTGGGAGGCATCAGCCTCACCACCGGCGCCCTGCTCACCGTGACGAGCCTGGCCGGGTACGCGGCGGGCGCCTGGGCGTCCCCGGAGGCGCTGAGCCCCGGACTCGTCGGCGCGGCCATGGCCGGCGTGGCCCCGGCGCTCTTCACCGTCGGCCGGGCCCGCGTCTGGGAGGACGTACGGAGCCTGGTGCTGCCCCTGGTGATCGTGCTCGTCGGCCTGTTCACGGTGAGCCTGCTGAACGGCGGCACCCTTCAGGCGGTCAGGGGCGGCTCGCTCTTCCTCGCCCTCTTCAGCCTCGGCTGGGTCGCCACACTCGGACTGCTCGCCCTCGGCGCCGTGGGCTGTCTCGCCGCGCAGTACCGCAGACCGGCCGGCCGCGCGGGCGGAGTTCCGGGCGCGTCGACGGGCGGGGCACCGGCGACTCCGACGGGCGCGGCAGGCTCCGGGGGCGCGGCGGCGAGCACGCCGGCGGGCGCGACGGCGGTCGGCCCGGCGGATCCCGTGGCGGTCGCTCCGGCGGGTGCGGCGCGGCGGCAGCCGGTCGCGCCGATGCCCGGCTGGTCGAAGCCGCCGCTCGCCGTCGTCGGTTCGGGATGGTTCGGCATCGGTGTCGGGCTGCTCGCCTTCCCCGGCTTCTGGGGCGCCCTCGTGCCGTGGACGGTGAACCGCGCCGACGCGCAGGGCCTCGGCGTGTGGGCGCTGGCGCTGGGCGTCGGCATCCTCGGCGCCCTGGCCGAGGACGACCTCACCCGGGTCCGCCCGGCGCTCCGGGCCGTCCCGGCGGTGGCCCTCGCGGCAGCGGTCGTCCTCGCCGTCCACGCCCGGACGGTCGACTGGGCCTCGGGCCCTGGCATGTCCCTTCTCGCCCTGGTCACCGGCCTCTTCGCGACCGGCGTCTCGGGCCGGTGGCTGCTCTCCAGGGCCACCCGCCGCAGCGCCGGGACCCTCGCTAAGGAGCTCGACCGGCCGGGCGAGTTCGGCCCCTCGGGCGGAAACGGAGTCCGTGCGACCACCGATCCCGGTCGTTGATCTTTGTGCCTTTCGCCAGTACGGACCCGCCGCCGGATGTGGAGAGACTGCCGGTGTCCGGGGCGACGACGCCTCGACGGGAGGAGTGTGCGATGAGCGCGCAGGAGACGTACGACGAGATCGGCGAGGCGTTCGAGGGTTTCAAGGCCCTGCCGCTGGCCCAGTACGTGGAGGCGCCCAGCTTCCTCGCCATGGTCGGGGACGTCACCGGCAAGAAGGTGATCGACCTGGCCTGCGGGACCGGCTTCTACAGCCGTGAGCTGAAACGGCGGGGCGCGGCGGACGTGTTCGGCATCGACGTCTCCGGCGAGATGATCCGCGCCGCGGAAGGCATCGAGCAGGCCGCCCCGCTGGGAGTGCGCTACGAGGTCGGCGATGTGGCCGACCTGTCGCTCGCCGAGGAGCGGTTCGACCTGGCGACGGCGGTGATGCTGCTCAACTACGCGGAGACCGTCGACGAGTTCGAGCTCATGTGTCGCAGGGTGCACGCGAGCCTGAAGAGCGGCGGGGAGTTCCTCATGCTCCACCAGACGCCGGACTTCGACTTCTCCGGACCGTCGCCGCGCCCGTACGGATTCCTCAGCGAGCTGACGGGCGAGAAGGCCGGCACGGGGCCCCGGGTGCGGGTCACCGCTCTGCTGGAGGGGTCGCCGATCTCGTTCACCTCCGGCCTCGCGAGCCGTGAGGTGTTCGAGACGTCCCTGGCCAAGGCGGGGTTCAGCGAGATCACCTGGGTGCGGACCGAGGTCTCGCCCGCCGGGATCGAGAAGTACGGCGACGCGTTCTGGGCGGACTACCGGGCCAACCCGGCGTTCGAGATGCTGCGCTGCCGCGCCTGACGACCCGGCGGAACGCCGGGGTCCGCCACGCCCTCCGCCGGGATCGCCGCCGGCCGGGGCGTGCCGGAGCGGCCCGGCCCGGCCGGGCCGCCTCCGGCGCTCGAAATCCCGTGGCAGCGGGGGTGCGTGGGCGTGATGATGGCCGGATGACGCAGCACGCCGGGACCGGCCCGCACCCGCACTCGCAGCAGCCATCGCATCCGCACCCCCGTCCCGTGGACGCCCTCATCGTCGTGGACGTGCAGTCCGCGTTCGTCACGGGCGACGGGGCGGTGCCCGGGGCCGCCCGGCTCGTCGACCGCACGACGGACCTGCTCGCGCGGGCCCGGAGGGACGGGGCGCTCGTCGTCCATCTGCAGAACGACGGAGAGCCGGGCGCGGAGGACGAACCCCACACGCCCGGCTGGGAGCTGCACCACCCCGTCGAACCCGGCCCCGCGGAGGTCGTCATCCGCAAGCCGTACGACGACGGCTTCGCGGAGACCGCGCTGGGCGGGGTGCTCACCGAGGCGGGGGTGCGGGCGGTCGCCGTCTGCGGAGTGATGTCGGAGATGTGCGTGCAGGCGACGGCCCGTACGGCCCTGGCGCGCGGCTACCGCGTCGTCGTCCCGCACGACGCCCACGCGACCCAGGACGTCCCGGCCGTGGCAGGGATCAGCGAGACCATTCCGGCGGCCACGGTCTCCCGGGTGGCGGCCTACGCCCTCGGGAGCGACGCGGAGGTCACCGTCTCGGCCACCGACGTCACGTTCACGGCCCCCGCCGGATTCGCGGTCTCCGCCTGACGCCGAGTCCCTCGTGCGGGACCCGTCGACCCGTCACTCCGGGCGGAGCGAACGCCAGATGCGGTCCGGCAGGACGCGGGCGGCCTGGGCGAGGTCGACGTCGTGCGCGCCGGACAGCCACCGGTGGGCGGTCGCGGCGACCGGCCCGATGACCAGGGCCTCGATCAGCGGCTCGGGGGTCGGGGCGATCTCGCCCGCATCGACGAACGGCCGCAGCCACGCCCTGACCGCGGCGAGCAGCGGGTCCTCGTCCGCCCGGCCCCGGTGGGCATCGGCGACGAGACGGCCCGGGTAGGCGGAGGCGTGGAGGAACAGCGCCGCGTCGGGGTGCTCCTCGGTGAACCGGAGGTACGCGGCGACCACCGCCCGTACCCCGGTGCGGGCGGTCCTGGTCCGGGCGAGGGAGGCGACGACCTCGCCGCTCAACTGCTCCGCGCACCGGACGTGCAGGGCGGCGGCGAGGCCGTCGAAACTGCCGAAATGGTGGTACAGACTGCCGAGGCTGACTCCGCCGGCCGCCGTCACCGCGTTCACGGTGAATCCCTGCCGGCCGGAGTCCGCGTACACCCGGAGTGCCGTGGTCAGCAGGCGCTCGACCGTGGCCTCGCCACGCTGCTGCTTAGGAGACATGGGCACACCCTAGTGCAGCCTTAATTAGAAGATGGTTCTAGTAAGGCGGCGGCGGAGTGTGCGGATCCGGTCGTGCGGGCGGTCGTGGGCGCGGTCAGCCGCGGAAGCCCTCGGGGCGCTCGGGAGAGGCCTCGGAGAGAGCCTTCCGTACGGCGTCCACGCCTTCCCGGAGGCCGTAGACCGGACTGTCCGGCTGCTGGCGCCAGGACTCGTCGATCCCGCCCGCGTCCACGGTGTCGAAGCCCAGCTCGTCGATGAGGAGCCGCACCTTCTCCTTCGCCGCCGCGTCGTCCCCGGCCACGGGCAGGGCGAGCCGGTCCGGGTCGCCGGCCGGTCGCGGCCGGTCGAGGATGTCCTGCGCGAAGGTGCCGTTGAAGGCCTTGACCACCGGGTGCCCGATCTGGCGCTCGGTCCAGCGGCTCTCCGTCAGACCCCCGTCCTCGATCGCGTCGATGCGGCCGTCGCGCTCACGCGGGTAGTAGTTGCCGGTGTCGATGACGGCGAAGCCCTCGGCGGCACCGTCGAGGAGTCCGGCCGGAAGGTCCGGGACGTTCTTCAGCGGGACCGTCACGACGACGACCTCCGCACCCCGCGCCGCCTCGGCGGCGGTGACCGCGGTGGCGCCCGTCTCCCGGACGAGCGCGGTGAGGGTCTCCGGGCCGCGGGAGTTGGCCACGGACACGTCGTGGCCGAGGGTGGTCAGGCGGCGGGTCAGATTGCCGCCGATGTTGCCGGCGCCGATGATGCCGATCTTCATGGTGGTTCCTTCTGTCTGTTCCGGCGGCCAGTTCTGGCTGTCCGTCCAGGTGTCTGTTCAGGTGTCCGCCCAGGCTGTGACGACGGCTTCAACGGCGGCTGCCGCGGGATCCTTCCCGCCCTTTCCCTGTTGCCGCCGGTTCCTTCTCACACCTCCCGGCATTGACAATCGGAGGGTCTCTCCGTTTATAACTGGACCCGTACACGCGTACGGGCTGAAGACCGAGCGGGCCTGTCCACCTGGTGATCAGCAAATTGCATAATCTTGCAAATCGATACATCCTGGTCGGGCCGAGCCCGTGGCACTCCGCGGGCGCGTCGCTCCACCCCGCGCCCCGCCCCGGAGGGCCCCACCGTGCCGGTCCCGCTGTGCCAGGCCAAGGCCGAGTCCTTCCGCATGCTCGGCCATCCCGTACGCATCCGCGTCCTGGAACCGCTCCAGACCGGGCCGCTGCCCGTACGCGAGCCGCTCGCCCGGATCGAGGTCGCGGCCCGATGACCGGACCGGCGAGCGGCGGGCAGGGCGCCGGCCCCCAGGGCATCCGGACCCCGCACACTCCGAACCCGCCGATCCCGCCGCGTCCCCCGATCCCGCGGACATCGCCGCGCACCCCGCCCTCGCCGTTGCTCGCCGGGGGCGTCGCCGTCGCCACCCCCGCTGCGCTCCTGCCTCCCACCCCTGCTTCCGCAGTGATCGCCGTACGAGAAGGATGACGACGCACATGACCATCGAATGGCGCTACACCCTCCAGCAGGACCTGGGCGTACTGTCCCTGGCCGGGTTCCTCGGGGCCGACGCCGTGGGGCGGTTCACCGGGGCCGTGGGGTGGGCGGTCGCGCGCGGCACGGGGCCGGTCGTGCTCGACCTGACGCGGCTGCGGGGCTGGTCGGTGGGAGGGCAGCTCGCCGTCGCGGAGGCGGCCCTCCGGCTGCGGGCCGCGGGCCGGGCCCTCGAACTGGCCGCCATCCCCGCCGACGGCTCCCTCGTCCCCGCCGGTGACGGGACTCCGGTCCCCGTCCACCGCGACCTGGCCGCCGCACTCGCCGCCCACCACGACGCGGGCGCGGAGCAGCGGGCCTGGCGCAGCGACGCGTGGCCGACGACCTGATCTTTTCGGTGGCATCCGGCCGCGGGGCTTCGACGGGCTCGGGGCATGGGCCGGTGGTGGTGTGCGGCCGTGGGTCTTCGGTCCGCCCGGCCGTGGGTTCTCGATGGTGCGCGGCCGGCCGCCGACGGGAGCGCCAGGGCGCCGGGCCGCCCAAGTCCCTTGTCGGCTGAGCGAGTTCGGCGGTGATCGGCTCGTGGCCCGCCCCGGTGTGCCCTCCGTCCCGGCAGGGGCGAGGATGGGGGCATGCTGCAGAGTGCTGGGTCGCCGACGCGACGCGCGGGGTGGGTGCGATGAGTGCGCCGCTCTACCAACTGAAAGCGGAGTTCTTCAAGACGCTGGGCCACCCCGTCCGCATCCGCGTCCTGGAGCTGCTGAGCGAACGGGAGCACGGGGTCGCCGAGATGCTCCGCGACACAGGCGTCGAACCGGCCTATCTCTCCCAGCAGTTGGCCGTACTGCGCCGGGCGAACCTGGTCGTCGCCCGGCGCGAGGGCGCGGCCGTGTACTACGCGCTGACGAGCCCGCAGGTGGCGGAGCTGTTGCGGATCGCCCGTGTCATCCTCTCCGGGGTCCTCGCGAACCAGGCCGAGCTGCTGGCCGACCTCCGTACCGCCCCGCCCAGGGCGCCGGCCCCCCGGGAGGGCTGAGTCCCGAAGCGCTCGCTGTCTCCCGACGCTGCCCCTCCCGCCCGGTCACGCCTCATCGTCCCTGGATACCCGTCCAGTCAGGCCTCGCCGTCCGGCTGGATGCCCGCCAGCAGATTGAAGGCGCCCGTCAGCAGGTTGAGGGTCACCACGCCGACGACCTCCGCGATCACCCGGTCGCTCCAGCCGTGTGCCCGTACCTCGGCGACGTCCTCGTCGGACAGGGCGCCCGGTTCGGCGAGGACCCGGAGTGCCAGGCCGATCAGCGCGGCCTCGCGGGGGTCGATCGACGTCCCCTGGCGGGCCAGTTCGATGTCGGTCTCGCTCAGGCCCGCCGCGCGACCGGCCTCCCGGTGCGATGCGCGGCAGGTTCCGCAGCCGATCCACTCCTGGACCGCGAGTGACAGTTTCTCGCTCAGGGCGCGCGGGATCTTCACCCGCCTCATCGCCCGGGACAGGCTCAGATAGCCGTCGAGCAGCGCCGGCGAGTGCGCCATCGTCGACACCATCTCGCCGACGGAGCCGTGCCGTTGGACGATGTCGCCCAACAGCTCGCCCGCCCGGCCCGGTGCCTGCTCGGGGGTGAGCGCGGCCAGTCTCCTCGTGGTCATGAAACCCTCCTCGTTATACCCGTGGGGGGTATAACGAGGAGGGGGAGGAGGTGGTTCCCGGGTCCACGGGACCGCCCGTCCGGTCTCCTCCGACCGAGCTCCGACCGGATCATGAGGCCGAGGTGAGGAATCAGCCCCGGGTGCCGGGCCGTCCGGCGCCGGCCGAGCTCTCCAGGGACGCCTTCTCGGTGCGCTCGCCCGGGGGAACGTGCCCCGTTCCCGCCACGGTCGCCGCTTCCTCCCCGCGGTTCCGGGCGAAGCGCCCGGGCGTCGTGCCCACGAGCCGCTTGAACGAGCGGCTCAGGTGCGACTGGTCGTAGAAGCCCGTGGCCGCCGCCACCTCCCCGGGCGGCTGCCCGTCGAGCAGCAGCCGCCGGGCCCGGTCGAGCCGGCGGGCCGTCAGGTACTGGTGCGGGGCGATACCGAACGCGCCGCTGAAGGCCCGTACCAGATGGGTGGGGTGGGCGTGCAGGAGCCGCGCGGCCTCGTCCAGGGTCACGCCCTGGACCAGCCGCGCGTCGAGGAGCTCGCGCAGCCCGTGGGCCAGGCCGGGATCGGCCGCCCGCGCGCGGGGGACCGGCCCGGGCCTCAGGTGGGTGCGCAGCCGCTCGCGGATGAGGGCGAGGCGGCTCTGCGCCTCCAGTTCGCCGCCCCGGTCGGCGAGAGCCGCGTGCAGTTGCCCCACGCGCCGGCGCAGCAGCGGATCGACCAGGTCGGGCCCGTCCACCGCGGCGCCGATGAAGCTCTCGTCCAGCTGGGTCAGATCCAGATACAGCACCCGCTTGCGAAACCCGTGCGGTGTGGCGGGAGAGCCGTTGTGCGGCACCTGCGGCGGGAGCAGGGACACCGTGTCGCCCGGGGTGCCGTGCTCGCGCCGGTTCAGGTCGTAGCGGACGACGCCGTCGTCGACGATCAGCAGGGTCCACACGTCGTGGACGTGCATCGGGTAGGCGTGCGCGGTGAAGTGGGCGTGGAAGACCTCCACGACTCCCGGGATCCACGGGCGCCACGCCGAGACCTGCTGCCGGGCCACCATGCGAGGAATGTACAAGACGCCCGGGCAGGGGCGTCGGCAGTCTCGGGGCATGACGACCACCGACACCACGCCCGTACGCTTCGACACCAGGATCGCCGTACTCCTGCGGGAGGACCTGGAGACCTGGCAGCGGCTGAACGTCACCGCGTTCCTGGTCAGCGGCCTCGGCTCCGAGCTGCCCGAGGTGATCGGCGAACCGTACGCCGACGCCGACGGCACCCCGTACCTGCCGATGTTCCGGCAGCCCGTCCTCGTCTTCGAGGGCACGAAGGAGACACTGGCCGCGGCCCACGCGCGCGCGTACTGTCGCGCGCTTCCGCGGGCGCTCTTCACGACCGACCTCTTCACCACCGGCAACGACCGGGACAACCGCGCGGCGGTACGGGCCGTGGGCCGGGACCGGCTGGAGCTGGCGGGCCTCGCCGTGTACGGGCCGCGCAACGCGGTCGACAAGGTGCTGAAGGGCGCGCGGATGCACCCCTGACCGCCGGGGGCGAGGCCGCGGTCTCTACCGTCGACGCATGCCCCGCCCCACTGAAGGGCGTCGGATCTACGACCCGCCGATGCGGCGCCAGAAGCCGGAGCGCTTCTCCTGGGACGGGACTCCCCCGGAGGGGCGGACCTCCAGCGACCAGTCGCCCCCTCCCTCGACGACCGCCACGAGCAGCGGGCCCTCCGGCAGCTCTCGCGCGTCCTCCGGGTTCCGGCTGGACTCGTTGGCCAGCGTGACCGGGTACGTGGCGGGGGTGTCGGGGCGACGCGGCTTGTACCCCTCGACCCGTACGGACCCGGTCCCCTCCACCGGACGCAGGCGGGAGACCAGCCGGCCGGCGGGCCCGGTGTGCAGCAACACCTCGGAGCCCCGGCCGGCGGCCGCGCCGCCGAGCTCGCGCACCGCGCTCACGGGACGGATCACGATCGTCCACTCGTCGTGGTCGCCGCAGTCGACGCGGAAGCGCAGCGGATACAGGTTGTCGCACCACATCGCGCGCTGCTCGAAGCGGTGGGAGGTGTCCGAGTTCCCGAGGTCGACGGCCTCCCTGCCGTTCCAGTCGATGGAGTCGAGGTCGAAGGCGCCCTTGCCGGTCCGGGCGGACTCGACCAGGACGTACCCGGGCGGAGGGGTCGTCTCCATGGCGAACTTGGCGCTGCCCCGCCCGCTGTACACGATGTCGTCGAACTCCCCGCCGAGGATCCCGGCGACGGCGACCGCCTCGGGCGAGGGGGCCGGCGAGGGAACCACCGGGATCGCTCCCGGGCCCCGGGACGTGGTCCGGGGCGAGCTCGAGGCCGAGCTTGGGGGCTGGGACTGGGCTCCGGGCCGGGCTCCGGTCGGAGTTTCGGTCTGGGCCGCGACCTGGGCCTGGCCGTGGCCTGGGCCCTGGGCGTGAACGTGAGCATGGGCCGAACCCGAACCCGAACCCGAACCCGACCCCGAACCCGAACCCGAGCCGTGGCCCTGCTCCGTATCGGCAGCCGCTCCCAGGGACGCGGACTAGCCGACGGCTCCGCGCGGAAGCGGCACCGGCCCGGCCGGGCCCGCGGACTTGCCCACGGCCCCGTGCGGAAGCTCCACCGGAGCCGGCCCGGCAGGAGCCGGGGCGGGTGCCGGGGCCGCGGCCGGGGCTGACACCGGCACCGGCACCGGCACCGAGATGCCGAAGTCCTCCGCCAGCGCCCCGAGCCCTGCGTCGTAGCCCTCGCCCACCGCGCGGAACTTCCAGCCACCGTCGCGCCGGTAGTACTCGCCCAGGACGAGAGCCGTCTCGGTGGTGGCGTCGTCGATCTCGTACAGGGCGAGTCGCTCCCCGGTCGAGGCGCTCGACGTCCGCACCGCCAGGCCGGGCACCCGCCCGAGCGAGCTGTCGTGGACGACGGCGACGAGCACGATGCGCCGGACGTCCGCTCCGACCCGCTCGGTGTCGAGGTCCAGCCGGTCCGCGGACCGGTCTCCCACGGTGCCGGCCCGTTCGAGGACCAGGTGTCCGACGGCTCTGCCGGTGGCGTCCAGGAGCAGCGCGGAGGCCGTCACCTCCGGCACCCCGTCACCGGTCGCCCGCCGGACGACCTCGATCCGCCACGCCCGCCCGCCCGGGGACGAGCAGGTTCTCCCCCTTGATGATCTGCGTCACCGCGTCATGCTGGCACGCCGCCCCCGGGCAGGTCCACGGGTCCTGTCCGGCCCGGCCGTGGTGGCCGACGGGCTCGTCGCGGGTGCCCCCGTCGCCCGCCCCCGGTGGCCCCGGCCCCGGCGACCAGCCGGTGAGAACTCGGGTCGAACAGGCTGAAACCAAGCGGGTGTTGGTGTCCATCTTGCGCCACCGTTCAGCCCAATCCGGCTCGACTCGTCGTTGTCGTCGCAGGTCACACGACGGAGGATCGAGAGCGGCGGGACCGGGAGACGGGACCGAGGGGCGGGAACGGCAGAAGGGTGGGGGCATGGCGACCGTCGTGCTGGTCGGCACACTGCACACCAAGGGGGAGGAGTACGCCTGGCTGCGCGAGCGGCTCAGGGAGTACGGCAGCGACGTCCTCCTCGTCGACACCGGGATCACGCCCCCGCCCGCCCACGCGCCGCCGGCCGACGTCACCGCCGATGCCGTCGCGCGGGCCGCGGGCCACGACCTGGCGGGGCTGCGGGCCGCCGGGGACCACGGAGAGGCCGTCGCCGCCATGGCCGAGGGCCTCACCCGGACCGTCGTCGACCTCTACCGCGAGGGAAGGCTGCACGCCGTGCTCGCCGCGGCCGGCAGCGGCGGCTCCGCCCTCGCCGCCCAGGCCATGCGGGCCCTCCCCATCGGCGTACCGAAGGTGCTCGTCAGCACCATGGCGGGCGGCGACGTCTCCCCGTACGTCGACAGCAGCGACCTCACCCTGATGTACAGCGTCGTCGACATCTCCGGACTCAACTCCGTCTCCTGCCAGGTCCTCGGCAACGCCGCCGCTGCCGCCGCCGGAATGGCCCGCCGTCACGAACGCAACCACGACGAGCCCGCGGGCCGGGGCCGGCCCGTCGTCGCGGCCACGATGTCCGGAGTGACGACCCCCGCCGTCGACGTCGCCCGCGCCCGGCTCGCCGAACTCGGCTACGAGGTCCTCGTCTTCCACGCCACCGGCGCCGGCGGCCGGGCCGTCGAGAAGCTCGCCAGGGACGGCATGCTCGGCGGCGTCCTCGACCTCACCACCACCGAACTCGCCGACGAACTCCTCGGCGGCGTCCTCGGCGCGGGTCCGTCCCGGCTCACCGGCGCCGGCGCCGTGGGCATCCCGCAGGTCGTCGCCCCCGGGGCCCTCGACATGGTCAACTTCGGGCCGGCGGCGACCGTCCCCGAGCGGTTCGCCGAACGGCGGCTGCTCAGCCACAACGCCACGGTGACCCTGATGCGCACCACCGCGCGCGAGATGGCGGAACTCGGCACGGGAATGGGCCGCAAGCTCCGCACCGCGCGCGGACCGGCCGAGGTCTTCTGGCCGTTGCGCGGTGTCTCCGCCGTGGACGTGGCCGACGGGCCCTTCGAGGACCCGGGGGCGGACCGGGCCGGACTCGACGCCCTGCGCGCGGCCGTCCGGGGCGGCGAGGTCCGCGTCCACGAACTGGACGCCCACATCAACGACCCCGCGTTCGCGGTCGCCATGGCCGACCGCCTCCACGAGCTGATCACCGAGAACGTCCGCCACGCAGGCCGCTGACACCGCCGAGGCGCCGGCACACCACCGGAGTGGTCGGATTCCGCGGTGCCTCCCCGAACGAACGCCTGCCGACGGGGCGGGCCGTCGCCGAGCAGACCCGCGCCTTCGAGGCCCTCGCGACCGGCTGACGCCGTTGTCGGTGGCGTGCCGTACAACTGAGAGAGGGAAAGAGCGCCGACGGAACGACCGGCCGACGGACGGACCCGCGGCCCGACGTCCGCGGGGAGCACGACCGCACGACCGCATGACGGCATGACCGCACGAGGGGGACTGCAGGTGGACACGTGCGCGGACGCGGACCGGGGGCGCGAAGACCGCGCGCCCCTCGTCGGGCGGGCCCGGGAGCTCGACCGGCTCGACGCGCTGCTGCGCCGCCGGACCGGGGGGACAGGGCCGGTAGCCGTGGATGTCACGGGTGAGCCGGGCATCGGCAAGAGCCGGCTCCTCGCCGAGTTCGCGGTACGGGCACGGCGGCAGGGGGCGACCGTCCTGCGCGGCCGAGCCGGACCCGCCGAGCCGGACCCCGGCCCGCCCTTCCAGGCCTTCGTCGACGCCTTCGCCGACCTGGACCACCGGGACCGCGCCCTGTTCCCGACCCTGATGGCAGTCGCGGAACTCGTCGAGTCGCGAGAGCCGGCGCCCGCGGTGCGGGGCGGCGGGGGCGGCGGGGATGACGTGGACGCCGGGTACACGGGGCGGGGCGCGGTCGACCGGTTCGGCCGGTTCGACCGGGCCGAGGGGGCCGGTTCGGTCGGTGCTGCTGGTGGGGACGGCCTCGGTATGCGGGGCTCAGGGAGTTCGCCGGCCGTCTCGAACGGGTCGGCTGTCACGGGCACCCCGGCCGTCCCGAGGACGTCGGCGGCCGCCATGGACCCGGCGACGTCGGGCACTGCGGCGACGCGCGGAACCACGGGCGCGTCCGACGCCCCGGGCGCTGCGACGCCGGGTGCCTCCGGCGGACCGCCCGGCCCGGAGTCCACAGGTCAGGGCGTGGAACGCGAGACCGACCGGGTGCGCCGCGTCGCGGCGGCGCTCGGCCGGGTCGCCGCGCCCGGGCTCGTCCTCGTCCTCGACGACTTCCACGGAGCCGACCCCGTCTCCGTCGCCCTCGTCGACCACCTCCTCCGGCATCCGCTCCGCGCGCCCGTCCTGCTCGTCCTGGCCCGCCGCGAGCGTCAGACCCCGCCCGGGCCGGCATCCGTTCTCGCCCGTGCCGCCGAATCGGGGGACCTCGCCCGGCTCGTCCTCGGGCCGTTGACGGCGGAGGCCTGTGCGGAGGGACTCGTCCCCGGGCTGACGCCCGATGCCGCGCGGGAGATCCACGCCGTCGGACGCGGGAACCCGCTGTACCACCGTGCCCTCGCGCACGCCCGTACGCGCCGGGGCGAGGGGCCCGGCACCGGACCGGTCGCGATGGTCCTCGACGAACTCGCCCCGCTCACCGGGACGGAGAGAGCGGTCGTCGAGGCACTCGCCGTGCTCGACGGGCGTGCGACGGTCGAGCTGCTCACCTCCGTAGCGAGCCCCCAGAGCGCCCAGGGCCCTCAGAGCCCCCAGGGCCCGCGGAGCCTGGCGATCCCCCAGAGCCCGCCGGTCCTGCCGAGCCCGGCGCACCCGACGGGTCGGGCGGTCGTGGACAAGGTCCTGAGCGAGCTGACCCGCCGAGACCTCGTCCGGCACGAGGAGGACGGGAGGGTCCTGGTGCTGCGCCACTCGGCGCTGTCGGAACTCGTCCGGGGCACACTCGACCCGTGGCACCGCCGTGAGCTGCACGGGCGGGCGGCCCGTGCCCTCGCCGAGGCGGGGGCGCCCGTGACCGAGCGCGCTCCCCACCTGGTGCGTGCCACGACCGTCTGGGACCCGGCCGTCGCAGCCGAACTGGTCGAGGCCGCCGAGCGGATCGGCGCGGCCGACCCGGCGTGCGCCGCCCACTGGCTGGCGGCCGTCCTCGCTCTGCTGCCCGACACGTCCGAGCACCTCGCCCGGCGGCACGACCTGATGCTCCGACGGGCCCAGGCCCTCGGGTCGGCCGGCCGCGTGGCGGAGAGCCGGGACCTCCTCCACCAGCTCATCGACGCCTGCCGCCCCGGCGAGCGCGAGCAGGAGCAGGAGCAGGAGCGGGAGCGGGAGGACACCGGCGTCGCGGGTACGGGCGTCGCGGGCACCGGCGACGCGGCGGACGTGGCTGAACTGCGGACCTCCGCCGTCCTGCTCTGCGCGTTCATGGAGCGCCACCTCGGCCGCTATCCCGAGGCGGACGCCCTGCTCCGCCGGGAACTGGAGCGAACTCCCGGGCCCCGCCCCGACCTGCGGACCTGGCTCGTCGTCGAGTGGGGCTGCCGGGCCCTCTTCGCCGCCCGCTACCCCGAGGTCAGACCCGTCGTCGCCCGGACCCTCGACGAGGCCCGGCGGCGGCGCGACGAAGCGGGCACGGCGGAGTCCCTCACCCTGGCCGCGCTCGGGGAGGCGTACGAGGGCGAGACCGCCGCGGCCCGCGTCCACGCGGCCGAGGCGGCGGCCCTCACCGACGCCTTCACCGACGGCGAACTGGCCGCCCACGCCGAGTCGCTGGTGCGGCTGGGCTGGACCGAGGTCTTCCTGGAGCAGTACGGGAGCGCCGAGCGCCACGCCACCCGGGGCATCGAGATGGCGCGCCGCGCGGGGAGACCGTTCGCGCTCTCGCAGCTCCTCCTCTGCTCGGCGTACGTCCACTTCCTGACCGCCAGGGTCGGTACCGCGCTCGGCCTGGCCGAGGAGGCCCTCGCCGTCGCCCGCACTCTGGGCGGCGCCGAACTCGTCGGCTTCAGCGGGGCGATCCGGGCCGTCGTCCTCCTCCACGCCCGGCCCCTCGGTGCCCCTGAGGCGCTGGCCGCCGCCGAAGAGGCCGCGGCCACGGTGGGAACGGCCGAGGGCTGGTGGGCCACCCAGGCCCGCGGCCTCCTCGGTTTCGCCGTACCGCTCGGCCGGGACCCGCACCGGGTGCGGGAGGTGCTCGTGCGCGCGGGCGGCGACCGGGACCTCTCCCGGCTCCAGCCCTCGCTGCGTCCCCACTACCTCGAACTCCTCGCGGGCGCGGCCCTCGCCACCGGAGACGTCGCGGAGGCGGAACGGGTCGCGCGCCGGGCCCTCTCGGAGGCGGAGCCGCTCGGGCTGCCGGTCCAGCGCGCCGCCGCACTGCGTGCCTGGGGGCAGGTCCTGGCCCGGCGAGGCGAATCGGCGGCCGCCGCACGGGCGTTCACCGACGCGGCACGGGAGAGCGCCCGTGCGGGGGCCGTCCTGCGCGAGGCCCACAGCCTGCTGCTCGCCGCGCCGATGGTCCGGGCGGGGGGCGACGAGTCCCGGGCCGCCGCCCAGTGGCGGAGAGGTCGCCGACTGGCCGTCGAGGGCGGGGCACGCATGCTGGTGGACCTGGCCGACCGCACTCGGCCCGCCCCTCCGGACGGCGCCCCCGGGGGACGGCTCGCCGTCCTGACTCCGCGCGAGCGGGAGATCTCGGTCCTGGTCGCCGAGGGTCTCACCAACCAGGCCGTGGCCGACCGGCTCTGTCTGAGCCCTCGCACGGTGGAGAGCCATGTCGCCCGGGTCTACCGCAAGACGGGCGTGGAGACCCGGGCCGGACTAGCCTCCCTCGTGGTGAGGGACGGCGTCGGGGACGGTCAGTCCTTGCGGGGATAGGTGGCGGTCACCCGGCCCTTGGAGTCGGCGTTCAGATACGCGGAGCCGTACGAGTCGGACAGATAGACGCTCATGCCCGGCTTGCTCCCGAAGATCGTGGAGGCGGGAGTGAGGACGAGGTAGCGGCTCGTCGGCTCGTCCACTCCGAGTTCCTTGTCCGCGCGCTTCATCAGCGCGGGCAGGACGTCCCAGTCGAAGTCGTTGAGGTCGGCCGGGACGGCGCCGGGGAAGGAGGTGCCGGATCCCTGGCGGACGGCCGCGTCCTCGCCCCGGTAGATGTACCGGTCGTACCGCTTCGTACTGCCCTTGACCAGCGACTCGGAGACCGCGTAGTCGGGGTACACGACGAAGCCGGTGACCCTGGTCCCGCCCGAGGCCGCCTTGATCGCGGCGATGGCGGCCCGGACCCCGGCGGGAGTCAGCAGATCGCGCTCCACCGGCTCCGTGTCCTCCGTCGGCTCCTCCGTCGCTCGCGGCGACTTCGAGGTCGTGGGCCGCAGGGCGGCCGGACCCTGCTGCGAGGGAGCGCCGCTCGGCCCGCTGCCCGGGTCGGTGGGCCGCCAGTCCCAGGACATGGCGGCGACGGGGATGCCGACGGCGAGCACCACCACGGCGGCGGACCCCAGGAACCGAGCGGTACGGCTCCGCCGACGGCCCTCGGCGGAGCGCGCCGGAGAGCCCGCCGCCGGCGTCGGAGCGGTGGCCGGAGACGCCCCGTCGCCGGCTCCGGAACCACCCACAGCTCCGGGCGCCGAAGTCGCGTAGGAAGCCCCTGCCGAAGCCGAAGCCGAAGCCGAAGCCGAAGCCTCTGCCGAGGCCGAAGGCGGCGCCAGCCGGAACGACGTCGCCCCGCTCTCGTCCGCCACTGCCTTCGAGGCCAGCTCGCCCGCCGCTGTCGGGCCCGTGCCGCTCGCCCGGCCGGGTGCCAGGTCCCGTACAGATCCGGCGCCCTGAGGGTCGGCCGGACGCGCGGCCGGGGCCTGGTCCGGTGACACGACGGCCGCGAGCGCGTGGTCGAGCTCCTCCGCGTCGGGGCGGGCGGAGGGGTCCCGTACGAGCAGCCGGGTCAGTACGTCCGCCAGTTCCCCGGCATGCCGCGGGGGCGGTACGTCGTCGGAGAGGACGGCCGCCAGCGTCGCCAGGGTGTTCTCCCGGCGCAGCGGGTGACGCCCCTCGACCGCCACGTACATGAGCATGCCGAGCGACCACAGGTCGGCGGCCGGACCGCTGCCCCCTCCGCCGCGGATCCGCTCGGGCGCCATGTAGTCCGGCGAGCCGATGATCGAGCCCGAGGCGGTCAGTACGGTGGATTCCTGGATCGCCGCGATGCCGAAGTCGGTGAGCACCGGTCGCCCGTCCGGGCGCAGCAGTACGTTGGCGGGCTTCACGTCGCGGTGCTCGATGTCCCGCTCGTGTGCGGCGCGCAGGGCCGAGAGCAGTTCGCGGCCGATCGCCGCGGCCTCGACGGGGGTCATCGTGCCCCGGTCGAGCCGGTCCTGGAGGGACCCTCCGGTGACCAGCTCCATCACGAGCCACGGGTAGGTTCCCTCGCCCGCGTCGACGATGTGATGGATGGTCACCACGTTGGGGTGGTCGATCCGGGCGAGCGCCCGTGCCTCGCGCAGGACACGCGCGCGCAGGGTCCTGGCCCCCTCGACGTCGTGCTCGGCCAGCGCGGGGTCCGGCGGGCGGACCTCCTTGAGCGCCACATCACGGTGGAGGGCCAGGTCGCGGGCGCGCCAGACCGTTCCCATGCCGCCGCCGCCCAGCCGCTCCACCAGCTCGAAGCGGCCGTCGATCACTCTGCTCACTCGCACCCCTGTACTCGGGTCCCCGGGGCGGTGGCGGCCCGCGGCCCGGTCCCGCCCACTTCTCCGTACACGTTCATCTGATAGCGGCCCTGCGGCCCGAACGGCTCCGGGAGCTCGCGCAACCCGGGCCAGGGCCCGCCCGCACCGCAGTCCCCGTCGATCTCGGAAGCCGCCTCGGAAGCCGAGTCGGAAACCCACTCGGAATCGACCCCGATCGAGGTCTCGATCCCGGTCCCGGTCTCGACATGAACCGCGGCGTCGCCGCAGGCGTCGACCGTACCGCCCCCCGCGCGGACTTCGGTCGGTGGGCGGGAGGTTCCCCCCGGCGCGGAGCCCGGACGGGCGTGTTCCGCGAGGTCGGCCGGATCGACGGGCCGATCGCCGCCGGCGACCCCGGCACCGGCGCACCGTCCGCGTGCGGCCTCCCGGCGGGCCTCCGCCAGGACCACCTCGGCGGCGGCGTCGCCCCAGGCGACCCGTACCTGCCGGGACCGGGCGCGCAGGGAGCGGGCCGCGGCGGTGTGGTCACCGGCGGCCCGCGCCAGGTCGGCGGCCCGTTCGTAGGCACGGGCCGCCTTCTCGGGCGATCCGGCCACGCCGAGCGCGTACGCCGTCCGATGGCTGAGGGCCGCGCCGTGCCGCCGGTCGTCCCAGGCCAGGGCCTCCACCGCCGCGAGCGCGTACTCGCGGGAGGCCCGGACGGGTTCGCCCAGACGCAGCGCGCAGTCCGCGAGCCAGGCCCTCGCCCGGACCCGCGCCGCGGTGTCTCCCTCCTCCGCGCAGCCGGCCAGGGCCTGTTCGAGGAGGGCGGAGGCCTCGCGACACCGTCCGCGCTCGGCGTACGCCACACCGAGCAGGAGACGCGCGAGGGCGCCCACCCGGACGTCCTGGGCGGGCCCGTCGGCATGACGGACGGCCTCCGCGAGGAGCGAGACCTCCTCGTCCCCGCCCTCCGGACCTCCGGTCGTACGCATCCGATCGTCGGACTCGGCGACCGTACGGGCGAGGGCGAGGCAGAGACGAGCCCGGTCGGCGTCCCGGAGGGGTGTGTCGGGCACCTCGGAGGCGAGGGCGGACCGCAGGAGCGCCGCCGCCTCCGCACGCGCTCCCGAGGTCCGCAGGACGGCGGAGAGCAGGAGCTGGTACTCGGTCGCCGGCGACGGCCGGCCCCCCGCCCGGTGATCGTCGACCGCGGCCCTGAGATGGACGAGCGCGGCGGCCGGGTCGTCGGGTGCGGTGACACGGCCGAGCAGCGCGCGAGCGTCGGCGAGGACGCCGAGGACGGCGGAGTCCGCCCGGTGCGGTGCGGCGAAGGCGATCAGCCCTTCGAGCTCCTCGCGCAGGGCCCCGGCCTCGGCCACCGGGTCGGGAGCGGTGTCCAGCAGATCGGCGCGTGCTCGACCGCGCAGCAGACGCACCGTCGCGGTCTCCGCGGTGCCGGCCCGCCCGATCGCATGGAGGGCGACGGCCCGCTCGCAGAGTTCCGCGAGCCGGGTGAAGGCCGTCGCGCCGGGTCCGGGCCCGGCGACCAGCGCCCGCGCCCGCGAGACCAGCGCCTTGCCCCGCTGTCCGGCTTGTTCGTGCAGGTCGGCGGCGCGGAAGAAGAGCGGTCCCGCGGCGGGCCCGGCCGCGCCCCGGCAGTCGAGCGCGGTGGCGTCGAGGGCGTCGGCGTGGTCGCCGGGGGTGAGGGCCCCGCCCGCGCGCCGAAGCGCCGTCGCCGCCCGCTCCCAGGCGCTTCCGGCCCAGGGATGCCCCTGGGCGGTGAGCCGCCGGGCCCGGTGGAGCAGCTCGTGCGGATCCTCCGGCTCGCCGCCGCCGAAGGCCCGGTCGTACGGACGCACACCGAGGCGGAACTCGTCGGGCGAGCGGCTGCTCATGCGGGGTGCTCCGGGAAGTGAGGGGTGAGCGGGCGACGTAGGCGGGGGACGCTTACACGCAGAGGTCGAGTCGACCCTCGCAGTCACGCGTTGCCCGCACATCCGTAGAACTACGGAACCCGCAGGCCGTGTCCGATCTTGATGGAGGCCGGCCGATCCCCGCCGATCTCAGTCAGCGGGCCCTGCTGAGGCCACCAGGTTCGGACCCGAGGCCGTCCGCGGACGCCCACCGGCCAAACCCCGACCCCGCCCCACCACGCCGCTTCGCCCGCGCCCCCGGCCCGACCGCGCTCCTTCTCTCGCGCCACTCCACCTCTCCCCGCCCCGCCCAAGCCCGTGCCGCCCAGCTCCCACCACGCCCCGCCCCGCCCAAGCCCGTGCCGCCGCCCCGGGTGCCGTCCAGCCCCCGCCGCCCGTCCGCACCACGCGCCCCTCGCCCCCGCCGTACAGCCGCATCACCGCATCACCACATCGATCGGCCGCACTGCGCAGCGCCCGCCGTCAGGTACTCGGCTAGGGTGATTCGATAGGGAATGCGCCCCCCGGGGCCGGGCCGATGCGTAGGTCGATGCGTTGGAGACTCACCAGTCGTCGAGCAGGGTTCCGCAGCCGCCCCGGGCGGCCGTCGGGGACGCGGGTGTGCTCCGGGAGCTGCTGCCGATCGCCCTCTGGCGGGAGGACGCCGGCGGTCACATCGTCGAGTGGTCGCTCGCCGCCCAGGATCTCCTCGGCCACCGCCCCGAGCACGTGCTCGGCCGCCTCGCCACCCCGCTGCTCGTACCCGACGCCAACCGCGAACTCGCCGAACGGCTCACCGACCGCGTCCAGGCCGGCGAGACCATGGTGGGCACCCTTCCCGTCCGCCACCGGGACGGGCACACGATCGCCATGGAGATGTGGATCGTGCCGGCCGCCGACCCGGAGGGGCGGCCGGGGGCGATGCTCATCGCCGTGGAGACCTCCGAGGTCCTGCGCATGCGGGAGAACCTGGCGGCGATGGAGAGCCTGTTCACCCAGTCGCCGATCGGGCTCGCCCTGCTCGGCCCGGATCTGCGGTTCCTCCGCGTCAACGACGCCCTGGCCCGGATGAACGGGGTGTCGGCGGCCGAGCACGTGGGCCACCGCCTCACCGAGGTCGTGCCCGGAGTCAACGCCGCCTCCCTCGAATCACTGATGCTGCAGGTCCTCGAGAGCGGGCACGCAGTCGTCGACGCCCGCCGGGTCGGCCGTACCCCCGCCGACCCCGACCGCGACCACATCTGGTCCTGCTCCTACGCCCCGCTCCTCGACCGCGCCGACGACCGGCGGTCCCTTGGGCTCATCGCCTCCCTCGTCGACATCACCGAGAGCCAGGAGGCGCACACCGAGGTCGAGCGGGCCCGTCACCGCTTCGCCCTGCTCGCCGAGGCGGGTGCCCGGATCGGCACCACCCTGGACCTGAAGCAGACGGCGGAGGAGGCGGTACGTTTCCTCGTGCCCCAGCTCGCCGACTCGGCCGACGTGCAGATGCTGGAGTCGGTGCTCGAACCCGACGACCCGGTGGCGTCCACACGCGGCGTGCTGCGACGGCTCGCGGCCCGCTTCCCGGACCCGACGGCCCCCACGGCGCTGCTGGCGCCGGGGCAGACCTTCCAGATCCCGCTGGATTCCGTGTACGAGCAGGTCGTCGCCCGCGGCCGGCCCACGAACCTCTTCACGTCCGACCTTCTGGAGCTCTTCACCGACCCGCGCACGGAGGCGCTCCGCACCTATTTCGCCACCCGCATCGGCTCGGCCCGGCTCGTGCCCATGGTGGCGCGGGGCCAGGTGTTGGGCTCGGTCACGGTGACCCGGCTGCGCACCCGCGAGCCCTTCGACGCGCAGGACTGCGTCCTCATCGACGAGGTCGTGGCCCGCGCCGCCCTCAACATCGACAACGCGCGCCTCTACACCACCCAGCGGGAGGCCGCCATCACCCTCCAGCGCAGCCTCACGAACAGCGCGCTGCCCGCCGTCACCGGTCTCGAACTCACCGGCCGCTACCTGCCGGCGAGCGCCCATGACGTCGGCGGCGACTGGTACGACGCCATCGCCCTGCCGGGAGGCAGGACGGGGCTGGTCATCGGCGATGTCATGGGGCACGGCATCCACGCGGCGGCCGTCATGGGGCAACTGCGCACGGCGGTAAGGACCCTGGCACGCCACGACATCCCGCCGGCGCAGATGCTCAGCTCACTGGACGCCGTCGTGGCCGACCTCGGCGAGGACGCGATGGCGACCTGTGTGTACGCCGTCCACGACCCGGCCACGGGCGGCTGGATCATCGCCCGCGCCGGCCATCCGCCGCCGGCCGTGGCCACCCCGGACGGCACGATCACGTTCCTCGACGGTCCGCCCGGAACCCCGCTGGGCACCGGGGCCCACGACTTCGGCACGGAGGAGGTCGCCCTGCCCGAGGGCAGCCTGCTCGTGCTCTACACGGACGGCCTCATCGAGGCCCGGGACCGCGACCTCGACGAGGGGATGCGGCAGCTCGCCCAGGCGCTCCGGCATCTCGACCGTCCCCTGGACGAGCTGTGCGACGAGGTCCTGGAACGGCTCCTGGCGGCACCGGCGCAGGACGACGTGGCGATGCTGCTCGCCCGTACGACCCGCTGAACGGCATGGAGCACCCCTACCGAACGCCCTTTTGCCACAGGCCTGCGCGCCGACGCCCTCCCCTCCGCGGGGGACGGCGTCAGACGCGGTCGATGTGCACGCTGGTCGACTTCACGCGGGCGGTGGCCTGCATGCCGACCTGGAGGCCCAACTCCTCCACCGCCTCACGGGTGAGCAGCGAGACGAGCCGGTGCGGGCCCGCCTGGATCTCGACCTGCGCGGCGATGTCGCCGAGCTTGACGGCCGTGACGATGCCGGGGAACGCGTTGCGGGCCGAGGTGTACGACATGTCCTCGTCGTCCGAACCGCTCTGCGCGACCTCGACGGAGAACGCCGCCAGGTCGCGGCCGTCGATGAGACGTCGGCCGTTCTCGTCACGGTGGGTCGCGAACCGGCCGGCGTCGGCCCAGCGGCGTGCGGTGTCGGGGCTGACGCCCAGCAGGCGCGCGGCCTGCCCGATGGTGTAGGACTGCATGTACGAGAGAATAGGCAGATAAGTCTGGCGTATGCAATGTGTTTCAGTGAATCACGCCGCATTTGCCACCCTCCATCGGAAGGCTCTCGTCAAGCGCGGTGCGGCCGGGGCCCAGTATGCGACTCACGCGGCCCCCGACCGGCGCCCGACCGCTTCGACCAGGGGCAGCAGCCGGTGCGCCACGCGTTCCCGCAGTGCGATCTCGGTGCGGGTGCGGACGACTCCGGGCAGCTGGATGAGTCGCTGGATGACGTCCTCCAGGTGTCCGGCGTCGCGTGCCACCACCCGGGTGAGCAGATCCCCGCCACCGGTGATGGAGAAGGCCTCGACGATCTCGGGAACGGCCGCGAGCGCGTCGCCGACCTCGTCCAGGTGGCCCTGGGTCACCTCGACATGGACGAAGGCGAGCACCGGGTGTCCCAGGGCGGCGGGGGAGAGGACGGGGCCGGTCGCGGTGATCACTCCGTCCCGCTCCAGGCGGTCGATCCTGGCCTGCACGGTGCCCCGCGCCACCCCCAGGATCCGCGCGTACTCCCGCACGCTGGTCCGTGGCTGCTCGATGAGCAGCCGCAGGATCCGGGTGTCGAGCTCGTCCACGGCCATGTGCGGCCTGCCTCCTTCGGTCCTGGGTCCGGCAGGAAGGGCGGCTGCCCCCTGGTGAGTGCCGCGTCCGGGGTGGCGGCACTCGCCACTTCGGCGCGGGAGCGGCGCCCGAGTGGGTGATCGGCGCGGGCATCCGGTGGAGGGAGCGGCGAGCGGGACCGTGCCGGGCGTGTGGTGGCGGCGCAGAGTGGGCGGCGTGGATGTCGAGAGAGTCGCCGAGGAGCTGTACGGGCTGAGGCCTGCGGAGTTCGTTCCCGCGCGGGACGGGTACGTCGCCGAGGCGCGCGCGGCGAAGAACGCGGTGGCGGCGAAGGCCGTCGCCGCCTTGCGGCGGCCTTCGATCGCGGCCTGGGCCGCCAACGTGTTGGCCCGTCAGAAACAGCCGGAAGCGCGGCAGTTCCTGGCCCTGGGGGAGACGCTGCGGGAGGCCCATCGGACACTCGACGGCGAACAGCTGCGGTCGGCGAGCAGACAGCGGAACCAACTGGTCACCGCTCTCGCCCGCACGGCCGCCGACCTGGCGAAGGCGGCCGGGCAGCCGGTGAGCGACACCGTGCTGCACGAGATCGAGCAGACCCTCCACGGCGTTCTCGCCGATGAGGACGTCGCCGAGCGGTGGTCGAAGGGCAGGCTCGTGAGGGTGCCGGAGGCCGCGGTCGGGTTCGGCGCGGTCACCCCGGAGACGGCGGCGCTCGCTCGCCGGTCCCCGGCCTCGACACCACCGGAGGAAACATCGACGAAGAAGTCGACGAAGAAGTCGACGAAGAAGTCGACGAAGGAGCGAGGGAGGAGCCCGAGGGCGCAGCCCGGCCGTGATGAGGACGCGCGCCGTGTGCGCGACCTCGAACGTGCCCGTACGACGGCGGGGGAAGCCGACGCGGAAGTCGCCCGACGGGAGCGGGAGGTCGCCGAAGCGCGGGACGCGCGTCGGGCGGCGGGCGGGAAGGCCGAGGAAGCGGCCGAGCGAGTCCGCGGCCTGGAGCACGAGCTGAGCGAAGCCCGACGGGCCAAGCGGGAGGCCGGGACGGCGGCCACGACGGTGAGCAGGGCGGTGACGAGCGCGGAGCGCGCTCTGAGGGCAGCCCGCGGCGCCGCCGTACAGGCCGCCCGCGCCGTCCAGGATCTGGAGCGGCCGCCGGAGTCGTAGACGTCGGTGCGTGAGTGCGTCAGCACCTCGGCGCCCGCGACGCTCGAACAGGGGCGGGCGAGGCCGCCGAAGCCGCACCGTGGCGACTCAGCGGTCGAACACCGACCAGCAGATGTCGTTGCGCGACCTCTGGTCGTCGAGGACGAGTTCGCGGATCGCCTCCGGGAGCTGATCGCGCTGCCACCGGCACTCGAGGCGTCGCACGGTCTCGCTCTCGTCCTTCGGCGCCGCTGCCTGTGCGGCCTTGATCGCGTAGGCGGCCGCGCCGAGTTCGTGCGCGGCGACGTGGGCGACGGCCCCGGCCTGGCCGGCGGCGTAGGCGGCATGCCGTGCCGCCCCGCGCAGGTCTCGGGCCGCCCCCATCGCATGGCCGCCCGCCGCGCGAGCCTCCATCATCTTGACGTCGCCACGGACCCAGGCCCGCGCATGCTCGATCGCCCGGCGCGGTCGCGGGTCCTCGGGTTGTGCCGACTCGAAGAGGCCGAGGACATGCTCCGCGCACGCGGCGGCCCACAGTGCGAGGAGACGGTGGTCCGCGTCGGTGAGGGTTCCCCCACGGCGGATCGTCACGAAGCGGCGGTCCCGGACCTTCGGGAGGATCATGACGTGCACTCCCTCCCGTGCGACATCGGTGCCATGCGACGGAGTCTGCCACGGGGGCCGGTCGACCGTGGGCGCGAGATCGTCCCGCGTGACGGACCGAACCGACCGGTCAGGCACAGTGGTGGGGCCTCCGGGTCAGCGCCCCTGACGCCGATGCGCATCGAACCGGAGCAGTACGCGCACCACTCGCCACACCGCGGCGGCGGCGGCCAGCACGGCTCCCACCACGAGCAGGCCCTTCCCGGCGGGCTCGGAAAGGCCGACGGCCATCGCGGGGAGGAGCAGCACGCCGAAGACGAGCGCGGCCAGCGCTCCGGCCGTCACCAGCGCGAACATGATCTCCACCGTCATCGCGTCCTTCTCCCACCGCGACTCCCGCCCCTCGTCCATGCGGCAAGTCTCACACGACGCGGCGCGCGCCGTGCTCGCGCGCGGGCGTGGCGCAGGGCCCGAACTCGTCGAGTTCGGGCCCTGCGCCTTACCGGGGCTCAGACGATGCGGCCACCGAAGGGGCCGCCCAGCCCGTAGTACATGCCCACCTCATGGCGGTAGGCGGGATCCTCCAGATGCTTGTCGCGGTGGAACTCGGGAGCGTCCTTGATCTGCTCCTTGGTCCGTTCGACGAAGATCTTCCGGTCGTCCACGTCGATGCGGACCACCGTGCTGGCCGGCAGGAGGACCTCCTTGCCGAAGATCCAGACTCCGGTGTCCACGACCAGATAGGCGTCATCGACCTCGTCGGAGTGCTTGTCCACCTTGCCGATGCCGCCGTCGGTCGCCTCGACCTTGTAGCCGGTCAGATCGGTCCCGGCCAGGTGGCCAGCGGTCGACTTGTAGCTCCACACGTTCTCGGTCACGCGAAAACAACTCCTCCGGTCGGTGGAGGACGGCGTACGGTTCCCCGCCGCCCTCCCTTTTCCGTATGTCGTGCCTGGCGGGTTTCGTGCCCGCCTGGGCTCCGCCTGCCCCGGACACGGCGAGGCATGCCACCGGATCTTCGCGAGCACCTCACCTCCGCCGCTTCAGCGCCTGCCTCAGACGGGGAAGTTCGTCGTCGAACAGCCGGCCGGCCAGCGCGCCGCCGAACACGACCACCCCCACCGCCACCAGCCAGGTCTGGATGACGAGGAAGGCGCCGAACGGTCCGTAGGTGACGGCGCTGGACGCGATCAGCGGAGAGAAGACGAGCCGGGAGAAGACCCTGAGCCCCAGCAGCCCGAGCACGGTCGCCACCGCCCCGGGCAGCAGGGCCGTCCACGCGACCCTGCCGCCGAGCAGCAGTCGCTGCGACCACCAGAAGAACAGGATGCCGCTCAGTACGGTCACGACGCCGGCGGCCGGACTGTGGTGCCAGAAGGGGGCGACCGCGAACAGGTACAGGACTCCCAGAAGGACGGTGAGCCACAGCACATGCCGCCACCTGGCCCGCCAGCGGGCGGGAGGGAGGTCCCAGACCTTCTCGTAGCCGCTCTGCACCACGGTGCCGAAGGAGAGCCCGAACACGGCGAGCAGGACGAGGCCGAAGGTCGTCGTGGTCCGCCGCACCTGGCCGGGGAGGGCGAACAGCCGCTCGATCTCCGTCCTGGCGGGCGCCGACACTCCCAGGCCGTCCCCGAGCCACTGGGCGAACCCCTTGCCGCTCCCCGCGCCCGCCGCGGACACGACGATCAGCAGCGGTATCAGCGTGAGGAACCCGAGTGCCGCGAACCCCAGCGAGCGCTGCCACAGATCGAGCCCGCTGACCGGACCCCACCGGTGCCCGGCCCGCGACCGGCGGACCAGCCTTCGTATCCGTTCGAACGGGGACTGTCGCCTCCCGGGACGGGCGGCCATCAGCTGTCCGGCTTCCGACCCACGACCGGGAGCACCGGCACGGCTGCGGCCCTCGGAAGGTCGAGCATGGCGCGCTCCAGGGATTCGACTCTGTCTCCACAGTAGGACCGGCCCGCCACGGGGGCGGTCCCGAGGCGGGGCGGGCGGCGCGCGTCGGAGCGCGGGTGGGCGGATGGTCCGTTGGCCGCGGATGGACGGTTCTCGGGAGGGTCCGCTGGGCCATTGGCCCAGTGATCGCGAGTTGAGTTGAGCCACAGGTACTCCTGATGGTTTCCTTGTCGTATCCAGGTACTTTCGGCGCCGCGCAGCGCCGGGGCGGCGACGAGGCCGGTCCGGACCGCGGCGCCTTCGTCATGTCCATGAGCTCCCACCACCCCGGGATGCCGTGCGGCAGGGCGAAAGGCAAGACAAGGGGGCGGTTCACACCCGTGAAGAGGATGTTCGTGGCACCGGATCCGGGGCGCGTCAGGTTGAGGAACTCGCTGCGGGCCGTCATGGGGATCGCCCTCGCCGTCGCTCTGTCCGAGCTGGCCGGGCTCTCGCTGACCGCCTCCATCACCGGTGGTCTGGCGGCGCTGCTCGCGCTGTTCACCGTGATGGACTCCACGGTCCGGGCGCAGGCCGTGACCACCCTGCTGCTCCCCGCCGCGGGCTTCCCCGTCCTCGCCCTGGCCACCGCGCTGCACGACATCACGCTGCTGCGGGACCTCGCCTTCCTCGCCGTGGTCTTCTGCGGGGTCTACGCCCGGCGCTGGGGCCCGCGTGGGCATGCGCTGGGGATCTTCGCGTTCATGAACTTCTTCACGACCCAGTTCCTGCACGCGGTGCCCGGCCAGCTTCCCGAGCTGTACGCCGCCGTGGGGATCGCCCTGGCGGCCGCCGGTACGGTCCGGTTCGTGCTCTGGCCGCTGGAGCGGCGTATTCCGCCCGCTGCCGCACCGGCCCCGCTGCCCGGCTCCGGGCTCTCCCGGGTGACCACGCGGCAGGCGATCCAGGCGGCGGCCGCGTGTGCCGTGGCGCTCGCGATCGGTCAGGTGCTCTCCGAGGACCGCTGGTACTGGGCCGTCGGCACGACCTGGTGGATCTTCGTCAACACCGTGTCGCGGGGCGAGACGCTGGTACGAGGCTTCCGCCGGGTCCTCGGCACGGTGATCGGGATCGCCGTGGGCATGGTCGTCGCCATCCCGCTCGACGGAGCCGCGTTGCCGACGGCCCTCCTGGTGGCCGTCTGCGTCTTCGGGATCTTCTACACGGCGCCCGTCTCGTACAGCTGGATGATGCTGGCCGTGACCGTGATGGCGGGCCTGCTCTACGGGCTCCTCGGCGTGCTCGATCCGGCGCTGCTGGTGCTGCGCTTCGAGGAGACGGCCGTGGGCGCGGTGAGTGCCGGGCTCGCCGTGATGCTGATACTTCCGGTCACCACGCACGCGATCAACGACGCGTGGATCCAGCGCGCCCTGCGGGGCGTGCGGGCGGCGACGTCGGCCTCGCTTCGGCGGCTCTCCGGCGAGGAGGACGCCGACCCGAGCCCCCACGCGGCCGAGCTGGAGCTGCTGCTGGGGCGCGTACGGCTGTCCCTCGCGCCGCTGGTCCATCCGCTGAGCCCCTTCCGGGGGCGGAAGGCCCGGGCCCGTCAGGTGCTGGCCCTCCTCGACGAGTGCGCCGACGAGGTGCGGGGGCTCGCCGCGGTCGCGGCCGATCCGGCCGCGAGTCACGATGCCCGGCTGGCGGCGGCCTGCTGGCGCGTCGAGGCGGCCGTGGAGCGGCTGACCTCGCCCCGGTCCCGCCCGGAGGCGGGGGAGCGGGCGACAGAGGACGGTGCTGTCGCGCCGACCGCCGGTCAGGTCGCGCTCGGTCATGTCAGCGGTCTGGAGAAGCTCCTGGCCGCTCTCGACGAGCCGCTGCGGACGCCTCCCGGCTCGCTCCTCGTCCGTTCCTGACGAGGAGCGACTCCCGTCGCCGAGCCGGCCCTCCGTGGCCCGCTGCGACGGTGGCGGTGGCGGTGGCCGTCCGGCCGGCCGCGCCGCGAACCGCCTCCTGAGCCACCACCACCCTCCTTTGGTATAGACCGCCTGCTACCGTCGGCCGGACGCAGGCCGGTCGACCGTGACCGGCCCCGGGGACAGGGGAGGCGCCGTGGGCGGCACAGGGACGGTTCAGGGGCGGAGCGCGGTGCGCGCGTACATCGGCTCCTTCACCTCGGCGGGCGGGCGGGGAGTCCTCGCCGCCGACCTGGACGAGGAGACCGGCGCGCTGACGGTCACCGGCGTCAGCGACGCCGTCGCCGATCCCTCCTTCCTCGCCCTCGCCGGACCCGTGCTCCACGCCGTCTCCGAGACCGAGGCGGGGGCGGTGGGCGCCTTCGACGTGACCGGACCGGCACCCCGGACTCTCGGCTCGCCCGTTCCCGTCGACGGAGCGGCTCCCACCCACCTCGCCCTCGCCGCCGGGCACCTGCTCACCGCCAACTACACCTCCGGCAGCGTCACCGCCCTGCCCCTCGCCGAGGACGGCACCGCCCGCCCCGCCGCGACCGTCCTGCGGCACGAGGGCGGCGGACCCGTCACCGGACGCCAGGCCGGCCCCCACGCCCATCAGGTCCTCCCCGACCCCAGCGGCCGGTGGATCGTCAGTGTGGACCTCGGGACCGACTCCGTACGTGTCTGTGTCCTCGACCCGGAGACCGGCGCGCTCACCCTTCACGGGGAGACCGCCCTGCGCCCGGGCACCGGGCCGCGTCATCTCGCCTTCCACCCGGCCGGCACGCACGCGTACGTCCTGAACGAGCTGGAGCCGACCCTCACCGTCTGCCGCTGGGACGCCGGGGCCGGCGTGCTCGAACCCCTCGGCGAGGTCCCTGTCGTCCCCGAGACTCCTGCCGTGCCCGAGGGCGCCGGTGGCCCCAGCTACCCCTCCGAGGTCGTCGTCGCCCCCGACGGGCGCTTCCTCTGGGTCGCCGTCCGCGGCGACGACACCCTCGCCGTGCTCGCGCTCGACCCCGAGGGCTCGGAGGCCTCCCTCGTCGCCACCGTTCCGTGCGGCGGCACCTGGCCCCGCGATCTGACCCTCGCCCCGTCCGGCCGCCACTTGTACGCGGCCAATGAGCGCTCCGGCGACGTCACCTGGTTCACCCTCGACCCGCAGACCGGGATCCCCGCGCGCGCGGGCTCCGTCGAGGCCCCTGCCGCCTCCTGCGTCGTCTTCGGCTGAGCCGGCGCGCCCGCCTGCCGGGGCGCGACGAGACGGCACCCCCGGCGGACGAGGGCGACGCCGCCCCGACGGACAGGGGAGCCATCGCCCCGGGACACGGAGGTACGTCGAAGGGCCCGCACCGGAGACCGGTGCGGGCCCTTCGACGTACGGGCGGGGTGGCGGGCCTCAGAGCGAGGGCGCGCCCTGCGGCTGCTGCGGCGGGATGCCCAGGGCGGCCGTGTACTGCGAGAGCACCAGCTTGCCGATCGCCGGGTAGGCCCCCAGCGGCTCGGCGGCGGCGCAGCCGGACTCCTTCGAGGCCTCTTCGAGCAGACCGTCGGCCAGCTCGGGGCCGATCAGGTACGGGGCGAGGGCCAGCTGCTCCGAACCGGCGGCGCGCAGCTGCTCGGCGACGGAGGCGATCGAGCCCTCCTGGTCGAGCGCGGCGGCCATCACCGGCACGGCGAGGCGCGCGGCGAGCAGCATGCCGGTGATCCCGGCGGCCTGGACGGCCTCCTCGCCGCCGACCGTGGCCAGGATGATGCCGTCGGCGGCCGTGGCGACCGTGAACAGCCGGGCGCGGTCGGCACGGGCCAGACCCGCCTCGGAGAGGCGCACGTGGAGCGCCTCGGCGAGCAGCGGGTGCGGGCCGAGGACGTCGGACAGCTCGGCGGTGTTGCCGGCGTCCATGACGGCCTGGCGCACCTGGCGCGTCTGGGCACTGTCCGGGCCCACGAGCAGCGGCACGACGACCGCGGCGGGGCCGGTGGGGGCGCTGACCTCGCGGCCGGCGGCCACGGCCAGCTCGTAGCGCTCGGTGCGCACCGAGGAGGCGACCGCGAGCATGGTCGCGAGCGAGGGGAACTCGGTGTCGTCGCCCTCCAGGAAGCCGATCAGGGCCTCGAGGCCGGGCAGCTCGGAGCGGGCGATGCTCACGACCTCTTCGGCCAGCGAGCGTATGGCGGCGGAAGGCGCGCCGGGGACGGCGAGAACCAGTGCGGGAGCGCCCTCGGGCGCCGCCGCGGGTTCGGGGCGACGGTGCCGCCCGGACTGACGGGGTCGAGGCATTCGTACAGGCAGGCCGGAAGCAGGCCCATTGGGGGAGCTCATGGCGCCGCATGCTACTGGTTTCGTCCGGTGCGCCGTCGGCTGAGGTGCGGTCACGCGCCTTCTGTCCCTCTATGTCCCCTCTTGGAGGTGGTCTTCGAGGCCTCAATGGCCCGACGCACCACCTCCCACCTGGGCGGATGTCTCCGCCGTGGGCACGTCGTCCCCGAACAGGCGTAGCAGGGAGACGTCCTCCGGCAGCCGCAGTGTGCCGGTGGCGAGCGCCGCCGCGAGGGTGACCGCCCCGGCCAGCGGATCCCCGGCGGGGGCCACCGTACGGGCCTGCGGGATCCGCTCCGCGAGTGCGGCACGCAACGGTACGAGCAGGGGGTCGCCCATCTTGAAGAGGCCTCCGGTCAGCGCCACCGTCGCCCCGGGCGCGGCCGGACACACCGCCTCCGCCGCCTCGGCGACATGCTCGGCGGCCCGCGTCAGGATGTCCGCCGCCACCGGGTCCCCGGCGGCGCACCGGCCCACCTCGGGGGCGAAGGAGGCGAGGACGGCCGGCCGGTCCGTACGGGGGTAGAGCGCGCCCGGCAGGCCCGCCGCCGGGCCGAAGAGCTTCTCGGCCCGGGCGAGGAGCGCCACGGAACCGCCGCGCCGCCCGTCGTACGCGCGCATCGCCGCCTCCAGGCCCGCCCGGCCGATCCAGGCGCCGCTGCCGCAGTCGCCGAGGAGGTGGCCCCAGCCGTCGGCCCGTCGCCAGGACCTGAGATCGGTGCCGAGCGCGATCGTCCCCGTGCCGCCCGCGACGACGGCCCCGGGCTCCTGCCCGAGCGCCCCGGCGTACGCGGTGACCGCGTCGGCCGCGAGCGCGAGCCGCCGCACGCCCCACGCCTCGGCGAAGGCACCCGGCAGCTCGGCCCGCAGCTCGTCTCCGAGCGTCGCCATCCCGGCGGCGCCCACCGCCGCGGCGACGACCGGCCGCCCGCCGTGAGACTCCGTCAGGGAGCGGACGGCCGGCAGGACCTGGTCGAGGAAGTGCCGGGCGGAGATCCCGCCGGGGCCGGTCCGCACGGGTTCCCGCGAGGTCCGGGTGTCGAGAACGGCTCCGGTCACCGCCTCGGCCAGCGCGATCCGGAGCCCCGAACCACCGGAGTCGACGCCGACGACCAGGGCGTCGGTGGTGTCGGTGGATTCGGAGGGGGCGTTCACGGAGACCACGGGTGCACCGTCCTCGCAGCGGGTGGGGCGGGGGAGTGGGCGGAGTCTAGGGGGCGGCTGGTGGAGCCGTCCGGACCGGGGTGTCACTGTAGGCCGGTAGAGTGACGGACTGTGACAGCGCGACCGTTGAGCGAACTGGTGGAGCCCGGCTGGGCGGAGGCCCTGAGCCCCGTCGCGGGGCGTGTGGCGGAGATGGGCGACTTCCTGCGGGCGGAGATCGCCGCGGGCCGGACGTATCTGCCCTCCGGACAGAACGTGCTGCGGGCGTTCCAGCAGCCGTTCGACGAGGTGCGGGTTCTGATCGTCGGTCAGGACCCCTATCCGACACCGGGGATGGCGATCGGACTGAGTTTCGCGGTCGCGCCCGAGGTCCGGTCGCTGCCGGGAAGCCTGGAGAACATCTTCCGGGAGCTGCACACCGACCTCGGGATGCCGCGTCCCTCGAACGGCGATCTGACCTCGTGGACCCGGCAGGGCGTCCTCCTTCTCAACAGGGCGCTGACCACCGCCCCGCGCAAGCCCGCCGCCCACCGCGGCAAGGGCTGGGAAGAGGTGACCGAGCAGGCCATCCGCGCGCTGGCCGCCCGGGGCAAGCCCCTGGTGTCGATCCTGTGGGGCCGCGACGCCCGCAACGCCCGGCCGCTCCTCGGCGACCTTCCGGCGATCGAGTCCGCGCACCCGTCCCCGATGTCGGCGGACCGCGGCTTCTTCGGCTCCCGCCCCTTCAGCCGCGCCAACGAACTGCTCCTGAACCAGGGCGCCCAGCCCGTGGACTGGCGCCTGCCCTGACCCTCGGTCCCCTCCGTGACGGAGGGGACCAGGGGGCCTGCCGGGGGTGACCCCGCGCCGCTCCCGCGGGCGCCCGGCTCTAGAGCACCGCCGCCCGCACGCACAGGACGTCCGGCAGATGTTCGGCGAGAAGGCGCCAGCTGTCGCCGTCGTCCGCGCTCGCGTACACCTCGCCGTTGCGGTTGCCGAAGTACACACCCGCCGGGTCGGCATCGTCCGTGCAGAGGGCGTCCCGCAGCACCGTGCCGTAGTGGTCGCCCTCGGGGAGCCCCCGGGTCAGCGGCTCCCAGGTGACTCCGGCGTCGGTCGTGCGGTAGACCCGGCACCGGCGGCCCGCCGGGACCCGGTCGGAGTCCGCGGTGATGGGGAAGACATAGGCGGTGTCCGGTCGGTGGGGGTGCGCGGCGACCGCGAAGCCGAAGTCGGAGGGCAGCCCGGAGCCGATGTCCGTCCAGCTGGCCCCGGCGTCGTCGCTGCGGAAGACCCCCCAGTGGTTCTGGAGGTAGAGCCGGTCCAGGTTGCCCGCGTCCTGGGCGATCTTGTGGACGCACTGCCCGAACTCGGGGTGCGGATCCGGCAGGAACACGGCGGAGACGCCCTGGTTGGAGGGTGCCCACGCGGCCCCGCCGTCCCGCGACCGGAACACCCCGGCCGTCGACACCGCGACCGTGAGTGCGTCGGGGGCCCGCGGATCGGTCACGACCGTGTGCACGGCCTCGCCGCCCCCGCCGGGCACCCACTGGGAGCGGGTCGGGTGCTCCCACAGCGGGCGGACGAGCTCGAAGGACTCCCCGCCGTCCGCCGATCTGAACAGCGCGGCCGGCTCCGTCCCCGCGTACACGACGCCGGGGGAGTGCTCCGGGGCCGGGTGCAGCTGCCAGACGCGCTCCAGGGATGCTCCGGTGTCCTCGGGGAACTTGACCGCCGGTCGCGCCGGTTCGGTCCAGGTCTTGCCGAGGTCGTCGGAGTGGAAGACGGACGGCCCCCAGTGGGCGCTGTCCCCGCCCACGAGGAGGCGCGGGGTCGGCCCCCGTGTGTCGATGGCGACCGAGTAGATCGCCTGCGCGGGGAAGGCCGGATCGTCGAACTCCCATCGGCCGTCGTGCCTGCGGCCGATGAAGAGACCCTTGCGGGTGCCTACGGTGAGTAGTACGTCGGGCATCGCTGCCACCTCCAGGACGCCGTTGTCGCGGATACGGGCCAGTCTGCACCCGGCCACTGACAACAGCCCCCGGACACGGCGTCCGGCACCGCCCGTCCGGAGACGGATGGTGCCGGAGAGGGCCGGGTGACGACGGAGGCGGCCGGGAGCGGACGGCGGAGCCGGCCCGGTGGCGCCGCGGCAAGGCCGGGCCGCGAAGGTGTCCTCCTCCTGCGGGGCCGCTCAGATCGCCCAGGCGTACTGCGGCGGGGCGGTGTGGGTCTCGGCGCCCAGCTCGCGGGCGGCGCGGCGGGCCCAGGAGGCGTCCCGCAGCAGCTCGCGGCCGAGCAGGACCGCGTCGGCCTCGCCGTTGGCGACGATCTTCTCGGCCTGCTCGCTCTCGGTGATCAGGCCGACGGCGGCCACGGGCAGTCCGGTCTCCGCCTTGACGCGGGCGGCGAAGGGCACCTGGTATCCGGGGCCCACCGGGATCTCGGCCGGTCCGCCGTTGCCGCCGCTGGAGACGTCGAGGAGGTCGACTCCGTGCTCGCGCAGCAGCGCGGCGAACCGCACGGTCTCGTCGGCCGTCCAGCCCTGCTCCTCCAGCCAGTCGGTGGCCGAGACGCGGAAGAAGACGGGGAGTTCCTCGGGCCAGACGGCCCGTACGGCGTCGACGACCTCCAGGGCGAGGCGGGTCCGGTTCTCGAAGGAGCCGCCGTACGCGTCGGTCCGGCGGTTGCTGTGCGGGGAGAGGAACTCGCCGATGAGGTACCCGTGGGCGCCGTGCACCTCGACGACCTGGAAGCCGGCGGCGAGGGCGCGGCGGGCCGCGTCCGCGAACTGCCCGGTGATCTCCCGGATCTTCTCGACGGTCAGCTCGGTCGGCACCGGGTAGCCCTCGGCGAACTCGACGGGGCTCGGCGCGACGGGCTGCCAGCCGGGGCCGCCCTCGGGGACGGGCCCGCGGCCCTCCCAGGGGCGCTTGGTCGAGGCCTTGCGCCCCGCGTGACCGATCTGGATGCCGGGCACGGTGCCGTGGTCCTTGAGGAAGTCGGCGATCCGCCGCAGGCCCTCGGTCTGGGCGTCGTTCCAGAGGCCGAGGTCCGCCGGGCTGATCCGGCCTTCGGGGGAGACCGCCGTGGCCTCCACGAGGATCAGTCCGGTGCCGCCGGTGGCCCGGGAGGCGTAGTGGGCGAAGTGCCAGTCAGTGGCCACGCCCGTGTACGGTCCGGTCGCGTCCGCCGAGTACTGGCACATGGGCGCCATCCAGACCCGGTTGGGCACGGTCAGTGACCGCAGGGTGTAGGGCTCGAACAGGGCTGCGCTCATGACGGACTCCGTTTCGGGGTGCCTCGAAGGACGCTAGTACGGTAACCATCGTAGTACGGCATCTGTCAAACTACGAGGGTTCTCGTACAATGGCCGGTATCCCGGATGAAGTGGAGCCGCCGTCATGACGACCGCCACCAGCCCTCGCGCCCTCGAACACCCCGCGCGCGACCAGATCCGTCTGGAGGCGGTGCTGCACGCGCTCTCGGACCCGGTGCGGCTGATGATCGTGCGGGACATGGCGCGTGAGCGCGCCGAGTTGAGCTGCTCGTACTTCGACCTCCCGGTCACCAAGTCCACGACGACGCACCACTTCCGCGTGCTGCGCGAGAGCGGTGTCATTCAGCAGGTGTACCGCGGTACGGCCAAGCTCAACGCCCTGCGCGAGGACGACCTCGAAGCCCTCTTCCCCGGCCTCCTCGGCGCTGTCCTGGCGGCGGCGGGGGCCCAGGCCGCCCGCGAGGGCGAGGGGGACGCCGAGAAGGCCGGGGGATCGGCCTAGGGTCTGTCGTCACATTCCCGTCTGCCCTGCGGGCGACGACGGGAATGTGACGACAGACCCTAGAGGGACCGCATCCTGCCGATCTCCGCGGTCTGCTGGGCGATCACGTCGTTCGCCATCTCCTCCACGAGGACGTTGTTTCCGTCACCGAGCACCTCGGCGGCCATCGTCACCGCCCCCTCGTGGTGCGTGATCATCAGTTTCAGGAACAGCTCGTCGAAGGCCTTGCCCTTCGCGTTCCCCAGCTCCTTCAGCTGCGCCTCGGTCGCCATGCCCGGCATCGAGTGATGGTCGTGGCCCGCCTGTTCACGCGGTCCACCGTTGCTTTTCAGCCAACCTTCCATCGCGCCGATCTCCGGCCCCTGCGCCGCCGCGATCCGCTCCGCCACCCTCCTGACCGTGGGTGAGCCCGCCCGCTGCGGGGCCAGTGCCGTCATGGTCAGGGCCTGCCGGTGGTGCACGATCATCATCTGCGCGTAGGTGAAGTCCGCGCTGTTCGGGCTCTCGTCGGGGAGCAGCCGGGCGGCCTCCTCGGGGGATATCCGCCTGGCCGGTTCACCGGGCTTTCCCGGCGCGACCACCGTGGTCCCGGTCGATGCCCCGGCCTCCGGTGCCCCCTTGTCCGGCCCCGACTCACAGGCGGCCAGGGCGAGTACGGCGACGGCGGACAGGGCCGCGGCGACGACGGCACGCTGACGGCGGATCAACAACGCGACCTCCAGTTGTTCTTGCGGGGACTGTGACCGTTCCTAGCACTTTTCTCGGGCTGACCGATCAAAAACCTTCATTACGTCTGTGTTGCCATCTGTTGAGATGTGCACGGCAAGGAAGATACTGCCGGGGTCCAACACCCGTTCAACGCTGAACGGATACCAGGGAGGACGGAGTGACTTCGTTGCGTACCCCGCGTACCACGACCACCACGCGCGATCCGCGTGCCCGGCTCAGACGCCTGGGAGTGGCATCCGCCGCGGCAGGGCTGCTGGCCACACTGCTCGTGGCAGGCCCGGCGACCGCCACGCCCGACCCCGGAGACGCACCCGCCCAGGGCAAGGTCTCCTCGCAGCAGGCGGCCGACGCGCGCTCCGCCATCCAGAGCGGTGAGATACCCGGCGTGGACGAGATCGTCCACAGCTCGAACATCCAGCACCTCGCGAACATCCCCAAGGACGCGCTCCAGGGCCTCAACACGGACCTCGCGTTCCAGGGCAAGTACGCCTTCGCGGGCAACTACGACGGCTTCCGGATCTTCGACATCAGCGACCCGAAGGCCCCGAAGACCGTCGCCCAGGTCCTCTGCCCCGGTTCCCAGAACGACATCTCCGTCTCCGGGGACCTGCTCTTCCTCTCGACGGACTCCTCCCGGAGCGACAACTCCTGCGCCAGCACGACGCAGCCCGCCTCGGTCAAGGAATCCTGGGAGGGCATGAAGATCTTCGACATCAGCGACGTCCGCAACCCGAAGTACGTCGCCGCCGTCGAGACCGCGTGCGGTTCGCACACCCACACGCTGGTTCCCAAGAAGCGGGACGTGTACGTCTACGTCTCCTCGTACTCGCCCAACGCCGCGTTCCCGGACTGCCAGCCGCCGCACGACGGCATCTCGGTCATCAAGGTGCCCCGCAAGGCGCCCGAGAAGGCCGCGATCGTCTCCTTCCCCGTCCTCTTCCCGGGCGAGGGCCCGGACGGCGGCGGCAACCCGGGCGGGCCCACCAACCCGGGCGTCTCCAAGACCACGGGCTGCCACGACATCACCGTGCTGCCCGAGAAGGACCTCGCCGCCGGCGCGTGCATGGGTGACGGCATCCTCTTCGACATCGAGGACCCGGAGCACCCGCGGGTGATCGACCAGGTCCAGGACAACGTCAACTTCGCGTTCTGGCACTCCGCGACCTTCAACCAGAAGGCGAACAAGGTCGTCTTCACCGACGAGCTCGGCGGCGGCGGCGGTGCCACCTGCAACGCCGCGGTGGGCCCGAACCGCGGTGCCGACGGCATCTACGACATCGTGGGCAAGGGCAAGCGCAGCAAGCTCGTCTTCCGCAGCTACTTCAAGATCCCGCGCCACCAGGCCGACACCGAGAACTGCGTCGCCCACAACGGCTCGCTGATCCCGGTCAAGGGCAAGGACCTCATGGTCCAGTCCTGGTACCAGGGCGGTGTCTCCGTCTGGGACTTCACCGACTCCAGCAAGCCCAAGGAGATCGCCTACTTCGAGCGCGGCCCGCTGTCCGCCACCACCCTCTCGGTCGGTGGCTCGTGGTCCGCGTACTACTACAACGGCTACATCTACTCGAACGACATCGCCAAGGGATTCGACGTCCTGAAGCTCTCCGACCGTCGTACCGACCCCGCGAAGCGGATCCGGATGGACGAGCTCAACGTCCAGACGCAGCCGGACTACTTCGACTTCGACGACTGACCGGAGCCGTGACGGCCGGCTGACGGCCTGAGCGACGGCGTGCCGTCGGGCGGACCCCCGTCCGGCGGCGCGCCCGCCTCCCAGTCGAGGCCGTACCGGTGGAACAGCTCCGACCGCAGCCGCTTCAGCGGCATCTCCGCGCCCGGGAGCAGGACCGCCACCACCGCGCCCATCAGCAGGGCGCGCAGCAGCGGATAGTCGGTGTCCACGTCCTCGGAGCCGTACCGCGTGACGGTGTCCCGCAGCAGGAACGCGAGGCGCTGCTGCTCCGGGCACTGCACGAACCCCTCGGCCTGCAGGATGCCCGCCATATGGGTCCGCATCAGCGTGGGGCGCTCCGCCGCGAGGCCCAGGATCGCGTCGATCGCGCGGGCCAGCCGCTCGTGCCCGTCGTCCGTGTGCGGCTCGCGCTCCAGCGCCTCTTCCAGGGTGAGATGCATCAGACGGTGCACCGCCGACTGGAGGAGCTGCCGCTTGCCCGGGAAGTAGTACGAGATCAGCCCGCGCGCCGAACCGGCCCGCTCCGCGATGTCGCCGAGCGTGGTCGCCTCATAGCCGTGTGTGTCGACCAGCTCCACCGTGGCCTCCAGAATGCGCTCCCGGGACTTGCGCCGGAGCTCTTCATTGACCGATGGGCTACGCGGGGACATGCTGGACTCCTGCGTTGACTGGCTGCCGGCCAATATACTCGGCGCATCCCGTCGGCATGCCTTCGTGGCAGGTCGCCGGGGATACCGTCTGTTCTGGGCGACACGGGGGATCGTCCAGAACAGACGGCTTCATCCTGTCTCTCCCATTCTGCTCCCGCTGTCCCCGGTCGCCCCGGGCTGCGTCCGCGGGTCACGACGCACGCTCCTGCGGTACGTCAGGACCGCCACGGCCACACAGCACCAGCCGAGCAGCCAGCCCCCGAGCACGTCCGAGGGCCAGTGGACGCCGAGATAGACCCGCGTCCAGCCCACCCCGAGGACCGAGACCAGCGCGACCGTCGCGAGGGTGCCCCACCCGCGCCACTCGGGCCTCCAGCGCATCGCGAGCACCCACAGCAGCAGTCCGCAGGTCACCGTGGCCGTCATCGCGTGCCCGGACGGGAAGGCGGCGAACCGCGCGGAGTCGACCGGATCGTCCCACTGCGGCCGCTCCCGCCCCACGAGCGACTTGACGCCCTGCTGCAGCCCGACGGCGAGCAGGCTCGTCCCCGTCACCCAGAGGGCCAGGCGCCGCTCCCGTCGCCACCACAGCAGCACCACGGCGGCCGCGGCGAGTGCGCGCATCGTCCACGGGTCCCAGCCCCAGTCGCTGAGGACACGATGGGCGTGGGTGAGTCCGGGCTCGGCGACGGCGTCGCGGTGCAGCGCCTCGACGGCCCAGCGGTCGAAGGAGATCAGGGGTGCCCATCCGACGGCGACGAGCACCAGCAGCAGGACGAACAGGATGCCGGAGACCACTGCGGAGGAGCGCATAGGTCGATCCTGCCCGACGAACGGCCCCGGTCGACCTTCCGTGCCTCCCGCGCGCGCCGCCGTGCGCCCTGCCGCGTGCGGCCGGAGCGGAGCGTCTGCCGTCACCCGCTATCCCAGCGCGCTGAGCGCCGGGGCGAAGGCCACGAGCACCGGGACCACCGGCACCAGGGACGCGGCGGCCGTGAGCCGGAGCCGGCGGCCGGCGGTGAGACGGGGCGCCGCGGTCAGCAGGCGGTTCACCCGTCGCGGGAGATCCCCGCACGGTGCCGGGCCGGGCCCGAACACCCCCCGGTCCTCGTTCAGTCCGACCAGTGCGAGCGCGATCGTCAGCCGCCCGAACCGGCGCGAGGCCACGTCGTCGGCCGCCAGCTCCACCAGCCGGTGCATCTCCCCGCGGAAGGCCGCGAAGACCGGGATCCCCGGGAACCCGGCGGCCAGCGCCGCCGAGCTGTGCAGCAGCCAGTCGTGCCGGGCGCGCGCGTGCCCCTGCTCGTGTGCGAGGACGGCGTCGAGCTGACGCCCCTTCAGCCTGCGGAGCGCCGCCGTGGTGATGACCAGCTGGGGCGTGGTTCCCGGGAGCCACCAGGCGTCGGCCCGCTCGCCCTCCAGGACGACGAGGCGCTCGCCGTCCGGCTCCTCCCCGGGCAGGACGGGCGCACGGACGAGGAGATCGCAGCGGCGCTGCCTGCGCCGGGCGCGGGCCTGGCCGAACTCCCGCCCCAGCATCGCCCCGGACCAGACGCCGCCGGCGGCGAGCGCGACGGCGAGCACCGCCGACCAGGGGCCGGTCGTGCCCAGTTCGTACGCGTCGACCACCGCGCGCGGCGCGGGAGCGAAGACCTGTCCCCGCACGGCCTGCCAGGCGGTCGACGCGCTGAACGTCATTGAGAGGGCGAAGCTCAGCAGCACGGCGGCGACCACGCACTGCCAGACCCAGAGGGCGACCACGGGTTCTCGCTCCACCCAGTCCGCACGTGACAGCAGCCGGGGGGCCGCGAGGGCGGTCAGGACGCCGAGCAGGAACAGCGCGAGGGAGACCCACATGCCCGTCACCCTATGAGGGGGATACGGGTCGGGGGTACGGCCGCGGACGGCAAGTGACGTACGCCACGGTTTCGTTGTCGCGCGGGGAGGCCGACGCGGCTCCTCCCGCCGGTCGCGGGTCACCGATTACCGGTGCGCTCGCACCCGTCAGCCGCCGGGCGGCGTGACCCGTTCTCCGCCGGTCACCGACGCGTCGGCCTCACATCGTCACCAGCATGGCGAGCATGGCGAGCGCCATCGACAGCCTGCAGACGAGTGTCAGTTCCGGCCGGGTCGCCCAGGCCGGCCCCGGGTCGCCGGCCGTCGCCGCTCTCGCGACCGGTACGAGTCTCGTGCCCGCGTGGAGCACGTACCCCATGTAGTAGAGGAGCAGTCCGCCCGTGAGAACCGGTATGCCGGCCGCCGTGCCCGCGGAGTGCCCCGTGTGCGCCCCCGCGGCGGGCGCCGCCATCGCCACCGCCATGTAGACCATGGCGAGCGAGCCGACCAGATGGTGCAGATGGTGCCCGCCGTGCCGGACCGCGAGCAGGGCGTGCAGCGTCGCGAGGCCGAACACCGCCGCGTACACCGACCAGCTCCAGCCCGGCGGGGTGAGCACGGCCGCGGGCAGCGCCATGGACGCCATCCCGAAACCCATCACCGCCTCGCCGCCCGCGGCCCGGCGCTCCTCGCCGGCGCACGCGCGCATCCGCAGCAGGCAGTACCCGCCCGTCGCCACGGACAGCGCGACCATCAACCACCCGGACAGGGCCGGTCCGTGCACGGCACACCTCCCCCTCGATGCCGTCCCCTCACCGGAGGATGCCCGGCACCGGTCGAGCACACGCGGGCGCACGGGCGCGCACAGGCGTACGAAGGGGAGTGAAGGGTGTGCGCGTTAGGCTCGGGCGGATCGCGTACGGCGATCGTCAGCACCCGAGGGGAGCCCCGTTCACATGGACACCGCCACGTCGCACGAGACCGGCCGGATCAGCTACCGCGAGGCGGTCCTGGACGACGTCCCGGCCCTCGTCCCGCTCGTCGAGTCGGCCTACCGGGGCGACGCCAGCCGGGGTGGCTGGACGACCGAGGCGGACATCCTCCAGGGGCAGCGCACCGACCCCGAGGGTGTGGCCGCCGTGATCGCCACGTCCGGCAGCCGGCTCCTGGTCGTCGAGCGCGACGGCGAGCTCGTCGCCTGCTGCCAGCTGGAGCACCGCGGTGAGGCCGCCTACTTCGGCATGTTCGCGGTCCGCCCCGAGCTGCAGGGCGCGGGTCTCGGCAAGCAGATCATCGCGGAGGCCGAGCGTCGGGTGCGCACGCTGTGGGACGTGCGGGAGATGCACATGACGGTGATCTCCGTGCGGGAGGAGCTCATCGCCTGGTACGAGCGGCGGGGCTACCGGCGCACGGGGCGGACGACCCCCTTCCCGTACGGCGACGAGCGCTTCGGCGTGCCTCAGCGTGACGACCTGGAGTTCGAGCTCCTGGTGAAGACGCTGAGCTGAGCCACACGCCGGAAGGGCGGCTTCCCCCCTGTCTGACGGGAAAAACTTCTGCGATCAGGGGGGTCTCACAGGAGAATTTCTCTTGCTCCCCTTGTGGGGGACACGCATCGCCGGTTACGGTGGCTTGACGCGAGGTTCTCCTGTGGAGGAAGAGGCATGACGGAAATTCTTGTGCAGGATGTGACTGGTGGGGGGATATCCACCGCCGCCCGGGTGATCGACCACCCCGCCTGGCCCGAGCTCAAGAATGCCGTGGAGGAGATCCGCGCCTGGCAGAGCGCGGACGGCTCCATCGACTTCGAGCGCGAGGACACCCCCGCGCGCGCCCTGGCCGAGCTGACCCTCGACCGCGTCACCGCCGCCGTCGAGCAGCTCTCCCCGCTCGTCCCGCACGACGGCGCGTACCACCGCGCCCTCGTCTCCGACCTGCGCAAGTGGGCCGAGAGCGGCTTCGTGGTCCCGGACTTCCTGGACTCGCTGCTCGCCTTCCAGCCGGCCGCCGACCGCGTGGACGGGCTCCAGCACCTGGTGCTGTTCCCGATGTACACGCAGAACGGCAACCCCGACCGCAACCTCGAAGCCGTCGTGCTCCGCATGGTGTGGCCGGAGTGGCTCTCCGAGCTGGAGGCCACCCGCTACGACAACCCGCTCTTCTGCGGCATCGCCTTCGAGGACTTCACCGCCGGGTACGACACCAACTCGGCCGTCCTCTTCCCGGAGACCATCGCCGTCCGTGAGGCCCCCGAGCGCTTCACCTGGGGCGGCATCTTCTGCGACCGCGAGGCCGCGCGCTTCCGCAAGGTCACCGAGGCCGCCGTCGACACCCTCGGCATCCAGCTGCCCGAGGACATCGCCGCCATGGTCGGCGACCAGAAGCGCTGCGAGCAGGCCTTCGTGCTCTGGGACATGCTCCACGACCGCACCCACAGCCACGGCGACCTGCCCTTCGACCCCTTCATGATCAAGCAGCGGCAGCCCTTCTGGATGTACGGCCTCGAGGAGCTCCGGTGCGACCTCACCGCCTTCAAGGAGGCCGTGAAGCTGGAGGCCGAGGGCAACACGCACGGCCGTGACGTGCAGTACGCGGTCCTCTTCGACCGGATGTTCCGCTTCCCGCTCTCCGGCGACCGCACCCGCAACTACGACGGTCTCGGCGGCCAGCTCCTCTTCGCGTACCTCCACAAGCACGACGTGGTGCGCTGGACGGACAACACCCTCAAGATCGACTGGCAGCGGGCCCCCGAGGTCACCAACCAGCTCTGCGCGGAGATCGAGACCCTCTACCGCGACGGCATCGACCGCCCCAAGCTCGTCCACTGGTTCAAGGCGTACGACCTCGTCTCCACCTACCTCGCCCCGCACCCGGGATCGAAGTGGGCCAAGGGTCCCGACGCCCTCGACCTCTCCCTCCCGCCCCGCAAGCTCGTCGACGACGTGCTTCCGGACGAGTTTCCGCTCAGCATGTTCTTTGAGGCCCTCGCGAAGAAGCTGAAGGGCGTGATCGCCGAAACCAAGGGGATCACCGCCGCCGACGTCTCGCGGACCGATCGGGCCGCCGCGTGAGCTCTCGTACCGAGGACACCGAGGAGGCGTCGCCCATGAACGCCAACGGAAACGGCGGGCCGCTCGACGGCGCCGTCATCGCGGTCGCCGGCGCGGCCGGTCCGGCGGGCCGTGCGGCGCTGCTGCGTCTCGCGGAGGCCGGTGCGACCGTGGTCGGCTCCGACGCCGACCCGGCGCGTCTCGCGGAGGCCGTGGACGCCGCCCGCTACGCGCACGGCGGCGCCAAGGTCGTCGGTGACACCGTCGACCTGCTCGACCTGGACGCCACGCGCGACTGGGCCGCGAAGACCGAGAAGGAGTTCGGCCGGATCGACGGCCTGGTCCACCTCGTCGGCGGCTGGCGCGGCAGCGCCTCCTTCACGGAGACCGACCTCGCGGACTGGGACTTCCTGGAGAAGCTCCTCATCCGTACGGTCCAGAACACCTCGCTCGCCTTCCACGACGGGCTGCTGCGCGCCGGTGGCCGCGGCCGCTACGCCCTGATCAGCCAGGTGGGCGCGCACAAGCCGCTGGCCAACAACGCCGCGTACAACGCGGGCAAGGCGGCGGCCGAGGCCTGGACCCTCGCCATGGCGGACTCGTTCCGCAAGCTGGGGGGCGACGACGGCCCGCAGGCGGCGGCTGCGATCCTGGTGATCAAGGCACTGGTGCACGACGCCATGCGCGCCGAACGCCCCAACGCGAAGTTCGCGGGCTTCACCGACGTGAAGGACCTGGCCGAAGAGATCGCCGGGCTCTGGGACAAGCCCGCCCAGGAAGTGAATGGACAGCGTCTGTGGCTGACCCCCAAGCCGTGACCGCGGCCCTCGGCCCCAGGACCGACGCACGTCGTCACCACGACCCGTCGGTCCGGGGCTTCGCCAGCGACAACTACGCCGGCGCCCACCCCGAGGTCCTCGCGGCCCTCGCCCTCGCCAACGACGGCCACCAGGTCGCCTACGGCGAGGACCAGTACACCGAGCACCTCCAGCGGATCATGCACAGCCACTTCGGCCCCATGGCCGAGGCGTTCCCGGTCTTCAACGGCACCGGGGCGAACGTGACGGCCCTCCAGGCGCTCACCGACCGCTGGGGCGCCGTGATCTGCGCCGAGTCCGCGCACATCAACGTGGACGAGGGCGGAGCGCCGGAGCGGATGGGCGGCCTCAAGCTGCTCACCGTGCCGACCCCGGACGGCAAGCTCACCCCCGAGCTGATCGACCGGCAGGCCTGGGGCTGGGAGGACGAGCACCGGGCGATGCCGCAGGTCGTCTCGATCACCCAGAACACCGAGCTGGGCACGGTCTACACCGTGGACGAGATCCGCGCGATCGTCGAGCACTCCCACGCCAAGGGCATGAAGGTGCACCTCGACGGGGCCCGGATAGCCAACGCCGCCGCCTCGCTGGACGTGCCGATGCGCGCGTTCACCAACGCGGTGGGCGTCGACGTGATCTCGTACGGCGGCACGAAGAACGGCATGCTCTTCGGAGAGGCCGTCGTCGTCCTCAACCCCGACGCGGTCAGCCACATGAAGCACCTGCGCAAGCTGTCCATGCAGCTCGCGTCGAAGATGCGCTTCGTGTCGGTGCAGCTGGAGGCCCTTCTCGCGAAGGACCTGTGGCTGCGCAACGCCCGCCACGCCAACGCGATGGCCCAGCGCCTCGCGGCCGGGGTGCGCGAGGTCGACGGGGTGGAGATCCTCTACCCGGTGCAGGCCAACGCGGTCTTCGCCCGGCTGCCGCACGACGTGACCAGGCGGCTCCAGGAGCGCTTCCGCTTCTACTTCTGGGACGAGAACGCCGGCGACGTGCGCTGGATGTGCGCCTTCGACACCACGGAGGACGACGTCGACGCCTTCCTCCAGGCGCTGAAGGAAGAGCTGGCCCGCTAGCCCTCGCTGCATGGATATACGGCCGGATGGAAAGTCATTGACTTCCGTCCGGCCGTTTCCGTACGCTCCACCCGCATGGACCGCATGGCATTCATCCAGCAGAACCCCGACATCGCCGCCTATCTGGCCGCGAGTGAGACCGTCGATCATGAACACCCGGTCGTCCGGAGCCTCACGCGGCGCCTCGCCGATACTCACCCCGACGCATACGCATACGCCGAAGCGGCCTTCGAGTACGTCCGGGACGCCGTCCCGCACTCCATGGACGCGGGCGATCCCCGCGTCACCTGGCGCGCCTCCGACGTACTGGAGCAGCGCACCGGCATCTGCTACGCCAAGTCCGTCGCGTACGCCGCTCTCCTGCGGGCCCGCGGCATCCCGGCCGCCCTGTGCTACCAGCGGCTCGCCGACGAGGACGGCTCGAACCCGGTGATCCACGGTCTCGTCGCCGTCCTGCTGCCCGGCGAGCGCGCGTGGGCCCGCCAGGACGTGCGGGGCAACAAGCCCGGCGTCGACGCGCGTTTCTCCCTGGGGGAGGAGCGGCTGGCCTGGACCGTACGACCGGAGTTCAATGAAGTGGATTATCCAGTGCTCTACACTGAACCGCATCCGGCCGTTCTGGACGCGCTCCGTGCCGCGCCCGACCGGTCGTACCTCTGGCGGACGCTCCCCACGGAGCTCTGACCCCGGACATCACCGAACGGCGGATCATGACTCTCACGCTCACCGTCTCCGACGAGGTGCGCACCCTCGCACCCGGCTTCACCGCACTGGCCGTCGAGGCCCGCGGACTCGTCAACGGCCCCAGTGACGAAGCGAGTTCGGCCCTCCTCGACGAGGCCGCGCGCCGACTCGCCGAGCGCCTCGACGGCCTGACGCCGGACCAGGACCCGCACATCGCCGCCTGGCGCGCCGCGTACACCGCCTTCGGGGCCAAGCCCTCCCGTACCCGCAACTCCGCGGAGGCGCTCGCCAAGCGGGCGCTGGCGGACGGGGGGCTGCCTCGCGTCAACCGGCTCGTCGACGCCTACAACGCGGTGAGCGTCGCCCACCTCATCCCGGTGGGCGGTGAGGATCTGGGCAGGATCCGGGGCGCCATGCGGCTGGTCCGCGCCGTCGGCGACGAGCCCTTCGTCACCGTGGCGGGCGGCGTGGAGACCGTGGAGCACCCCGAGCCCGGGGAGATCGTCTGGTGCGACGAGGAGGGTGTCACCTGCCGCCGCTGGAACTGGCGCCAGGGTCCCCGTACCCGCATCGACGACGACACCGTCGACGCGGTCTTCCTGCTGGAGTCGCTCGCCCCCATGACCCGCGAGGAGCTCCTCGCGGCGGGCGCCGAGCTCGCCGAGTCGCTGGAGAAGCTCAGCCCGGGCGCCCGGATCACCGTCCGGGACCCGGAGTAACGGTTCTTCGTTCGAACGGTGCGGTGGCGCGCGTCCGCGCTGCCGTCAGCCCGCTTCCTTGACCTGGGCCGGAGTCGGAGCCGTACCCCCGAGGTGCGCGGGCACCCACCAGGTGTCGCTCGCGTCCTTGGGGCGGACCGGGTAGGCGCGCTGCGCGGCCTCCAGGAGCTCCTGGCAGCGCTCGCGCAGCCGCCGGGTGATGGCACCCGCGTACTGGTCGGCGGGCGCCTCGAGAGGCTCGCCGACACGGATCGTCACCGGGATGTGGCTGCGCTTGAAGTTCCGCGGACGGCCCTTCGTCCAGACGCGCTGCGTACCCCAGAGCGCCATCGGGATCAGCGGAACCCCGGCCTCCTGGGCGAGTCGCGCGGCACCCGTCTTGAAGCCCTTGAGCGTGAACGACTGGGAGATGGTCGCCTCGGGGAAGACACCGATGATCTCGCCGGCCCGGAGCGACTCGAGCGCGTGCTTGTAGGCGTGCTCGCCCTGCGCACGGTCCACCGGGATGTGCTTCATGCCGCGCATGAGGGGGCCAGAGACCTTGTGCCGGAAGACCGAGTCCTTCGCCATGAAGCGGACGAGACGCTTCTGCGGCAGTGCGGCCAGGCCTGTGAAGATGAAGTCCAGATAGCTGATGTGGTTGCTGACGAGCACCGCGCCACCCGTGCGCGGGATGTGCTCCGAACCCTGCGTGTCGATCTTCAGGTCGAGCGCCTTGAACAGGGTCAGAGCGGCTCCGATGACCGGCCGATACACGAGTTCTGCCATCTGAGAGGGACCCCTTCTTCTGTGCCTGGGGAGGGTTCTCCCGGCGAAGTTACGCAGCCGTAGGTTTTCGGCTTTGGGCAGATCGTGCCCCATGCGGGGCGCCGTGACCAGTCCAGGCGGCTTCGTACAGGGAGATTCTCGTCACTCGCGGTGGTCGTGGCGGGAATCGAACGCCGCCGTGCGACGCTGCACCTGGTGACACCGCCACGAAGACCGTAAGAGAGGGGACGACAGGTGACCGGGACACTCGGGGCCGAGGCGCTCGGCGCCGAACTGGGGGAGCGCGCCACCCTCGTTCAGTTCTCCACCGCTTTCTGCCAGCCCTGCCGGGCCACCCGCCGCACTCTCGCCGAGGTCGCCGCGTTGGTGCCGGGCGTGGGGCACGTGGAGATCGACGCGGAGGAACGCCTCGATCTCGTACGCGAGCTGGGCATCGCTCGGACCCCCACCGTCCTCGTCCTCGACCGGACCGGAACCATCGTCCGCCGGGCGTCGGGACAGCCGCGGAAGGCGGACGTCATCGCGGCCCTGGGCCGCGCGGTCTGACGCCGTGACACTTCTCCCACATCCCGGTACGCACTTGACTGCACGCGGCAACGATCGTCACCCTGGCGGAGTGCCCCCAGAACTCCTTCTCTACGGCCGGACCCACGTGGACCTGGCCCGCAACGCGAGCGCGCGCTGTCCGGGCGTCTGACGACCCCAGGACCTCTCTCATGCCGCCCTCGCCGAAGGACAACTCCATGACGGTTTCGCCCGAGCTCCGTGCCGTTCCCACGATCGGCGCACCCCGCCAGGCCTCTCCCGATCTGCTCCGCTCAGTCTTCCGCCGGCACGCGGCCGGTGTCGCGGTCGTCACCGCCCACGGCGAGCGCCCCGTCGGCTTCACCGCGACCTCGCTGAACTCGGTCGCCGCCGAGCCCCCGCTGATCTCCTTCGGGGTGGGCACCTCCTCCTCCAGCTGGCCCGTGCTGGCCGAGGCCGAGCACATCGGCGTCCACATACTCGGGGAACACCAGCAGGACCTGGCCGCCACCTTCGCGCGGAGCGGCGCCGACCGCTTCGGCGAGGGGACCCGCTGGAGTGTGGGCCCCGAGGGCGTGCCGGTGCTCGACGGCGTACTCGCCTGGCTGGTCTGCCGTGTGGTGGCCCGTGTGCCCGCCGGGGACCACCGGATCGTGATCGCGCAGGCGGTCGCCGGGGATCCCGACGGGGTGGGCCGGCCGCTCCTCTACCACCACGGCCGCTTCAACGCGCTGCGCGACTGAGAGTTCCCGCGCGCGCCGCTCTCCGGGCGTTGGGCAGATCACATCGCTGAGCGCTTGCTTACTTGTAACAGACTGGGTGTACTGGCGAGTAATATTTCGGTCGGGGCGTCCGGCGCCCCGACCGGAAACCCGCCCTTCAGGCGCCTATGCTGCGAGCAACAAGGCAGCCCAGTTATGACGATGCAGTAGGAGAGCCGGCGTGAGCTTGAGGATCGTTGTCTGTGTGAAGTACGTGCCCGACGCGACCGGAGACCGCAAGTTCGCGGACGACCTGACGGTCGACCGCGACGACGTCGACGGTCTGCTGTCGGAGCTCGACGAGTACGCCGTCGAGCAGGCACTGCAGATCGCCGAAGAGGCGGACGACGCCGAGGTCACCGTGCTGACGGTCGGCCCCGAGGACGCCAAGGACGCGCTGCGCAAGGCGCTCTCCATGGGCGCCGACAAGGCCGTCCACGTCGAGGACGACGACCTGCACGGCACCGACGTCATGGGCACCTCGCTGGTGCTCGCCAAGGCGATCGAGAAGACCGGCTACGACGTCGTCATCGCCGGTATGGCCTCCACCGACGGCACCATGGGTGTCCTCCCGGCGATCCTCGCCGAGCGTCTGGGCGTCCCGCAGGTCACGCTGCTCTCCGAGGTGAAGATCGAGGACGGCAAGGTGACCGGCCGTCGCGACGGCGACACCGCCTCCGAGCGGCTTGAGGCCTCCCTCCCGGCGGTCGTGTCCGTGACCGACCAGTCGGGCGAGGCGCGCTACCCCTCCTTCAAGGGCATCATGGCCGCCAAGAAGAAGCCGGTGGAGTCCCTGGAGCTGGACGACCTGGACATCGACGCGGACGAGGTCGGCCTCGCCGGCGCCTGGACGGCCGTCGACTCCGCCGCCGAGCGCCCGGCGCGCACCGCCGGCACGATCGTCAAGGACGAGGGCGAGGGCGGCAAGCAGCTCGCCGAGTTCCTCGCGGGCCAGAAGTTCATCTAGAGCTCGGCCTCGCGGGCCGGACACGCGTCCGAGGCTCGCGCGAGCCCCTCAGACCGCCCCTTTCGTTTGCAGGAGATTGAAGTCCCATGGCTGAGATTCTCGTCTACGTCGACCACGTCGACGGAGCCGTCCGCAAGCCCACCCTGGAGCTGCTGACCCTCGCCCGCCGCATCGGCGAGCCGGTCGCCGTCGCGCTGGGCAACGGCGCCGCCGACACCGCGGCCGTCCTCGCCGAGCACGGCGCGGTGAAGGTCCTGACGGCCGACGCCCCCGAGTTCACCGAGTACCTCGTCGTCCCCAAGGTCGACGCGCTCCAGGCCGCGTACGAGGCCGTCTCCCCGGCCGCCGTGCTCGTCCCGTCCTCCGCCGAGGGCAAGGAGATCGCGGCCCGCCTCGCGGTCCGCATCGGCTCCGGCATCATCACCGACGCCGTGGACCTGGAGGCCGGTGACGAGGGCCCGGTCGCGACGCAGTCCGCGTTCGCCGCCTCCTTCACCACCAAGTCCCGTGTCTCCAAGGGCACTCCGGTCATCACGGTCAAGCCGAACTCGGCTCCCGTCGAGGCCGCCCCGGCCGCCGGCGCCGTCGAGGCCCTCACGGTCTCCTTCGGCGCGCTGGCCACCGGCACCAAGGTGACCGCCCGTACCCCGCGCGAGTCCACCGGCCGCCCGGAGCTGACCGAGGCCGCGATCGTGGTCTCCGGCGGCCGCGGCGTCAACGGTGCCGAGAACTTCGCGATCATCGAGGCGCTCGCCGACTCGCTCGGTGCGGCCGTCGGCGCCTCGCGTGCCGCGGTGGACGCCGGCTGGTACCCGCACTCCAACCAGGTCGGCCAGACCGGCAAGTCGGTCTCGCCGCAGCTGTACATCGCCTCCGGCATCTCCGGCGCGATCCAGCACCGCGCGGGCATGCAGACCTCGAAGACGATCGTCGCGATCAACAAGGACGCGGAGGCGCCGATCTTCGACCTCGTCGACTACGGCGTCGTGGGCGACCTCTTCGACGTCGTCCCGCAGCTGACCGAAGAGGTCAAGTCCCGCAAGGGCTGAGCTCGGTAGGCTTGACCTGCGATTCTGTACGGTCCGGGGGCCGCGTGGTGATCATCACCGCGCGGCCCCCGGCCGTTTCGGACACCCATTGACGTGGGTCCCGACGGACTACTAACTTCGCTATACGGATTGTTGATTCCGTGAAGCGGAAAACAGGAGGATGTGGGATGGGTCAGCAGGAGAAGGTGTCGACGAGCCTCGCGGGCACGGTCAGCGAGGGCATCAGCGCCTCCCTCGCAGAGGTGGACGCCGAGCTGGACCGCCGCTACCCGGGAGACCCCGGCACCCGCCAGCCCGTCCACACCGTCTACGTCCCCGGGAACGTCTTCGACGCCGGAACGATCCGCTCCTGGGGCGACCAGGCACTCGCCGCCCTCGACGAGCACGCCCCCGACGCCCACTCCTTCGCCGCCGTCCTCGGCCTCTCCGACGACCTCGCCGAGGACGTCTACGGCCGCGTGGTCGCCAAGCTGCGGCGGGAGCCCGTCGAGGACCTCCGCGTCGACTTCGAGGACGGCTACGCCGGAGCCGACGAGGACCAGGACGCCGCCCGCGCCGCCCGGCTCATCGCGGAGGCGTACCGCGACGGCACCGCCGCCCCGTACATGGGCATCCGGATGAAGTGCATGGAGTCCGCCGTACGCGACCGGGGCATCCGCACCACCGACGTCTTCCTCACCGGCCTCCTGGAGAACGGCGGCCTCCCCGAGGGGCTCGTCCTCACCCTCCCCAAGGTGACCTACCCCGAGCAGGTCACCGCCTTCGTCCGCCTCCTGGAGGCCTTCGAGAAGGCCCACGGCCTCGACGCCGGCCGCCTCGGCTTCGAGATCCAGATCGAGACCAGCCAGTCCATCCTCGCCACCGACGGCACCGCCGCCGTCGCCCGCATGATCGGCGCCGCCGAGGGCCGCGCCACCGGACTGCACTACGGCACCTTCGACTACAGCGCCTGCCTCGGCGTCTCCGCCGCCTACCAGGCGAGCGACCACCCGGCCGCCGACCACGCCAAGGCGATCATGCAGGTCGCCGCCGCGGGCACGGGCGTACGGGTCTCCGACGGCTCCACCAACATTCTCCCCGTCGGCACCACCGAGCACGTCCACGAGGCCTGGCGCCTGCACTACGGCCTCACCCGCCGCGCCCTCTCCCGCGCCTACTACCAGGGCTGGGACATGCACCCGGGCCACATCCCGACCCGGTACGCCGCCGTCTTCGCCTTCTACCGGGAGGGCTTCGAGGCCGCCGCCAAGCGCCTCTCCGCCTACGCCAACCACGCGGGCGGCGACGTCATGGACGAGCCCGCCACCGCCAAGGCGCTCAGCTCCTACCTGCTGCGCGGCATCGACTGCGGGGCCCTCGACACCGCCGAGGTCGACGCGCTCACCGGCATGAACCGCGCCGCCCTCGACCGCTTCGCGGCCCCGCGACGCGGCGACCTCACGGCTTCGGCGGAGTAGCGGAGCAGCAGGGAGGACTTTCGGCTCGCCGAGGCTCGCCGAGCAGTCGCCACACCGTTCCGGGTCGCCTCGTCGGCGGCCCGGAACGCTTGTTGATCCGGGATCCGGGATCCGGCGGCCCGGGACGGCCTTCGCTCAGGCTGCCGGCGGCGGGATCTCGCCCGATCCGCGGGTGAGGAGCGTGGTGCCGAGGACCACTCGTTCCGGCGCCCCGTCGGCCCCGTCGAGGCGCCGGAACAGCCGCTCCGCCGCCGTTCGGCCGAGCGCGGCGGCATCCTGCGCGATGACCGTGACGCCGAGCAGATCGGCCAGTTCGATGTCGTCGAAGCCGACCAGGGCGACCGGCCTCGAGTGCTCGGCGAGGGCGCGGACCACCGTGACCATGACCCGGTTGTTCCCCGCGAACAGCGCCGTCACGGGCTCCGGCGCGGCCAGCATCTCCCGTACGGCCGCCCTCACCCGCTCCGGATTCGTGGAACCCGGCGACACCCAGGCGTCCTGGACCGGCAGGCCCGCGTCCTCCATCGCCGCGCGATAGCCGCGCAGCCGCTCGGACGCGGTGTGGATCCGGGGACGGTCGCCGATGAAGCCGATGCGGCGGTGGCCGTGGGCGATCAGATGCGCCACTCCGTCGCGGGCCCCTCCGAAGCTGTCGGAGAGGACGGCGTCGGCGTCGATGAGCCCGGCGGGACGGTCGACGAAGACCGTGGCGACGCCCGCCCGGATCTCCGGCTCCAGATAGCGGTGGTCGTCCCCGGCGGGGATGACGATCAGGCCGTCGACCCGGCGCGCGCACAGCGCGAGCGCCAGCTCCTGCTCCCGGTCCGGGTCCTCGGCGCTCGAGCCGTTGATGAGGAGGGCGCCGTGCGCCCGCGCGACCTCCTCGATCGCCCGGCTGAGCGGCCCGTAGAACGGGTCGGCGAGATCCTCCAGGACGAGTCCGACCGTCGCGGTCCTGCCCTTGCGCAGCACCCGCGCGCTGTCGTTGCGGCGGAAACCGAGGATCTCGATGGCCTCCTGGACCCGGCGCTCGGTGTCCGGGGTGACGCCCGGCTCGCCGTTCACGACCCGTGACACCGTCTTCAGGCCGACGCCGGCGCGTGCGGCGACGTCCTTCATCGTGGGCCGGTTGCCGTAACGGTGTTCGGGGCGGCGGGCGATCTCGGCCACGGTGTGCGATTCCTCCGTCGGTGCTCGGTGCTCGGTGCTCGGTGCTCGGTGCTCGGTGTGTCCGGCGGTCCGGCAGGTCGTTCAGTGGGGTGTCGGATGGACCCCCTGCCCGAAGCATAGGGCCTGGACAACGTTGTCACGGCAGGGGAGACTGTACGGAACACCGTTCCGTCCGCCCGTCGCCGACTGGAGACCCCGCGCTCATGCAGACCGACCCCGCCACGGGCCCCGCCGACGGTCTCGTCATCGCTCTCGACATCGGCGGCACCAAGATCGCCGGTGCCCTGGTCGACGACGAGGGCCGCATCCGCGTCCGCTCGCAGCGGCCCACGCCCGCGCGCGAGGACGGCGAGACGGTGATGCGCGCGGTCGAGGACGTCCTCACGGACCTCGCCGCCTCGCCCCTGTGGGAGGCCGCGGGGGCCGTCGGGATCGGCAGCGCGGGCCCCGTCGACGCGTACCGGGGGACCGTCAGCCCGGTCAACGTGCCCGGCTGGCGCGACTACCCGCTCGTCGAACGGGTCCACCGCGCGACGGGCGGACGGCCCGTCACCCTGGTGGGCGACGGCGTCGCCATGACGGCCGCCGAGCACTGGCTCGGAGCCGCCCGGGGCCACGACAACGCCCTGTGCCTCGTCGTCTCCACGGGCGTCGGCGGCGGTCTCGTCCTCGGCGGCCGGGTCCACGCCGGCCCCACGGGCAACGCCGGTCACATCGGCCACATCGTGGTGGACATGGACGGCGAGCCCTGCGCCTGCGGCGGCCGCGGGTGCGTCGAGGGCATCGCCAGCGGCCCGCACCTCGCCCGCCGCGCCCTGGCGAACGGCTGGCGCCCGGGGCCCGACGGCGACCTCTCCGCCGCCGCGGTGGCCGCCGCGGCCCACGCGGGGGACCCGGTCGCCGTGGCGTCCTTCGAGCGGGCCGCCCAGGCGCTCGCGGCGGGCATCGCCACGACGGCCGCCCTCGTCGAGATCGACATCGCGGTCGTCGGCGGCGGGGTCGCGGGCGCGGGCGAGATCCTCTTCGCCCCGCTCCGGCGCAGCCTCGGCACGTACGCCACGCTCTCCTTCGTCCGGAACCTGACGGTCGTCCCGGCTCTGACGGGCACCGACGCGGGCCTCCTCGGCGCGGCCGCGGCGGCATCGCGCGCGAACGGCGCGGCAGCGTGGGCGGGCCCGGCGTCCTGACCCCGCGGGTCGGCGGCCGGAGTCCACGCCCCCGCGCCTGGGCCCGGCACGCGAAGTGTGCGGCCCGGCAGTCTGGCCCGTAGGCCCGTAGGCCCGTAGGCCGGCCCGTGGCCCCGGCGTCCGATCCCGCAGCCGTCCCTCATTCCTCCCGTACCCGCTCGGCCGTCCGCTGCTCCACGATCACCAGGAACGCGTCGGACTCCAGGTCCATCACGACCCTGGCCGGCACCCCCTCGTCGCGCCGCGCACCGGCGAACTCCTCCGCCGGCCAGCTGCCCCGCGGGCCGCCGGCCGGAAAACGCTCGAGAACCCTACGACTCATTCTCCGCACCCCCTCGTGCTTGCCGTTCTCAACGACGGCAGCGCGGAAGTGTCACGCACAGGCCCGGACATGTGTTCGTGGTTTTCGTGGCAGGGTGTTGCGGGCAAGCCACAGGGGGCCGTCGAAGAGGGGGAATCGTGATCGTCTGGATCAACGGGACGTTCGGCGCGGGGAAGTCCAGTACCGCGCGCGAGCTGGTCGATCTGATCCCGAACAGCACGCTGTACGACCCCGAGGTCACCGGCGGGGGGCTGCGCCGCCTCCTGCCGGCCAAGCGGCTCGCCGAGGTCGAGGACTACCAGGACCTGCCGATCTGGCGGCGTCTGGTGGTCGACACCGCGGCCGCCCTGCTCGCCGAGGTCGGCGGTGTCCTGGTGGTTCCCATGACCCTGCTGCGCCAGGAGTACCGGGACGAGATCTTCGGTGGGCTCGCCGCCCGCCGTATCGACGTGCGCCATGTCCTGCTCGCCCCGGAGGAAACGATCCTGCGTCAGCGGATCGACGCCCGCGCGGAGTACGGCGATCCCGAGGTCGACGCCCGCGTCCGGGAGTGGTGCCACCAGCATGTCGGGCCCTACCGCGCCGCCCTCGACTGGCTCGCCGCCGACGCCCACGTCGTCGACACCTCGTCGCTCACCGTCCCCGAGGCCGCCCGGTCCGTCGCCGACGCGGTCCTCACCGGACTCGCCGCCCCCTGCGGCATCGTCCAGACCCCCGAACCGACCGGTGAGACCCTCGCCGCCGGCGTCCTCCTCTTCGACGAACAGGACCGCTTCCTGCTCGTCGACCCCACGTACAAGCCCGGCTGGGAGTTCCCCGGCGGCGTCGTCGAGTCCGGCGAACCCCCGGCCCGCGCCGGCATGCGCGAGGTGGCCGAGGAGATAGGCCTCGAACTCGACGCCGTACCCCGCCTCCTGCTCGTCGACTGGGAACGGCCCCGGCCCCCCGGCTACGGAGGACTGCGCCTCCTCTTCGACGGCGGCACGCTCGGCCCCGACGACACCGCACGGCTCCACCTCCCCGGCGCCGAACTCCGCGACTGGCGCTTCGTCACCGAGGCGGAGGCCGAGGAGCTTCTGCCCCCGGTCCGCTACCGCCGCCTCCGCTGGGCGCTGCGCGCCCGCGAGCGCGGCACGGTGCTCAACCTGGAGGCGGGAGTCCCGGTCGGCTGACGGCGCACCCGGGGGCAGGGGCGCAACGCCCCGGTGGGATCGTCGTCGACCGGGGCGCACCGCGAAGGCCGGGGGCTACGCCACCGCGGCGGTGAGGCGGTCCGCCGTGTCCTCGGTCACCGGAGCGCCGTGGCCGCAGCACAGCACCGACGGTGCCAGCTTCGCGAGGCCCCGCATCGACTCCATGGCGAGCGCGCGGTCGACATGGAACACGCCGAACGTCACGTCCTGGACCGTCGCCACCGTGTCCCCGGTGAACAGCACGCCGTGGCGGGGGAGGTGGACGGCGATCGAGCCGGGCGTGTGCCCCGGCGTGTGGATCACGACCGCGCCGTCGCCGAAGCCGAGCTCCTCGCCGTCCTCGACCTCGCGGTCCACTCGGGTCGGCGGTGCGTCCGGCACGGTCAGCCCGTGCTCGAACAGCGGGAGCTCCCAGTCCAGGAGATCGGGTTCGGGGACCGGAGCCTCGCCCCGGATCACCGGCGCGTCGAGCCGGTGCGCGAGGATCTCGGCGCCGTGCCGGTCCGCGAGCTCCTGCGCGGCGCCCACGTGGTCCCTGTGACAGTGCGTCAGCACGATCCGGCGCAGCCGGTCCGGGTCCAGGCCGGCCGCGCGTATCGCCTTCGCCGTCTCCGTCGCCGTACCGGCCCAGCCGGCGTCGACCAGGGTCAGTTCCTCCTCGTCCTGCCAGAGATAGGCCTGGCCGATGGAGTAGTCGAGGAGGTGTAGGCGCGGGGTGATCCGGGTGAGTTCCATACGGCGAACCTACGCATCCCCGCAGGTCCGCCGTATGCTTCTACGCTCTCGGCGAGCTTCGCCCAACGCGAAACGTGTCAGCCCGTCAGGATCCGTGCCCGCGTCAGACCTTCTTGGAGTGGGCGTAGTTGAGCAGGAAGTGCGCCTCGGCCACCGAGAGACGCTCCAGCTCCTCGGGCGACACGGACTCGTTGGGCGCGTGGATCTGCGCCTCCGGCTCGCTCAGACCGATCAGCAGGATCTCCGCCTCCGGGTACAGCTCGGCCAGCGTGTTGCACAGCGGGATCGAACCGCCCATGCCGGCCGTCTGCATCTCCTGACCGGGGTACGCGACGCGCATCGCCTCGGCCATCGACGCGTACGCCGGGCTCGACGTGTCCGCCTGGAACGCCTGGCCCTGGCCGACCTGCTCCAGGGACACCCGGGCGTTCCACGGGGTGTGCTTCTCGATGTGCGCGAAGAGCAGCTTCGTCGCCTCGGCCGCGTTCTGGCCCGGCGGCACCCGCAGGCTGACCTGGGCGCGGGCCGACGACGGGATCGACGGGGTCGCCCCGGCCACCGGGTGGCAGTCGATGCCGACGACGGTGACGGCGGGGCGCGCCCAGATCCGGTCGGCGACCGTACCGGCACCCGGCAGGTCCACGCCCGCGAGGACCTTGGCGTCCTGGCGGAAGTTCTCCTCGGGGTACTGCAGGCCGTCCCAGACCTCGTCGCCCGGCAGCCCGTCGATGACGGTCGAACCGTCGGGGCCCCGCAGCGAGTCCAGTACGCGGATCAGCGCGGCCAGCGCGTCCGGCGCGGCGCCGCCGAACTGGCCGGAGTGCAGGTTGCCCTCCAGGGTGTCGATCCGCACCCGGATCATCGTCATGCCGCGCAGGGTCGCGGTCACCGTCGGCAGCCCCACCCGGAAGTTGCCCGCGTCACCGATCACGATCGCGTCCGAGGCGAGCAGCTCGGGGTGCTGCTCGGCGTACCGCTCCAGACCGCCGGTGCCCTGCTCCTCCGAACCCTCGACGATCACCTTGACCGTCACCGGGACGCCGCCGTTCGCCTTGAGGGCGCGCAGCGCGAGCAGGTGCAGGACGAACCCGCCCTTGCAGTCGGCCGTGCCGCGCCCATACCAGCGCCCGTTCCGCTCCGTCAGTTCGAACGGCGGGGTGAGCCAGGCGGACTCGTCGAGCTTCGGCTGCACGTCGTAGTGGGCGTAGAGAAGAACGGTCGGCGCGCCGGCCGGGCCGGGCAGGATGCCGTACACCGCCTGCGATCCGTCCGGGGTGTCGAGCAGCGCCACATCCTGGAAGTCCTCGGCACGCAGGGCGTCCGCGACCCAGTTGGCCGCCGCCTCGCACTCGCTGCGGGGCGCCACGGTCTCGTCCGCCACCGACTCGAAGGCCACCAGCTCCGTGAGCTCGGCCTTGGCCCGGGGCATCAGGGACCGGACGGTCTCGGCGATCGGATTCGAGGTCATGGGCACGCTCCTGATGGGTGCGACGTTTACGACGTGAGGAGTGCGTTCGGAGTATGTCGTGGTACGGCGAACGCACCGCCGATCCTACGGCGCAGGCCGTCGGCTACCGCGCCGTAGGATGCGTCAGGAGCAGACCACCGGTCGGATCAGGAGCAGAAGCACATCGTGAGCAGCGAGCACGCAGAGAACGCCGGTCCGGAGAACACCGCGCCCGAAGGCGCGGCTCCTGAGGGCATCGGTGTGGAGGCGGCGACGGACGCGGGCCCGGCCGCAGTGTCGGACGAGGTCACGGAGCCGGCGGCCGAACGAGGCACGGAAGGCGGCGCGTCGAACGAGACGACCGCTCCGGCCGAGGCGGATCCGTCGGCCGGGCCGGAGTCGTCGGCCCAGCCGGAGCCGTCGGCAGAAGCGGACCCGTCGGTCGAGCCGGACCGGTCGGCCGAGCCGGATCCGTCGGCCGAGGTCTGGGACGTGGTGGTCGTCGGCGCGGGCCCGGCCGGCGCGTCCGCGGCCTACGCGGCCGCAGTGGCCGGACGTCGGGTACTGCTGCTGGAGAAGTCCGAGCTGCCCCGGTACAAGACCTGCGGCGGCGGCATCATCGGCCCCTCCCGCGACTGTCTGCCGCCCGGCTTCGAACTGCCCCTCCAGGACCGGGTGCACGCCGTCACCTTCTCCCTGGACGGACGCTTCGCCCGCACCCGCCGCTCACGCAAGATGCTCTTCGGGCTCATCAACCGCCCGGAGTTCGACGCGCAGCTCGTCGAGCACGCGCAGAAGGCCGGCGCCGAGCTGCGGACCGGAGCCACGGTGAGCCGGGTGGAGCAGCACGGCCCGGCGGTCCCGGACCGGCGGACCGTCGCCGTGGTCCTCGCCGACGGCGAGACCGTCCTGGCCCGCGCGGTCGTCGGCGCCGACGGCAGTGCCAGCCGGATAGGCGCTCACGTCGGGGTGAAGCTCGGTCAGGTCGACCTGGGGCTCGAGGCGGAGATCCCCGTGCCGCCGTCCGTGGCCGAGGACTGGAAGGGCCGGGTCCTCATCGACTGGGGCCCGATGCCCGGAAGTTACGGGTGGGTCTTCCCGAAGGGCGACACCCTGACCGTCGGCGTCATCTCGGCGCGCGGCGAGGGCGCCGCCACCAAGCGGTACATGGAGGACTTCGTCGCCCGGCTCGGCCTCGCCGGCTTCGAGCCCACGATCTCCTCCGGCCATCTGACGCGCTGCCGCACGGACGACTCGCCGCTCTCCCGCGGCCGGGTCCTCGTCTGCGGTGACGCGGCCGGACTCCTGGAGCCCTGGACGCGTGAGGGCATCTCGTACGCGCTCCGCTCCGGCCGGCTGGCGGGCGAGTGGGCGGTACGGGTCGCCGAGGCCAACGACGCGGTCGACGCGCGGCGCCAGGCCCTGAACTACGCCTTCGCGATCAAGGCCGGGCTCGGTGTCGAGATGGCCGTCGGCCGCCGGATGCTCGCCGTCTTCGAGCGGCGGCCGGGGCTGCTGCACGCGACGCTCACGGGGCTGCGGCCGGCGTGGAACGCGTTCGCGGACATCACCCGGGGATCGGCGACGCTCGGCGGCATGGTCCGCTCGAACGGCATGGCCCGCCGCGCGCTGGAGATCCTGGACCGGCGGATGGACACCTCGACGGGTGTCGGCCCGGCGGGCCGGGGGGTCGGGCAGCGGGAACGCTCGGCGCCGCAGGACGAGGGCTCGAAGCCCGAGGGGGCGGAGACCGAGGGGACGAAGTCCCTTGAGGCTTCCGCGACCTCCGCGACCTCCGCGACCTCCGCGGCTTCCGAGACGCCGGACGCTCCGGAAGTCGTCTGACCGATCGAGACAGGCCTCGTCGCACGTCTCGGCGTGCGTGAGGTGAGTGCGGCGGACGGGCTCCGCCGCTCCGGCCGGTTCATGCGGCCGGAGTGGTGGGGCCCGTCGGCGTGACGCGGAAGACCGGGTGCTTCGGGGCGATGGCGCGCAGCTCCGCGTCGGAGGAGTCGGGGCCGACACCGCCGAAGAAGACACCGACCTCGGCCTTCCAGCGCTTGAGGTAGGCGCGCAGCAGCGCGGGCTTGTCGTCGTCGGCCACCTCGACGACGGTGAACTCCTGCACGTGCTTGCCGAGGATCAGCTGCCCGCCGCCGGCGGCCCGCATGTTGTGGGTCCACTGGACGTGGCCGCGGGGGGCCACGAGGTAACGGCTGCCGTCCAGCGTCAGGAGGTTGACGGGGGTGCGGCGCCACTCACCGCTCTTGCGGCCGCGGACGGCGAGTACGCGGGAGCCCCAGACGCTGATGCCCCGGCGGGTCATCCAGGCGACCGTGCGGTTGAGGACGTTCACCGTGAGCCAGCCGGGCTTCATGACGTGTGCGGCGGGGGTGGAGCCGTTCGAGCCGGTGGGCTGGGCGGACATGGGTTCCTCCTGCGGAAGTGAATCGACGGGTGACTGCTGACCACCGGAGCAATGTGTGAGCACTGCTCTCGCTTGAGATCAGTGTGCACGAATCGCCGCTCTCAAGCAAGAGCGGTGCTCTCGTTTCGTATCGCCGCTCTAAAAGTGGCACACTGCTCTCCATGACGACCGTTCGAGGAGCCCGCGCCCGCGCCCGTATCGAGATCACCGCCGCCATCAAGGACGAGGCCCGCACCCAGCTCGCCGCCGAAGGGGCTTCCAAGCTGTCCCTGCGGGCCGTGGCCCGCGAGCTCGGCATGGTGTCCTCCGCGCTCTACCGCTACTTCCCGAGCCGCGACGACCTCCTCACGGCCCTGATCGTCGACGCCTACGACGCCGTCGGCGCCGCCGCCGAACAGGCCGCCGCCGAGGCCGCCGAACAGAGCCCGCTGGAGCGCTGGACCGCCGTCTGCCGGGCGGTCCGCGCCTGGGCCGTCGCCCACCCGCACGAGTACGCCCTGATCTACGGCTCCCCGGTGCCCGGTTACACGGCCCCGCAGGACACCATCGGCCCCGCCTCCCGTGTCGGCCTCGTCCTCATCGAGACCGTGCGCGGTGCGCACACCGGCGAGGGCGTCGCCCTCCCCCCGCTCCCGGAAGGGCTCCGTCCCGAAGCCGCCCGGCTGGCCGCCGACCTCGCGCCGGACCTGCCCCCTGCCCTCGCGGTCACGCTCGTGGCGGCCTGGTCGCAGCTGTTCGGCCTCGTCTCCTTCGAGGTGTTCGGGCACTTCCACAACATCGTCGAGGACCGCGACGCGTTCTTCACGGCCGCCGCCCGCAGGCTCGGCCAGGACGTGGGCCTGCTGCCGCGCGGCTGAGACCGCGCGCGGCAGGCATCGGGATCGTCGGCCGTCCCGGCGCGCGTCAGTCGACGGCGGGGCTGCGGCGTTCGACGAGGACCACGTCGCGCCAGGCGCCCCGGTGGCGCCCGAGGCGTTCCCGCGTGCCGACGACACGGAAGCCCGCCTTCGCGTGGAGGGCGAGGCTGGCGGTGTTCTCCGGGAAGATGCCCGACTGGACCGTCCAGATCCCGGCGGCGTCGGTGGACGCGAGCAGGCCGTCGAGGAGCGCCAGGCCGATGCCCCGGCCCCGGGCGTCGGGATGGACGTAGACGGAGTGCTCGACGACGCCCGCGTACGCACAACGGTCGGAGACCGGAGTGGCGGCCGCCCAGCCCAGGACCCGGCCGTCCCCGTCGAGCGCGACCAGCCGGTGCCGCCGGGCCCGGCCGCTGTCGAACGCCTCCCAGGTGGGCGGACTCGTCTCGAACGTGGCGTCGCCGCCCTCGATGCCGAGTCGATAGATCTCCAGCACCGCTTCGGCGTGCACGGGCGACAGGGGAGCGAGGCGCACCGTGTCCGCCCCGGCGGTGCCGTCCGTCCCGATCGCGCCGTCCGTCCCGGCCGTGCCATCACTCCCGGTCATGTCATCCCTCGCGTTCATCCCGTCACCTCGACGCCGAGCTCGCCGAGCAGTTCGCGTACGAGGTGCTCGATCCGGTCGCGGATCGGCCGGACGGCGGCGACACCCTGGCCCGCGGGGTCGTCGAGTCGCCAGTCCAGGTACCGCTTGCCCGGGAAGTACGGGCAGGCGTCCCCGCACCCCATGGTGATCACGACATCCGATTCCCGCACCGCCTCTACGGTGAGCACCTTCGGGGTCTCGGCCGAGATGTCGATCCCGACCTCCCGGAGGGCTTCGACGGCGGCGGGGTTCACCGCGTCCGCAGGCGCGGATCCCGCCGAGCGCACCTGGACGCGGTCGCGGCCGAGGTGGGTGAGGAACGCGGCGGCCATCTGGGACCGTCCGGCGTTGTGCACGCAGACGAACAGCACGGACGGGGTGGAGGGGATCGGCGGAGCACTCATGGGTGGGTACTTCCTTCACGGGGGCGTGGGGGCGTCGCGGGTACCGGTTCCGGGACGGCCGGGGGGCCCGGGGCGAAGGCGGCGGGTACGGCGCCGGGGCGGCCGAAGAGCAGGACGTACAGAGCGAGCCCCGCGGCCAGTCCGCCCGCCTGCGCGAGGACGAACATCGGAACCGACCCGGGGGAGACGCCGGCGAAGGTGTCGGTGAACGCCCGGCCGGCCGTGACGGCCGGGTTGGCGAAGCCGGTGGACGAGGTGAACCAGTAGGCGGAGCCGATGTACGAGGCGACCGCGACCGGGGCGATGTGCGCGCGCCCGGACCGGGACAGGCCGAGGACCAGCAGGATCAGGCCGGCGGTGGCGACGGTCTCGCCCAGCCACAGCTGAGGCGCGGACCGGTCGTGGCCGGACCAGCGGACGAGCGGTTCGGCGAACATCGCGTCGGCGAGGACCGCGCCGCAGATCGCCCCGGCGGCCTGGGCCGGCAGGTAGGCGGCGATCTCGCGTGCGGGCGGGCCGTCGCCTGACCGGCGGCCGGCCGCCCAGGTCGCCAGTGTGACGACCGGATTGAAGTGGGCGCCCGAGACGGGCCCGAGCAGGGCGATGAGGACGCCGAGGCCGAACACGGTCGCGAGGGAGTTGGCCAGGAGCTGCACGCCGACGTCCTGGCTGAGCCGGGTGGCCTGGACACCGGAGCCGACGACGATCGCGACCAGGGCGCCGGTCCCGACGAACTCGGCCGCCGCGCGACGCCCGAGCGGGGTCGTAGCGGTCACCGGGGGGTGCCGGCGGGCTCGCCCGTCGCCCCGCCCGGGGCTTGGAGCAGGGAGGAGAGTCGCGTCAGGGCGGTGGGCATCACCCAGTAGTAGACCCAGGTCCCGCGCCGCTCCGAGCCGACCAGGCCGGCCTCCCTGAGCACCTTCAGATGGTGCGAGATGGTCGGCTGGGACACGTCGAACGGCCCGGTGAGATCGCAGACGCAGGCCTCACCGCCCTCGTGGGAGGCGATCAGCGAGAGGAGACGCAGCCGGACCGGGTCCGACAGGGCTTTGAACGCCTTCGCCAGACCGGTCGCGGTCCTCCGAGGACGTGGCCGCCGCCACCGACCGGCTGGCACGGGCCGGTCTCGCCACCCGCCCGGAGAGCGACACCTCGTGCTGCTACGCCCTCCAGGACAAGGTCTGGGTCCACGGCCCGGGCAAGGAGCCGTGGGAGGTCTACGTGGTCAAGGCCGACGCCGACACCCTCGACAAGGCCACCGACGCACCGGAGGCCTGCTGCGTCCCCTCGGCCTAGAGGCAACGGCACCGCCACCGCCCCGTCTACTCCGCCGGGAGTACGGGTGACCACCCCGTCGGGCTGACGATTTCGCGGGCCGGACGCGGTTAGCGTGGCGGGCATGGAACAGGAGCGGACGGCCGGGACCGGCCGGTGGGGCCGGTGGCGGCGGGGAGACGGCGGACAGGGGCTGCCCTGGCGGTCGACCCTGCTCATCGCCGTGGTCGTCATGGCGGGGACCGGCTTCGCCGCCCGGAACCAGCCCGACCGGGAGGCGCTCGACGCGCTCGGCCGCGTCCTGCTGCTCCTCGCCGCGGCTCCGTTGCTGTTCCGTCACCGGTGGCCGGTGCCGGTGGTGTTCGGCGTCGCGGCCGTCACCCTCGGCTATCTGGTGGCCGGTTACCCGTACGGCCCGGTCTTCGTCATGATCGCCGTCGCCTGTTTCGCGGCCGTCGTGCACGGTCACCGCACCGCGGCCGCCTGGGCGCTCGGCCTCCTGTGGGCGGGCCATCTGCTGCTCTCCCACTGGCTCTACCGCTGGCTGCCCCCGGCGGGTGACGGCCCCGCCCCCTGGGGTCAGGAACTCCCGGCGGCCGCCTTCGCCGTCGCCGTACTGGCCGCCTCCGAGACGGTCCGGGTGCGGCGCGAGCAGCGGGCCCAGCTGCGCGCCGACCGGGCTGCCGCCGAGCAGCGGCGGGCCGACGAGGAGCGGCTGCGTATCGCCCGTGAACTCCACGACGTGCTCGCCCACTCGATCTCCGTGATCAATGTGCAGGCAGGGGTCGGCCTCGCCCTCCTGGACTCCGACCCCGAGCAGGCCCGCACCGCACTGACCACCATCAAGAGCGCCAGCAAGGAGGCGCTCGGCGAGGTGCGTCAGGTCCTCGACACCCTTCGTGCCCGCGGCGACGCGCCCCGCGCCCCCGCTCCCGGTCTCGGCCGGCTCCCCGAACTCGTCGAACAGGCCGCCGCCGCCGGCCTCACCGTCACCGTCGCGACGGCCGGCCCGCGTTCCGATCTGCCGCCCGGCGCCGATCTGGCCGGCTTCCGGATCGTGCAGGAGGCGCTCACCAACGTGGTGCGCCACTCCGGTTCCCGTACCGCTCGGGTACGGATCGGGTACGTCTCCGGGCGGCTGGAGCTGACGGTCGACGACGACGGCCCCGCCACCGGCACCGAGGCGGGCGGCAGCGGCAACGGGCTCGCCGGCATGCGGGAGCGGGCCGCGGCCCTCGGCGGCACCATCGATGCGGGCGCCCGGCCGGACGGCGGCTTCCGCGTCCACGCCGTACTCCCGCTCCGTCCGGAGGAGACCCCGTGATCCGTGTGCTGCTCGCCGACGACCAGTCGCTGGTCCGGGCAGGCTTCCGCGCACTGCTCGACGCCCAGCCGGACATCGAGGTGGCGGGGGAGGCCGCCGACGGCGGCGAGGCCGTGGAGCAGGTGCGCGCCGTGCGCCCCGACGTCGTGCTCATGGACATCCGGATGCCGCGGCTCGACGGCCTGGAGGCGACCCGGCGCATCACGGACGACCCGGACCTCGCGGAGGTCCGGGTCGTCATGCTGACCACCTTCGAACTCGACGAGTACGTCTTCGAGGCGATCCGCGCCGGAGCCTCCGGCTTTCTCGTCAAGGACACCGAGCCGGAGGAGCTGCTCCGGGCCGTGCGGGCCGTCGTCCACGGGGACGCGCTGCTCTCCCCGGGCGTCACGCGCCGGCTGATCGAGGAGTTCGCGGCCCGCTCCAAGGCCCCGGGGGCCACGGCCGCGCTCGGCGCCCTGACCGAGCGGGAGCGGGAGGTGATGGCCCTGGTGGGGATCGGCCTGTCGAACGACGAGATCGCCCGCAGGCTGGTCGTCAGCCCGCTCACCGCCAAGACCCATGTCAGCCGTGCCATGGTGAAACTCGGCGCCCGGGACCGGGCCCAACTCGTCGTCCTCGCCTACGAGTCGGGCCTGGTCCGGCCGGGCTGGCTGGGCTGATCCGGCCCGATCCGGCCCGGCTCGGCCGGATCCGGCCCGGCTCGGCCCGCTCCGGCCTGATCAATAGGACGCGGGCACCCGCTAGTCGCGGACCGAGACCTTCTCGGACGCGCCCTCCGCGACCGTGGAGCGAGCCACCACGACCGACCGCTCGTCACCCCGCTGCCGCGCCTTCCGGAGGCCCGGCAGGGTGATGACCAGTCCGGCCAGGGCGATGACCGTGACCACGGCGAGACCCGGGCGGAAGTGGTCCAGGACGGCCTGTGGGGAGGAGGTCCCCTCGCCGCCGTCCGCCGTGATCACGGCGGTGACGACGGCGAGGAAAAGGGCGCCGCCGACCTGGATCGAGGTGTTGAGCAGTCCCGACACCATGCCCTGCTCGTGGTCGTCCACCCCGTTGGTGGCCTGGATGTTGAGGGAGGGGAAGACCAGCGCGCAGGCCGCTCCGAGGAGCAGCATCGACGGCAGGATGACGGCGGCGTACTCGGGGGTGAGGGAGATCCGCAGGAAGAGCGCGTACGCGACGACCAGCAGCGTGAAGCCGGCGGCGATCACCCGGGGCGTGCCGAAGCGGTCCACGATCCCGCCGATCTTCGTGGAGGAGAGCGCCACGAGCACGCCGGCGGGCAGGAAGGCGAGGGCGGTCTGGAGCGCCGACCAGTGGAGGAGCGACTGCATGTACTGGGTCACGATGAACTGGAAGGCGACGTACGAGCCGAAGAACGCGGCCGCGCCGAGCTGGGCCCGCACCTGTGAGCCGGAGCGCAGCACCCCGAGCCGTACGAGGGGGCTCGTGCTCCGTCGTTCGATGAGGACGAAGGAGACGAGCAGGGCGGCGGCGACCAGGAAGGAGAGCAGGGTGCGGGCGGAGGTCCAGCCCGCCTCCGGGGCCTGGACGACGGTGAAGACGAGCAGCAGCATCGCGGCCGTGCCGGTGACGGCGCCCGGCAGGTCGTAGCCGCCGGAGGCGTTCTCGCGGGCGCTGTGCGGGATGAGGCGCAGTGCGAAGACGAGGGCGACGAGGGCGACCGGGGCGGGAAGCAGCATGGTCCAGCGCCAGCTCAGCTCGGTGAGGAGCCCGGACAGGACCAGGCCCATGGAGAAGCCGGTGGCGGCGCAGGTGGTGTAGATGGACAGGGCCCGGTTGCGCTGTGGGCCCTCCTTGAAGGTCGTGGTGATGATCGACAGGCCGGCGGGGGCGGTGAAGGCGGCGCTGAGGCCCTTGATGAACCGGCTGGCGATCAGCAGCGGCCCGGAGTCGACGAGCCCGCCGAGCAGGGAGGCGAGCGCGAAGACGGCGAGGGCGATGAGGAAGACCCGACGTCGGCCGAGCAGGTCGGCGGCGCGGCCGCCGAGGAGGAGCAGGCCGCCGTAGCCGAGGATGTAGCCGCTCACGATCCACTGGAGGGTGGCGGTGGAGAGGTCGAGGTCGGTGGCGATGGAGGGCAGGGCGACGCCGACCATGGAGACGTCGAGGGCGTCGAGGAACATCGCGGCGCAGAGCACGAGCAGGGTGCCCCAGAGGCGCGGACTCCAGTGTTCCTGGACGGAGTTGGGCGCGTCGGTGAGCGGAGTGGTCATGAGCAGCACGGTACATGCGCATGCATTGAATGCAAGCGCATTTAATTCCTGTGCAACAAAAAGAGTCGTTTCTGCTAACGTGCGGCCATGGCAGCGAACAAGTCCGAACGCGCGCTCGTGGACGAGTGGCGTGACGTCCTCGCCCTGCACGCCCGTACGACCTGTGAGCTCGACCGGGCGCTCCATCCGTACGGACTCGGCGCCAGCGACTTCGAGGTGCTCGACGTCCTCGCCGAGGGCGCGGCGGCGGACGGCCCGGCCTCCTGGCGTGTCCAGGAGCTGGCCGGGCGGGTCCATCTCAGCCAGAGCGCCCTGTCCCGTCTCGTCGCGCGCCTGGAGAAGGACGGCCTGGTCCTGCGGGGGATGTGCCCCGAGGACCGGCGCGGTGTCCAGGTCAAGGTGACCGAGAAGGGTCTCGCCCGCCACGCCGAGGTGCGGCCGCTCCAGCGTGACGTACTGACCCGGATGCTGGACGGAACGGCCTGACGGACCCGGAATTCGGGACCGGACGACACGAGCCTCGGACCCGGGATCGGGTGATACGGCTCCGGGACTCGGGGATCAGATGATCCCCGAGGTCTCGTGCCACAGCCGGGCGACCGCCTCGTCGCCGGTGAGCGTCACGGACCCGGGCGGCAGCCGGTTCCACAGGGTCAGGTACATCAGGTCGGCCGGCCCGCTCAGTTCCGTGTCCGCCGCCGCGGTCGGGCGGCCGCTCCGCTCCGCCCGGGGAGGTTCCGTCGCCGAGAGCCGCACGGTCCAGACGTCACCGGTGTCCGTCGCGCGTACTCGCAGGATCCGGGGCTCGGCCGTACGTACCCGGCTGGTGTTCCGGCCGTGGAACAGGCGCAGCAGCTCGTCGATGCCGTCGGCGGCGAGCTCCGGGTCCACCGGCCCGGGGCCGTTCGGGAGCGCCGACTCGGCGTCGGCGCGGTGGACGGTGGTCTCGTGCGCCTGCCGCCGCGCCCAGAAGGCGAGCGGCGAGGGCGCCGGGAGGAAGGTCCAGCACCGCAGGTCCTCGGGCGCCGCGCGCAGTGCGGTGACCAGACCGGCGTGCCCCTCGCGGTAGTAGGTCAGCAGCTCTTCGCCGTCGAGTTCCGTCTCGTCGCCGACCGGATGGTAGGCGGTGTGTGCCCGGGTCACGATGTCCGTGGCCCAGCGGTGCACCGCCGAGGTGTGCCGGAGGAGGTCCCGGACCCGCCACCCCGGGCAGGCCGGCACCTCCGCGTCCGAGCCCGCCCCGGCCGCCGCCTCGGCGAGGGCGTGTCCGGCCGTCTCCACCGCTTCGATGTGCTCTGCGATCTTCATGTTTCCCCCGGTCGCTTCCATGGCGTGGATTCTCGCAGCCGTCGACCGGGTCCGGCACTCAATTGGCCCGGGGTGCTCCGGCGTTCCGTGCCCAGTAGCCCATCGCGGCGGCGCCGGCGGCGAGCACCGCGACCGTCGTGAGTGCCACCGGCAGGGAGAACCAGTCGGCGAGGAACCCGATGGACGGGGGGCCGAGCAGCATCCCTCCGTAACCGAGGGTGGAGGCCGTCGCCACTCCGCCGGGGCCGGCGACGGCGCCCGCGCGGGCCACGGCGACGGGGAAGATGTTGGCGAGCCCCAGACCGGTGATCGCGAAGCCCAGCAGGGTGGCCCAGACGCTGGGTGCGAGCGCGCCGAGCAGCATCCCGACGGCGGCCGTGGCGCCGCCCAGGACCAGGGTCCGGGTCTGGCCGAGGCGTTCGAGCAGGGCGGTGCCGGAGAGGCGCCCGGCGGTCATCGTCAGTGCGAAGACGGAGTACCCGGCCGCGGCCACGCCGGGGTGCGCGTCGAGGTCCTGCTCCAGGTGCAGGGCGCCCCAGTCGGCGAGCGCCCCCTCGCCGTACGCCGTGCAGAGCGCGATCACCCCGAAGACCAGCACGGTACGGCGGGCCCCGGCCGGTGTGACGCCCTCCCTGTCCCGTACGGGCGCGAGGGACTCGGGGGGTGCGGGGGAGGGGTGGCGCAGGAGTACGGGTCCGGCGACGGCCGTCAGGGCCAGGCCGACGACGGTCAGCCCCAGCAGGTGCGCGGTCGGGGACAGTCCTCCGGCGAGCAGTCCGCCGAGGCCCGCGCCGATCATGCCGCCGAGGCTGAACGCGGCGTGGAAGCTCGGCATCACCGGGCGCCGGAGCGCGGTCACGAGATCGACGGCGGCGCTGTTCATGGCGACGTTGATCCCGCCGTACGCGGCGCCGAAGACGAGCAGGACGAGGCCGAGGGCGAGCGGGGACCGGGTGAGCGCCGGCAGGGCGACCGACAGGGACAGCAGTACGGCGGTGGCCACGGTGACGGCGTGGGAGCCGTAGCGGCGGCAGAGCCGGCCGGTCAGCGTCATGGTGATGACGGCGCCGGCGGACACCCCGAGAAGCGCGAGGCCGAGGTCGCCGGCCGAGGCGCCGGTCTGCTGCTTGACGGCGGGGATCCGGACGACCCAGCCGGCGAACAGGAAGCCGTCGAGGGCGAAGAAGAGGGTCAGGGCGAGGCGGAGGCGGGACAGGGAGTGGGTGGCGGTGTCTCCGCCGGAGCCCCCCGATACGGCCGTCCGTACTTTGTTTAGTAGCGGCACAAACTCAGGATAGGGGGCACCGGCGGATGCAATCAAGCCGACGGTCGTCGTCGGGCGGTTCCGAACGCGGCCCCGGAGCGTCCCGCGCGGCGGACCACCGCCCGAGAACCTCCGGCCGCCACCCCCGCCTCCCGCCCCCCGCTGCCCGGGCATCACCCCACCCCCCGATCATGGGAGACTCCACCCCATGAACGGCAAGGCGACGACGACCCGGACACGGCTGGACAGGGGGCGCAACGCGCTCGGCCCCGCACTGGAACTGGTGCACACGGGCAGGGCGCCGACCCGAGCCGTCCTCACCGCCGAACTCGGCGTCACCCGGGCCACCGCCGGTGCGGTCGCCGCCGAGCTGGAGGCCCTCGGCCTCATCCGCGTCGACTCCAACCCCGGCGCCGCCGCCGGCTCCCAGGGGCGCCCCTCGCACCGCCTCGCCGTCGACGAGAAGGGCCCCGTCGCCCTCGCCGCCCAGGTCCACGCCGACGGCTTCCGCGCCGCCCTCGTCGGCCTCGGCGGCACCATCGTCGCCACCGCCCCCGGCTGCGTCACCGTCTCCGCGGACCCCGCCCAGGTCCTCGGCGAGGTCGTCGACGCCGGAGCGGCACTCCTCCGGGAGAGCGGCCGCCGCTGCGTGGGCGCGGGGCTCGCCGCCCCCTCCGCCGTGGCCGAGCCGGAGGGCACCGCGCTCAACCCGCTGCACCTCGCCTGGCCCGCCGGGGCGCAGGTCCGGGAGATCTTCGCCGAGCGCGTACGCGCCGCCGGCATCGAGGGCCCCGCCTTCACCGGCAACGACGTGAACCTCGCCGCCCTCGCCGAGCACCGCCACGGCGCGGGGCGCGGCGCCCGGGACCTGCTCTGCGTGGCCACCGGCCACCGGGGCGTCGGCGGCGCGCTCGTCCTCGACGGGCGCCTGCACACCGGCAGCGCGGGCCTCGCCCTGGAGGTCGGCCACCTCACGGTGAACCCCGAGGGCCGCCCCTGTCACTGCGGCAGCCGGGGCTGCCTGGACGTCGAGACCGACCCGCTCGCCTTCCTGACCGTCGCGGGCCGCGCTCCCGGCCCCGAGGTCTCCCTGCTCCAGCAATCCCGCGACCTGCTGCGCACCAGCCCCGACGATCCCGGTGTCCGGGTCGCCGTGGGGGAGCTGATCGACCGTCTGGGGCTGGGCCTGGCCGGGCTCGTGAACATTCTCAACCCGGACCGGATCATCCTCGGCGGCCTCCACCGCGAGCTCCTCGACGCGGACCCCGAGCGGCTCCGCGCGGTCGTCGCCGACCGCAGCCTCTGGGGCCGCAGCGGCGGAGTGCCGATCCTCCCCTGCACCCTGGACCACAACAGTCTCGTCGGTGCCGCCGAGCTGGCGTGGCAGCCGGTCCTCGACGACCCGCTGGCGGCCCTGAGCCGCGAACGGGTCTGATCCTGGAGACCGCTCGGCCACGGGCGGGGATTACGGCTCCGGTCGCGCCTCGACCAGCGCGGCGAGCCGGTCCAGAGCCGTTCGCGTGCCCGCCTCGTTGTCGGCGGCGGGTACGGCGTCCGGCACCCCCTCATGGACGAGGACCACTTCCGTCCCGCCCTCCAGCGCGATCAGCGTGGTCGTGAGCGTCATCGGACCCCGCAGCAGGGGGTCCGGTGTCTCGAACTCGGAGATCTCGACGACGCGTTCGTCGGGCAGCAGCTCCACGAAGCGCCCGCGGTACGTGTCCGTGCGCGCCCCCGACTTGCCGGCGCCGTCGGCCGTCTCGTAGGTGAGGGAGATCCGGAAGGTGCCCCCTTCGCGCGCGTCGAACTCGTGGACCTCGCAGCTCATTCCGTACGGAACCCGCCAGCGCGCGACGGCCTCCGGGTCGAGAAGCGCCCGGTAGACGGCCGAGGGCGGGGCGTCGACATGACGGGATACGCGCGTGGTGTACACCCCTCCCAGGCTAGGCGGTGTCCGGCCGCGTCGCCTTCTCGGTCGCGCGAGCCGCCCGCATTCCCCCTCGCCGGCGAAAACTCCTGGTCGAGGGCGGTCGAACCACGTACCGTTCCCCCTCATGATCACTTCCGAATCCGATCTTCCTCCGCGCCTCGGCAGCCTCACCTTCCACGGCCCGCTCTCCGAGGCCCGCGCCACCGGCATGGTCGAGCGGCTCGCCGCCATCGAGCCGGCCGATGTGCTCGACATCGGCTGCGGCTGGGGCGAGTTGCTGCTGCGTGTCCTGGACGCCGCCCCGGCGGCCAAGGGCGCCGGGATCGACATCAACGCCGAGGACCTGGCCCGCGGCCGGGCCCTCGCCGAGTCCCGCGGCCTCGCCGACCGCGTCGAGTTCGTCGAGGAGTCCGCGCTCGGCACCGACCGGGGGCCCGTCGACGCGATCCTCTGTCTCGGATCGAGCCAGGCCCTCTGCGACCCCGAGCAGCCGTACGACCCGGCCGCCGTCCTGCGTGAGCTCCGCCGGCTCGTCCGGCCCGGGGGCCACGTGGTGCTCGGGGAGGGCTTCTGGGAGCGCACCCCCACGGAGCAGGAGCTGGCCCGGATGTGGCCCGGCGCGACCGCCGACGACCACCTGTCCCTCGGCGCCCTCGTCGACCTCGCGATCGAGGCGGGCTTCCGGCCCGCGCGGATCGAGACGGCGAGCGGGGAGGAGTGGGAGGAGTTCGAGTCGGGCTACCGGTACGACACCGAGGTCTGGCTCGCCGCCCACCCCGACCACCCGCTCGCCGCCGAGACCCGGGAGCGCGTCGACCGCCAGCGCTCGACGTGGGTGAACGGCTACCGTCGCGTTCTCGGCATCACCTATCTGACGCTCGTCGCCGTGGCCTGATCCACGACGTCCGGGCCCCACGGGCCCCGGGCCGAGCGACTCCCCGGACGACGGGCCCGGGTCAAGCGCGTCCGGGGCCCACGGATCTCAGGCGCGAGCGACTCCCGGGTCGACGGACCCGGGTCGAGCGCGTCCCGGGCCCCGGCTCACCACTGCCGCCCGGTGCCCAGTCGCCCCCGCTCCGGCGTGGACAGATGCAGGACCCGGAAGCGCTCGCCCTCGTCGGCGGGCGCTTCCGCGCCGGCCCACAGGGTGAAGGCGAGCAGTTCCCAGTGGTGCGGATCCACCGCCAGGGCGGAGGCCACCACCCCGTCCCGCCGCGCCTCGCGCGCGTGCCGGTCCACCGCGTCCGTCACGGCCTCACCCGGCGGGACCGTCTCTCCGAGCGGGATCCCGCGGCGCGTCGCCGCGCCCGGTACGGCACCGGACGCGCGGCCCTCCTCGTACGACAGGCCCGTCCAGTGCCGCACCACGGGCCGGCCGAAGTCGTTCACGATGCCCTGGAATCCCGGGCCCCAGAGGAAGGAGTTCATGCCCTCGGGGGTGGTCCAGAGGTAGAACGGCGCGTACTGGTTGACCGGTGATCCGGCCTCCCGCTCCCGGATCAGATACGCCTTCAGACCGAGTCCGGGGAAGGCGTCGAGGAGAGGGCCCTTCGTCGCCACCCGCTCGCGGACGATCCCCATGTCGTAGTCGGCGGGCAGGGTGATCTCGTACTGCATCGCGTGCACGGAAGGCTCCAATCGGCCGGCCGGAAGGTTTGTTCAGCCGGCGGCGGTACGAGGGGACAAGAGGCTCAGCAGGCCGCGGACCGCGCTGTCGAAGGGCGCTCGTGAGCCCGTCGCGCGGGCCAGTACGTAGCCGCCCTGCACGGTCGACACGATCGTCGCCGCGATCTCGTCCGCGTCGAGGGAGGGGCTCAGCCCGCCGCTGTCCAGGCCCTCCTGGACGACCTCGGCGAGGCGGGTACGGAGTCGGCCGAGCGCCTCGTCGACCGGTGCGCGCAGCGCGGGATCGGCGATCACCTCGGGGTCCATCGTCAGCCGCCCCACCGGGCAGCCCCGCAGGACGTCCCGCTCGCGCAGCAGATAGGCCTCGATCCGGGCGTACGCCGTGCCCTCGCCGCCGAGGACGGCCTCGGCGGTCGCCACCGTCTCCTCGGCCGTGCGCCGGATCGCCGCGAGCGCGAGATCGGGCTTGCCCGCGAAGTGGTGGTACATGCTGCCCTGGCCCGCTCCCGCCGCCTGCTGGACGGCCTTGGGGCTGGTCCCCACGTATCCGCGCTCCCACAGCAGCTCGCGGGTCGCCTCGATCAGTCGCTCGGAGGTGCTCACGCACGCACTGTACATACCAGTAGGTACAGAACGGAAGGAGCCCCGGAGCCGCCACGTACTCCCCCCGTCGTACGCGCGATGCCGCTGCCCGTACGACGCGCCCGACCCCCCTCCGGAGGGAGCCTCGAACCAAGGACAACGACCGTCACAGCGACCGAGGAGCTGAACCCTCATGAACACACTCGCCCACGCGGGCCCCGGCCCGTGGATCCTTCTCTTCCCCCTCGTCTGGGCGGCCGTGATCCTCGGGCTCGTCACCGTCGCCCGTCGCGTCGGCCTGCGCCGCGGACCTTTCGGCGGCTTCGGCCGCTTCGCCGGCCCGGAGCGCGACCGCGGGCCCGACGACACCTCGCCCATCGCCCTGCTCGGCCACCGGTTCGCCGCCGGAGAGATCGACGAGGACGAGTACTGGCGCCGGCTGACCGTGCTCGAAGAGCAGTTCGGCCGACGCACCGACACCAAGGGGCGCCGGGCATGACCACCACCGGAACACGCCCCCGGGCCACCCTGCCCGCCGCCGTCCGCGTCGTCGACGCCGTCAAGGTCTACGGGCGCGGCGACACCGAGGTCCGGGCCCTGGACGCGGTGAGCGTCGACTTCCCGGTCGGCCGCTTCACCGCCGTCATGGGCCCCTCGGGCTCCGGCAAGTCCACCCTGATGCACTGTGCCGCCGGGCTCGACACCCTCACCTCCGGCGCAGCCCTCCTCGGCGACACCGACCTGTCCACCCTCGACGACCGCCGTCTGACGCTGCTGCGCCGCGACCGGATCGGCTTCGTCTTCCAGGCCTTCAACCTGTTGCCGACCCTCACCGTCGCCGAGAACATCACCCTTCCGCTCGACCTCGCGGGACACACCGTCGACCGGGAGCGGTTCGACCGGCTCGTCGACACCGTCGGGCTCCGCGACCGCCTCCACCACCGGCCGAGCGAGCTCTCCGGCGGGCAGCAGCAGCGCGTGGCCGTCGCCCGTGCCTTCGCCGGGGACCCCGACGTCGTCTTCGCCGACGAGCCCACCGGCAACCTCGACTCGCGCTCCGGCGAGGAGGTCCTGCGGCTGCTCGGCCGGACGGTGCGCGAGACCGGCCGCACGGTCGTCATGGTCACCCACGACCCGGTCGCCGCCGCCCACGCCGACGAGGTGATCTTCCTCGCGGACGGCAGGCTCGTCGACCGGATGACGTCACCGACGGCCGACCGCGTACTCGACCGGATGAAGGCCTTCGACAGCCAGGCGCCCGTCACCACCGGGGGAGCGACGCCATGACGAACACCGGAACCGGAACCACGAGTACCCCGGCCTCCCTCCGCCTCGCCCGTTCCTCCCTCCGCGCGCACCGGCGCCGTTTCCTCGGCACCTTCGCCGCCGTCCTCCTCGGGGTCGCCTTCCTCACCGGCACCCTCGTCATGGGCGACACCCTGCGCGCGAGCTTCGACTCGATGTTCACCGGCGCCACCCGGGGCACGGACGCCGTGGTCCGCAGCGCCGTCACGGTGACCGCCTCGGGCGAGGCCCAGGGCACCCGCGGTCCCGTCGACGCGGCCCTCGCCGAGCGCCTCGCGCGTGTGCCCGGGGTCGCCGCAGCCGCGCCCCGCATCGAGGGCGCCGGCCAGCTCCTCGCCGCCGACGGCACCCCCGTCGGCGGCAAGGGGCCGCCCACCCTCGCCGGGAACTGGATCGAGGACCCGGCCCTCAACCCGTACCGGCTCGCGGAAGGCCGCGCCCCGAACGCCTCCGGGGAGGTCGTCGTCAACCGGGGGGCCGCGAAGACCGCCGGTCTCGCCCTCGGCGACACGACCGTGCTGCGCACCCCCGACCCGGTGCGCGTCACCGTCGTCGGTCTGGCCACCTTCGGCGGCGCGGACGGCATGGGCCAGGTCACCTGGGCCGGCCTCACCCGCTCCGACGCCGAGCGGTATCTGACGGCGAGCCCCGGCGAGGCGACGAGCATCGCCGTACGCGCCGGTCCCGGTGTCTCCCAGGAGGAGCTGGTCACCGCGCTCGCCCCCGCCCTCCCCGAAGGGGTCGAGGCGATCACCGGGCAGCGCGCCGCCGAGGAGAACACCGAGATGGTCTCCGGCCGCTTCCTCAGCCTCTTCACCACCTTCCTGCTGGTGTTCAGCGGGGTCGCGGTGCTCGTCTCCGTCTTCACCATCCACAACACCTTCGCCGTGCTCGTCGGCCAGCGGACCCGCGAGAACGCCCTGCTGCGCGCGATCGGCGCCGCCCGGCGCCAGGTCGTCACCGGCACCCTGGCCGAGGCGCTGACCGTGGGTCTGCTCGCCTCCCTCGGCGGACTGCTCGCCGGCATCGGCGTGGCGGCCGGACTCCAGGCACTGTTCCCGGCCGTCGGCTTCCCCTTCCCCGAGGGCGACCTGGTGGTGTCCGGTACCTCCCTGGCGCTGCCGCTCGGCGTCGGGCTCGCGGTCTGCGCCGGTTCGGCGCTCCTGCCCGCCGTACGAGCCGGGCGCACCGCCCCGCTCGCCGCACTCCGCGAGACGCGGGTGGACGCCTCGGGAACCTCCCGCACACGGGCGCTGACCGGCGGATCCCTGCTCGCCGTCGCGGTCGGCGCGGTGCTCGCCGGGGTGCTCGGCACACCCTCCCTGTGGCTCGCCGCCACCGGCGCCGCCCTCGCCGTCGCCGCCTTCGTGGTCCTCGGACCGGTCGCCGCCTCCGTCGCCGTACGGGTGCTGGCCCGCCCGCTGCGCGGTGCCAACCGGGGGCTCGCCCGCCGCAACGCCCTGCGCAGCCCGGGGCGTACGGCGGCCACTGCCACCGCCCTGATGATCGGCGTCGCCGTGGTCACCCTCTTCACGGTCTTCGGCGCCTCCCTCAAGGCGACCATGGACCGCACGGTCGACCGCTCCTTCGCGGGCGACGTGGCCATCAGCGGCGCCTCGTTTGGCGCGGGCGGCGCGGGCCTCAGCCCCCGACTGGCCCCCGCCGTGGCCGCGCTGCCCGAGGTCGACACCGCCGTGGGCCTGGGACGCGGGGTGGCGGAGGTGGACGGCCGGGGCCGCGCCCTGACGGTCACCGACCCGGCCGCCCTCGCCCGCACCCTCGACCTGGGGGAGGTACGGGGCTCGCTCACCGGACTCGGTGCGGACGGTCTCGCCGTCGCCGCAGACGAGGCGGCGTCCTCGGGTCTCGCTCCCGGCAGGACGGCCGAGCTGACGTTCACGGACGGAAGCCGGCGGACCTTCACCGTCCGCGCGGTCTACGAGCGCGCCGACCTCGCGGGCGAATACCTCGTCACCCGGGAGGCCTGGGCCCCGCACCGCACCCAGGACGCCGACACTCTCGTCGCCGTCTCCTTCGTGGACGGGGTCACCACCGACCGGGGCAGGGCGGCCGTGACCGAGGTCGCGGACCGCTACGGCCAACCGGAGGTGCAGACCCGGGAGGAGTACGCGGAGTCCTCGGCGGCCGGCATCGACATGATGCTCACCCTCGTGTACGCGCTCCTCGCGCTCGCCGTCCTGATCGCGCTGCTCGGCATCGCGAACACCCTGACCCTGTCCGTCCACGAACGGACCCGCGAACTGGGCCTGTTGCGGGCCGTCGGGCAGACCCGGGCCCAGCTGAAGGCCATGGTCCGCTGGGAGTCGGTCCTGGTGGCCGCGTTCGGCACGGTCGGCGGACTGCTCCTCGGCGGATTCCTCGGCTGGGTGCTGGTCCGGGCCTCGGAGGGTTCGGGCGACAGCGCGTTCGCCTTCGCCGTACCGGGCGTGCAGCTGGTGACCGTGGCCCTGGTCGGTCTCGTCGCGGGCGCCGTGGCGTCCTGGCGCCCGGCGCGCCGGGCGGCCCGCCTGGAGATCCTCCGGGCGATCGCCACGGAGTGAGGGGCGGGTCCGTGGCCACGGGCGGCGGTCAGCCCGCGCGGCCCGCCGGCAACCGGCGGGCCGTGGCCACGGCGGTGCTCGGCGCGAGGGCCGGCGCGGGGCTCGGCGCGAGGACGGGCTCGGGAACCGGGGTGAGGACGGGCTCGGGGACCGGCACGAGGACGGGCTCGGGGGCCGGGGCCGGCGCGGCCGGGGCGCTGAGCGGAACGCCGGGGAACGGCGTGTACCCCAGGAAGGGGCCCTCGGTCGCGGAGCCGTACACGGCGTGGGAACGGGTCGCGACCGGCGCGGGCGACGAGGGTGCCGAGAGCGTGAACCACACCACCTTCCCGTCGGCCCCACAGGGACGGACGCCCCAACTCTCGCTGACCGCGCCGACGATGGCGAGGCCCCGGCCCGATGTGGCCAGCTCGTCGAAAGCGTCGAGCGGGTCCGGACAGCCGGCCTTCGGTATGCGGGGGTCGTGGTCCCGGACGGAGACCGTGAGGCGGTCGAGCAGCAGCTCGATCTCCACGGTGCACCGCTTGTCCGGCTGCGCGTGCCGGTGGACGTTCGTCAGAAGCTCGGTGACACCGAGCACGGCATGGTCGATCAGAGGATCGAGATGCCAATGGCGAAGATGCGCGGAGACAATCCTGCGGACCTGTCCGATCCGCGACGGCAGAGCTTGAAGCTCCACCGCGTAATATCTGCTCGGCTCGCTGATCACGGCTGCGACTCCCCGAAGTAGTCCGGAAGAAGACGAAGATTCGGATCTCTCATGCGGTACAGCGGGGTGGTGGACTGAGCTCAGTGTCACCACCGGTAAACCCTCGGTGAGGTGCTTCCAGCGTGAACCAGTGGTGACCGTCCCGCAACTCACGGCGAACCGCGAGCCCCCTCGACGACTTCGGCAGCCCCCGGCGACGGCTTCAGCGCCGTCCCGCCGCCCGCTTGAGCGCCGCGAGGAACCGCCCCGACTGCTCCGCCGCGCCGCGGCCCTCACCCCCGGCGTCGCCGTCCTTGTGGAGCGTCAGCCGGTAACGGGTGCCGTTGACGGTCGCCACCGCCTCGTCGGGCTTCGCGAACCACGGCCGCCCCGCCCGGACCGCCGTCACGGGCGCGCTGTCGATCTCGCTGCCGTAACTCGTGAGAAGGGCGAGCCGCCCGTCCTCGATCCGCACCTCGCCGGCGCGTGTCAGTGACCGCGGCCAGCGGGCGATCCGCACACCCCTGGCGCTGAACTCGGGTTCCGACATACCGATCCGCCCCTTTCACCCGGTTGTCGTTCCCAGTGTGCCGGGCCGTCGCGGTCCGCACCAGTGGCCCTTCCGCAAGTCATCCCTATGGACAGTCAAAGGAAACGTTTGCCCAGGTGGGAGGGGTATTGTCGGCGGCGGGGCACCCCATGGAAGCGACCGAGGAGAAGCGCGGATGAGCACCACGGAGAACAGTGCGGTGAGCGGTGGGGTGGGCGGCGCGGAGAGCGGCGCCGTGAGCGGCGCGGCCACCGCGGCGGTGACCGTCGACATCGACCGCAGCGATCCCGCCTACCGGTCCTGGCTCAAGGAGGCCGTGCGCAAGGTCCAGGCCGACGCCAACCGCTCGGCCGACACGCATCTGCTGCGCTTCCCGCTCCCCGAGAAGTGGGGCATCGACCTCTACCTCAAGGACGAGTCCACCCACCCCACCGGCAGCCTCAAGCACCGCCTGGCCCGCTCCCTGTTCCTCTACGGCCTCTGCAACGGCTGGGTGCGGCCGGGAGCGCCCGTCATCGAGGCCTCCAGCGGCTCGACCGCCGTCTCCGAGGCGTACTTCGCGAAGCTCATCGGCGTGCCCTTCATCTCCGTGATGCCCCGCACGACCAGCCCCGAGAAGTGCCGGCTGATCGAGTTCCACGGCGGGCGGTGCCACTTCGTCGACGACTCGCGCACGATGTACGAGGAGGCCGCGGCGCTCGCCGAGCGCACCGGCGGTCACTACATGGACCAGTTCACCTACGCGGAGCGGGCCACGGACTGGCGCGGCAACAACAACATCGCCGAATCGATGTACCAGCAGCTGAAGTTGGAGCGCTATCCGGAGCCCGCCTGGATCGTGGCCACCGCGGGCACCGGCGGCACCTCGGCGACCATCGCCCGCTACGTCCACTACATGCAGCACGACACCCGTATCTGTGTCGCCGACCCCGAGAACTCCTGCTTCTTCGAGGGCTGGACGCACCACGACCCGGACGCCACCGCGGACTGCGGCTCGCGGATCGAGGGCATCGGACGCCCCCGGATGGAGCCCAGCTTCGTCCCCGGGGCCGTCGACCGCATGATGAAGGTGCCCGACGCGGCGAGCGTCGCCGCCGTCCGGGCCCTGGAGACCGCGATCGGCCGCAAGGCGGGCGGCTCGACCGGCACCGGCCTGTGGAGCGCCTTCAAGATCATCGCCGAGATGGTCGCCCACGAGCGGACCGGCAGTGTCGTCACCCTGATGTGCGACCCGGGCGAGCGGTACCTCGACAAGTACTACTCCGACGACTGGCTGGCCGCCCAGGGCCTCGACATCGCCCCGTACAGCGCCGTCATCGAACGCTTCCTGGCGACGGGCGCCTGGCCGGAGTGAGTCTCCGGTCCAGTCGGCGCGCCGCGTCCCTGAAGGAGAGCCCCACGCCCGGCCCCGCGAGGCGCAGACCGAGCCGCAGCGGGGCCGGGCCGTCGGCGGCCATCGTCCACCGCAGCCGGGTGCCCTTCCCGGTGGGGGAGAGGGCCCACTCCTCGGCGAGCGCCGTGATGCCGGGGGCGTTCGTCGAGTCGACCCGGTAGGCGTACCGGACGTCGGGCTCGGAGGCGAGGATGGTCTCCTCGAAGGCTATCCCGCCCCGCAGCCGGACGGTCCGGCCCGCGCCGTCGCCCGACGGGACGGCGGAGGTGACCGGGGTGAACCAGGCGGGCAGGCTCCCCACCTCCACGGCCAGAGACCGGTAGACGGCCGAGGGCGGGGCGGCGAGCGTGGCGGTGAAGACGAGACGGACGGGCGCGGATGCGGTGAAGTCGAGCTCCACCGGCCTCAGTCGGCGTGACATGGACCGAACCTCCCCAGGACGGACGCGAAAGAGCACCGTAGCTGACGAGATGTCAACAGCACAGGGGGAGGGGGCGGTGGCCCCGCTCACTCCTCCGGAGGCAGCACGGCTCACGCCGCGTGCGGCAGTAGTGGATCACCCCGCCCGCAGCAGCCCGTCCACGGCCCGCCCGAACAGGAACCGCCCCGCCCGCCGGAGCAGCGAGTCGAAGCCCTTCGGCACCCCTCGTACGGACAGCTCCTCCGTCCACACCACCCGGCTGCCGCCCCCGGGCAGCCCCGTCACCTCGACGAGCGCCCACCCCCGCACGACCCGGCCGGACTTCTCCAGTCGGCACGTCCCCGGGCGGTCCGCCGCCGGGGGTTCCCAGCGCACGACCTCCATCGGATCGTCGAAGGACAGCCGGCCGACGCCGGTACGGGCCGTGAACCGGGTCCCGGCCCGGTTCGGTCCCGGGGTCAGCACCCTCGTCCGGGTCAGCGGCACCTGGCGGCCGTGCGCCGGCCAGTCCGTGAGCCGCCGCCACACCTCCTCCGGTGCCGACGGCACCGTCCGCTCGACCCGGAAGAGGGTCATGCCTGCTCCTCGCCCGCCACCACGACCCCCGGCAGGTGCTCCATGACCTCGGCCCGGACGCTCTCGGGCAGGCCGCGGTCCGTCACCCAGGTGTCGACCTCGTCGAGGCCGGCGAAGGAACTGAGGCCCACCGTGCCCCACTTGGTGTGGTCGGCGACCACCACGACCCGGCGCGCGGACCGCATCAGGCATCCGTTCGTCTCCGCCTCCGCCAGGTTCGGCGTGGAGAGCCCCGCCTCCACGGAGATGCCGTGCACCCCGAGGAACAGCAGGTCGAAGTGGAGCGAGCGGACCGCCCGGTCGGCCACCGGACCCACCAGGGCGTCGGACGGCGTGCGCATCCCGCCCGTCAGGACGACCGTGGCCGCCCCGCGCCGCGACTCGTTCCCACTGCCCGCCAGTTGGGCCTCGTGGAAGACGTCCGCGACCCGGACCGAGTTGGTCACCACCGTCAGGTCGGGTACGTCGAGCAGGTGCCGTGCCAGGGCGTACGTCGTCGTCCCGCCGGACAGGGCGATCGCGCTGCCCGGCGCGACCAGGGCCGCCGCCGCTCGGGCGATCTCGTCCTTGGCGCTCGGTTCGAGCACCGACTTGGCCGCGAAGCCCGGCTCGTGGGTACTCGCCTCGACCACCGGAACGGCCCCGCCGTGCACCTTCGCCAGCATGCCCTGCCGGGCCAGCGCGTCCAGGTCGCGACGGATCGTCATGTCCGAGACACTGAGGCGCCGGGTCAGCTCGTTGACCCGTACACCGCCGCGTCGCCGTACCTCGTCGAGGATCAAAGCACGCCGCTGCTCCGCGAGGAGGTTCTGGTTGTCAGTCACCGCCGGGGCCGGTCCTTCCGCAGGAGTCAAGGGGATGGGTGTCGGATTCGGTGAGGAACGGTGCGCTGGCGTACGACCGTCCGCGATCCTGGTGCCGACGTCGCATCTTCCCACCCTGAGAGGAAGTCCCCTCAGTGTCCCCTGCCACACCCGCCCCGGAGAGCGGGGGCGCGGCGCTCGAACTCCTCGTCCACGGAGTCGGCGGAGCCACCCCCCAGGACATGCTCGACGACCCCAGGACCGTACGGATCACCGGCGACCGCACCGCCGCCATGCACCGGCGCGCCGAGGACCTCGACGCCGAGGACCACCCCGAGCGGTACGCCGCCCGCCCGGTCCCGGAGGCGTACGTCTGGTCCAACCTCACCTCGGGCGACGGCGCCCGCGCCCTCTGGCTGCTGCTCCTGCCCTTCATGGTCGCCAATCTGGCGCACTGGATGCGCCCGCCCGCCCAGGGCCGTCCCGGGCTCGTCCGGCTCTACGGGGTCCTCGTCCGGCTCGTCGCCCTCACCCTCACCGTGCTCCTCACCGCCGCCGCCTGCGAGGTCGCGCTCGACCTGACGGCCTGGCAGTGCGCCGCGAGCGCCGCCTGCGCCGACACGTACTCCTGGCTCGGCTTCCTGGCCGAGGGGCGCGGCGGCTGGTGGTCCGTGCCCGGCCGCCGGCTCGCCCTCGCGTCCCTGGTGCCGGCCCTCCTCGTCGGCCTGCTCTGGTACCTGTCGAACCGCACCTGGAGCGCGTACGAGGCCCAGCGCCCGCCCACCGGCTACGACGACCCCGTGGCGCAGCCGCCCGCCACCGCGCAGGCCGACGCGGGGGAGGCCACCCCCGTGCCCGCCGAGCCGCGACCCGCCCTCGGCCGCCCCGGCTTCTGGTACGGGCGCCGGCTCGTCGCCCGCCTCAGGGCCGCCCACACCTCCGCCGGTTTCCTCACCGTCGCCGCCGTCCTCGCCACCGCCGCCGGGCGCCACGACGCCGCCACCCCGGGGATCCGTGCCGTCCTGGGCTCGGTCCTCCAGGCCGCCGTCGCCGTCCTCGCCGTGCTCGTCGTCTCGGTCGTCTGCCGCCGGGGCCGCAGCGAACGCCGACTCGACCTGCGCGTCGAACGGGCCCTCGTCTCCTGGCTGCCCCGCGTCTCCCTCGCCCTGCTCCTCCTCACCGCCGTGCACACCGGCTGGTCCCGACCCGGCTGGAAGTCGGGCGGTTCCCTCCCCGGCGATGTCGCCTTCGGAGCCCTCACCCTCGTCCAGGGCGGCCTCGTCGTCGCCCTCGGTGCCGTCGCCCTGCTCCTCCAGCGGCCCCACCGGGACCCGCGCACCGCGCTGCGCGGACTCGGCGGCCCCGCCGTCGCGATGCTCGCCTGCGCGCTCGCCGGGGTCATGTCCGGCGGAGTCGCGCAGCGCGTCGCCGACTGGCTCGACGGGCCCGCCACCCCCGGCATGGGAGACGCGGGCCCCCGGATCGGCCCGCCCGTGCTGCTCAGCTGGCAGGCCTCCGTCATCCCCGTCCTGCTCCTCCTGCTGCTCGCGCCCGCCGCCCTCCTCGCCGTACGGACCGTCCTCACCGGCCGACGGCTGCGCGCCACGGTCGAGGACGACTACGACGCCGCCGGGGAACGCGACCCCGTCCGCACCGGACAGATCGCCGCCGGCCGGGCGCGGGCGTCGCTCACCGATTCGGCGCCCGTCCTCGTCGGTGTGATCTCCGGAGCGACCCTGCTCCTCGGGGCAGGCTCCGTCGTCGGCGCGTGGGCCAGCGGGAACGTCCCGGGGCGGGCCTTCGACGGCGCCCACCCGGCGATCGCCTCCCTGGCCTCGGCCACCCAGGCCATCGGCTCCTGGATGATCGGCTTCGGCTTCCTGCTCTTCGTCACCTGGGGCCGGCGCGCCTACCGCGACGCCTCCGCGCGCCGCACCATCGGCATCCTCTGGGACGTCGGCACCTTCTGGCCCCGCGCCGCCCACCCGTTCGCCCCGCCCTGCTACGCCGAACGGGCGGTACCCGACCTGACCTGGCGGATGAGCTCCTGGACCCGGAGCACCGGCGGCCGGCTCGTCATCTCCGGTCACTCCCAGGGCAGTGTCCTCGCCGCGGCCGCCGTCTGGCAGCTGCCGCCCACCACCCGCGGCCGGGTCGCGCTCCTCACCTACGGCTCACCCCTGGAGCGGCTCTACGGGCGCTGGTTCCCCGCCTACTTCGGCCCCGAGGCGCTCCGCGGCCTGAACCGCACGGTCCACTGCTGGAGCAATCTGTACCGCGCCACCGACCCCATCGGCGGGCCCGTCAGGGTCCCCGCCGAGGACGGCCGGCCGGCCGTCGACGGAGCGGTCCTGCTCGACCCGGTCGCCTACGGCCGCACCCGGGCGCACCCGCTGCCCGAACCGATCCTCGGGCACTCCGACTACCAGGCCGACCCGGCGTTCGCCCGTCGCCGCGGCGCCCTCCTGGACCGGCTGCCGCCCGCCCTGCCCCATCAGCGCGAGCCGAACAACCTCACGGATCAGGGGAGTTCGGGGAGATCGTCCGGATAGAGCAGCGTCAGGTCGTCCGTGCTCATCTCGGTGAGCGCGGCGACCCGGCCCGCGTGCCGCTCGACCATCGACTCGAAGGTCTGCCGCGCCGTACGCCCGTTGCCGAAGGCCGGGCCCTTGGGCAGCCTCACGAAGTACCTGAGCAGTGCCTCGTCGGTGCCCGCGGCGAGCCGGTACTCGTGCTCGTCCGCCTGCTGCCCCACGATCCGGAGCAGCTCGTCCGGGTCGTAGTCGCCGAAGGTGATGGTCCGTGAGAAACGGGACGCCACACCGGGGTTGACCGTGAGGAACCGCTCCATCTCCGCCGTGTAGCCCGCGACGATCACCACCACCGCGTCCCGGTGGTCCTCCATCAGCTTCACCAGCGTGTCGATCGCCTCACGGCCGAAGTCCCGGCCCGAGTCCTCCGGCGAGAGCGCGTACGCCTCGTCGACGAACAGCACCCCGCCGCGCGCCCGGTCGAAGGCCTCCTGGGTCCGGATGGCCGTCGAGCCGATGTGCTCGCCGACCAGGTCCACCCGCGAGACCTCCACCAGATGCCCGCGCTCGAGGACTCCGAGCGAGGCCAGGATCTCGCCGTAGAGCCGGGCGACCGTCGTCTTTCCCGTCCCCGGGTTGCCGGTGAAGACCAGATGACGCCGGACCGATGCGGCCTTGAGCCCGGCCTCCTGGCGTCTGCGACCCACCTCGATCATGTTGGTGAGGGTCCGTACCTCCAGCTTGACGCTCTCCAGGCCGACCAGGGCGTCCAGCTCCCCGAGCACGTCCTGCGAGGAGCGGGCGTCGACCGCCGGAACGTCCGGGGCCGGTACCGGAGCCGGAGCCGGGACTCGCGGCGCGGGCACGTTCCCGAGCAGCCCGCCCGACTGGGTGGCCGTCAGGACCGTCCCGCCGTCGGGTACGGAGGAACGGACCGCGCTCTCGTCGCTGGTGCAGTCCTCCGCGCTCGCGCCCTCCTCGGGGAACTCGTAACCGCCACGCGCGCACCGCTCCGTACGGCACTTGCGCAGCGTGGTCCGGCAGCCGTCCGTGACATGGAAGCCGTATCCGCCGCTGCCCGTGACCCGGCAGCCGGTGAAGGAACCGCGGCCCTCCGCCGACACGTAGAAACCGGCCTCGGCGGGCGAGGTGACCGTGCACCGGTCGATCGTGGGGTCGGCGCCCTTGGTGACGATGACCCCGGTCTGCACGGAGTCGAACGTGCAGCCGCCGAGGGTGCCGCCGCTGCCGTGGTCCCGGAACCAGGCGCCCGTGGAGGCCTCACGGATCCGGCAGTCGTCGAGCTGGGCCGTCGCCCCGTCGCTGACCGACACCGCCGTGTTCCGCACCTGCGACAGATCGCTGTCGACGACGTCCACCCGCGACCCTCGGTCGAGGACGAACAGCGCGTCCGGCACGTCGTGCACCCGGCAGGCGTCGAGGACGGCCGTCGCCCCGTCGCTCACCCACACCGCCGGGTAGTCGCCCGTACTGTCGTGGATCTCGCACTGGTTGGCGTCCACCCGGGTCCCCGGGTCCCACACCGACAGACCGTTGCGGCCGAAGCGGCGGACGGTCGACCGGGTCAGTGTCAGGACCGAGCGCGAGCGCAGGTCGACGGCGTTCTCCGGGACGTCGTGGATGTCGCAGTCCGAGAGCGTGAGCACCGCGTCGGTGTCGAGCGTGATGCCGTCCCCCGACGTGCGGTGCACGGAGGAGTCCGAGAGGTGGGCGGTGGCCCGGGCCGCGATCTGGAGGCCGGCGCCCTTGATCTCGTACACCTCGCAGCCGACGCCCTCGAGTCCGCTGCCCTCGCCGGTCACGGCGATCCCGGCGCCGGAGGCGTGGTGCACCCGGCAGCGCTCCAGACGGGGATGGGCCCCGCCGCGCACGGAGACGCCCGCCTGCCCGGCGGAGACCACCTCGCACTCCTCGAACACCCCGCCCGCGCCGTCGAGGACGGCGATGCCGACTCCGGCGGGATTGTCGACGGTGCAGCGGCGGACCGTCGGCCGGGCCGCGCCCCGCACCTCTATCCCGGCGGCGGAGCGGGTCATGATCCGCAGGTCGAGCAGCTCGGGGGTGCAGTCCTCGATGAGCAGCGCCGGTGCGGCGACGTCCTGCCCCTCGATGTGGAGGTCCTGCACGGTGACGGAGGCGCGCAGGGTCAGCGGCACCCCGTCCGGCGGGGCGATCCGCACCGAGCCGATCGCGCCCTCGGGGCCCCGCAGGGTGATCGCCCGCCGCACCACGAGGTTCTCCCGGTAGGTGCCGGGGGCGACGGTGAGTACGTCCCCGTCCCCGGCGGCCTCGAGGGCGGCGGCAAGCGAGGGGTACTCACCCGTGCGGCGCCGCCACCGCGATGTGCCGGTGTGCGTCACCTGGACCGTGCCCTGTGCCATGGGTGTGTCCTGCCCCCGCCTCATGCCTCGCCGCTGATCCGATGCCCCACCGTAGCGCGCGCGGCGGCACGGGGTTGACGGGTCGTGGGCCCGTGCCGGTACGACGGCGGAGAGGGCTCGGGGAGCACGTCACGCACGGTCGGGGGCGGTCACGGGTGGTCGATGTCGGTCGGCCTCGGTCGGGTTCCGGGTCCGTTCGTCCCGCCGGTTCAGCTGCCGGTTCCGGTGCGGCCCCAGTCGGGGCCCGCCGCGGCCCAGGCACGGTCGAGGCGCGCGTACCGCATCAGCACGAGCCGGCGTACGGCGAGGCGGCGGACGGTCTCCACCATGAGGCCCGCCAGGAGCGCGGCGGTCACCCCGGCGATGATCGCGTGCGCCCGCGCCGTGTCGGGGTGCATGGGGGGCGCCACCGGCTGTCCGTGCCGGTCGGTCCAGAGCGGGAAGGCCGAACCGGGGGCGGAGTTCCGCCGGGCCGTGGTCACCGTCCCCGTACGGGCCGAGCCGTCGGGCGCGGTCCACCGGGCCACCACGGAGCGGCGCAGACGGTCCTCGCCGGCCGCCTCGGTGCTGGCCGGGGCGCTCGCCGGACGGTCTGCGGGGCGTACCACCCGGGCCGTCGTCGGTACGCGCTGTTCCTGCTGGGTGCGGACCGCGCGCTGGAGCGAGCCGTGGGCGGAGGCGCCGGCGGCCCAGCCGGTCAGGGGCGCCACGAGACAGAGCAGGGCGAGCGCCGCGAAGGCGACCCAGGCCTCGACGAGATCAGTGGTCCGGCGCAGGGGATTGTGCCGCCAGCGCCAGAGTCCGATGGCTGAGCGCACGCCGGAACCCTCTCGTCGTCCACCGTTCCTCCAACGAGTGTGCCCCGGGGGAGGGTTCCCCGCCTGTCGGGCAGGTGAAGTGTGACGGGAGTCCCCCGAGGGCCCGGTTCCCGGCCGGCTTCGGAGGGGGGCTTCCGCGGAGGTGTTCGGTGGGGGTGTTCCGTGGGGGTGTTCCGGGGGTGCTTCAGTCCAGGATCTTCACCTCGTCGCCGACCCGGACCGTGCCGGTGTGCTCGGGGACGAGGTTCTGGCCGAAGATGACCCGGCCGTCGTTCTTGCGGTGCCGGGCGAGCGTGCGCAGCGGTTCCTTGCCGCGCTCGGCGGTGAACTGGTTCGTGGTGGTGACGACACAGCGCCCGCAGGGCCGGGCGACCCGGAAGGTGACCTCTCCGACGGCGAGCCGTGTCCAGCCGTCCTCCGCCCAGGGCGCGGCTCCCTCGATCACCAGGTTCGGCCGGAACCGGTTCATCGGCAGGGGACCCTCGTGGGCGTGGTCTCCCTGCGCGATCAGTGAATTGAGGGCGTCGAGCGAGGACGCCGTGGTGACGAGCAGCGGATAGCCGTCCGCGAAGCTCACCGTCTCACCGGGCAGTGCGTAGTCCGGGTCGACCGGCCGCCGGTGTTCGGGCGCGTCCATGTGGACGAGCCGGAACTCGCCCTCCAGATACGCGGAGAGCCAGGCGGCCGCGACGGGGCCCGCCGGGACCGCCTCCACCGGCTTGTCGAAGATCTCCACCGTGAGCGTGGCCGAGGGGTGCGGTACCTCGACGGTCAGCGACGGCTGTCCGGGGGCGGACAGGGTGATCCCACCGCCCGGCAGCGGCTCCGCCGTGGCCAACGCCATCCGGGGGTGACGGCGTTGGGTCACGACCTTGCTCGCGGAGTCGACAACGGCCCAGCGGCGGTCTCCGGCCAGCCCCCAGGGCTGTACCTCGGCCTCCGTGCGGGCCAGCGCCCGCATGGCCTTCACCGGGTGGACGTGGACGGAGCGGAGCACAGGAGTCGGCATACGGTCATCCTGCCAGCCGCTCCGGACCCGACGTCGTCCGGTGTGCGAAAGCCGGTCAGTAACCCCCGCCCTGGTAGGGACGGTTGTACGGGTCGTCGTACTGCACGGGCGCGGGGGCGGGACGGGGCGCCGCCGGACGCATCGCCTCGTATCCCGCGGGGGCGGGACGGGCCTGCTGGGGGTACTGACCGCCCTGGTAGCCGCGCGGGGCCACCTGCTGCTGCGGGATGTACGGGGCGGGGGCGTGCTGCAGGGGCACCGGTGCCATCTGCGGCGTGGGCTGCGGGTATCCGTAGCCGTTGCCGTAGGAGGGCTGCGGGGTGGGCGCCGCCGGGAGGGCGGGCAGTGCCGCGGGGAGCGCCGGCAGATAGGAACCGCTCGAGGGGAAGCTGCTGCCGGTGTCGTAGGCGGCGGGCACTCGGATCGGGGCGATCTGAGGCGTGCCCCGCTCCGCGACCAGGGAGTCGTAGATCGGGGTGTCCGGGAAGGACGGCGCGGTGTGGTAACCGCCTCCATAGGTGGAGCGGGGGGAGGTCATGGCACATAAGTTAAGCCCACGATGTGCTGGTTGGGGAGCCTGATTAGAGGGTTGTTTGACGGGCTTCGTGAAGAAGTGGATCCCCAATCAGAGCGAACGTGACAAAAACGGGCGCCGATGAGTCTCAAGATCGTGTAAAAGCCGAGTTCGGAGGGGGTTACCGGCGGGTCGGGCGTCGCCCGCCGAGTCCGGGGACCCGGGCATGAAGAACACATAAAGAAAAAGTGCCGAGAGGGGGTGGGGGAAGTGATCATGGGCATGATTAAGCGTCAATCCGCGGATGCCCGGGGTGCTGTGTACGCGCCGAATTGACGGCGCTACTCCCTGTGTCGGAAAAACCATTTCCGTTACGCCGCGACAGCCCGGTCACCGGTCCTGTGCCGCCTCCGGGCGCGCGTACGTCCGGCCCTTCCACGCCGCACCGACGCCCCGATAGTGCCGCACCGCCGAGTCCACCGTCATCAGGAGATAGAGGAACGCGGTGAAGGGCAGCAGCGGAGCGAGCCACAGCGGCTGCCGGTAGTAGCGGAGCATCGGGACGTACGTCCCCGCCATCACCGCCCAGGCCACCCCACCCGCCCAGGCCGCCACCCCGCTCCCGCTCACCGCACCCGCCACCAGGGCCACGGGTGGCACCAGGTAGACGAGCACGAGCCCCGCCACCGTCCCCACGAGCAGCAGCGGGTTGTGCCGCAGCTGCGCGTACGCGCTCCGCGCGACCATCCGCCAGAGCTCGCCGAGCCCCGGATACGGGCGCACGCTGTCGACCCGCTCCGCGAGCCCCAGCCAGATCCGCCCACCGGCCCGCCGCACCGCCCGCGCCAGCGACACATCGTCGATCACCGCCTGCCGGATCGCCTCCGGCACGTCCGCGGCCACCGTCGTCTCCGTCCGCAGCAGCACACAGCCGCCCGCGGCGGCCGTCGCGAGCGGCCGCGCCCGGTTGATCCAGCGGAAGGGATAGAGCTGCGCGAAGAAGTAGACGAACGCCGGCACGACCAGACGCTCCCAGAGGGTCACCACCCGGAGCCGGGCCATCTGCGACACCAGATCCAGCTCGTACTCCACCGCCGCCGACACCAGAAGACGGAGGCTGTCCGCCTCATGAGCGATGTCCGCGTCCGTCAGGAGCAGGAACTCCGGTCCACGCGCGCGTGCCAGTGCCATGCCGTTCCGCAGCGCCCACAGCTTCCCCGTCCAGCCGGGCTCCGGCTCGCCCGGCGACACCACGGTCAGCGGCAGCCCCCCGTGGCGGGCTGTCAGCTCCGCGGCGAGCCTCCCCGTGCCGTCCGTACTCCCGTCGTCCACGAGGATCACCTCCGCGACGCCCGGATAGTCCTGCGCGAGCAGCGACGGCAGACTCAGCGGCAGCACCCCGGCCTCGTCCCGCGCGGGCACCACGACGGCCACGCGCGGCCACCGGTCCGGCTCCGCGCGGGTCAGCGACCTCCGGTCCGTCTCCGTGTGGTCCGTCTCCGTGTGTGCCGGCGGTCTCCGGTCCGTCCGGCGCTCCCCGGGTACGCCGCCGCGGGAGGCCGACGGCAGCCGCTGGTCCGTACGCCAGAAGAACCCCTGGCCCAGCAGCAGCCAGACCCAGACGGCCAGGGAACCGAGCGCGAACCAGGCGAGGGTGTCCATTCGCGGCAGTCTGCCCCAGAACAAGGGGGTCACAAGGCTCATCGGCTAGGGTGACCGGGTGAAGATCGCGCTCATGGACTCCGGAATCGGCCTCCTCCCGGCAGCGGCCGCGGTGCGGCGCCTCCGGCCGGACGCCGATCTGCTCCTCTCCAACGACCCCGACGGCATGCCCTGGGGACCGCGTACCTTCGAGGACCTCACGGAGCGCGCCCTGGCCGTCGCGCTCGCCGCCGCCGAGCACCGCCCCGCGGCGCTGATCGTGGCCTGCAACACCGCCACCGTGCACGCGCTGCCCGCCATCCGCGCCGCCCTCGAACCGGACATCCCCGTCATCGGCACCGTGCCCGCGATCAAGCCCGCCGCCGCCGGCGGCGGCAAGGTCGCCATCTGGGCCACCCCGGCCACCACCGGAAGCGCCTACCAGCGCGGGCTCATCCGCGACTTCGCCGACGGCGCCGAGGTCATCGAGGTGCCCTGCCCGGGACTCGCCGACGCCGTGGAGTACGTCGACCCCGAGGCCGTGGACCGGGCCGTCACCGCGGCCGCCGCACTCACCCCCCGCGACGTCCGCTCCCTCGTCCTCGGCTGCACCCACTACGAACTGGTCGAGGACCAGATCCTCGCCGCCCTCGAAGCCCGCGGCCGGGACGGACTGCCCCCGCTCGTCTTCCACGGCTCGGCCGACGCCGTCGCCGCACAGGCCCTGCGCCGCATCGGCGCCGAACCCGCCCCCGACGCGGACCCCACCGGAACCCTCTCCGTCCTGCTCTCCGGACGCCCCGGACCGCTCCCCGCCACCGCCCTCGGCTACGCCGAAGGACGCCTCCTGGGGGCGGCCGCGCCCGCTCACTGAGCGGGGAGCCCCGACGCCGCTCGCAGCGGTACGGGCGAGAGCCCGGTGGATCACGGAGCGTGTGCGGACGGCCTCGCTCCGGCGGGCTGTCCCGACGGAACCTGGGTACTCTTCCCGATATGAGGGAGCATGCCCCGAATCAGCACGCCGACAAGCCGCCCGCCGTCTGGACCGGCCGTGCCACGAACCGCTTCCAGTGGCTCGCGGCGGCCGCCGGTGCCGCCTGTATGGCTCTCGGCATCACGCTGGCCGTCGAATCGGCCTGGACCTCGGGCATCGCACCCCTTCTGATGGCCGTCATCGGCTGTGTCGCCGCCGGACTGCTCGTCCTCTTCGGCACGCTCGCCTTCGTCCATGTGGCCGTGAAGGTCGACGACCACGCCATGGAGGTCCGCTGCGGCCACATCGGCGTGCCGCGCCGCCGTATCCCCCTCTCCCTTGTCGTCGGCGCCGACTTCGAGCCGAGCGTCACCCCGCGGCAGTGGGGCGGCTGGGGATACCGCTGGCGCCCCGAGCAGGGGACGGCGGTGATCGTCCGGCGCGGCGAGGGCCTGATCCTCCGCCTCGGCGACGGACGGACGTTCACCGTCACCGTCGACGACGCCGAGTCCGCGGTCCTCTTCATCCGCGGCCACCTCCGCCACATGGCCCCGCCCGCCCCGCCCACACCGACCGGCGTGTGAACCACGCCGATGCCGGGGGCCGATGCCGGGGCCGGTGACTTCGGAGCCGGTGACGTCGGGAGTCGGTGACGCCCGGAGTCGGTGACGCCCGGAGTCGCGAAGCCCCCGAGCCCCCAAGCCCCGAGCCCCCGAGCCCCGGAGTCCCGAAGCCGCGGAGTCCCGGCGTCCGGGCAGGTCATCCGGGCCGCGCGCCCGGCCCCACCGCCCGCCCGGTCGACAGGAACGACCCGTAGACTCCGCAAGGTGAGCGCCACCATCACCCCCGTCGACGCGTCCGGTACCGACACCGCACCCACGCCGGGTTCCCGGCTGCGGCGGTTCGTGCGGCCCGGGGCGGCTCTGCTGTCCGGGTTCCTGCTCTACCTGAGCTTCCCGCCGCGCCCCCTGTGGTGGCTCGCGCTGCCCGCCTTCGCCCTGCTGGGCTGGAGCCTGCGGGGCCGCCGTCTCCGCGCCGGCTTCGGTCTCGGCTATCTCGCCGGGCTCGGCTTCCTGCTGCCGCTCCTCGTCTGGACCGGCGAGGAGGTGGGCGCCGGCCCCTGGCTGGCCCTCGCCGCCCTGGAGGCACTGTTCGTCGCCGCCGCGGGCCTCGGCATCGCGGCCGTCTCCCGGCTCCCGTGGTGGCCGGTCTTCGCCGCCGGGGTGTGGATCCTCGCGGAGGCGGCACGCGCGCGCGTGCCGTTCGGCGGCTTCCCCTGGGGCAAGATCGCCTTCGGCCAGGCGGACGGGGTCTTCCTGCCCCTCGCGGCGGTCGGCGGCACCCCCGTGCTCGGCTTCGCCGTCGCCCTCTGCGGCTTCGGCCTGTACGAGACGTACCGGCAGATCCAGGTCCACCGCGCCACCGGCACCGTCCCGCGCGGCCCGCTCGCCGCCGCCGCCCTCTCCGTCCTCGTCCCGGTCACCGGCGCCCTCGCGGCGCTGCCCCTGGTCGACGACTCCGCCGAGGACGGCACCGCCACCGTCGCCGCCGTCCAGGGCAACGTGCCCCGTCTCGGCCTCGACTTCAACTCCCAGCGCCGGGCCGTCCTGGACAACCACGTCGCCCGTACACGCGAACTCGCCGAGGACGTCAAGGCGGGCCGCGCGCCGCAGCCCGACTTCGTGCTCTGGCCCGAGAACTCCTCCGACATCGACCCGTACGCGAACCCCGACGCGGCCGAGGTCATCGACGGTGCCGTCCGGGCGATCGGCGTGCCGACCGTCGTCGGCGCGGTCGTCGCACCCCCGACCGGCAAGCTCCGCAACACGCTCATCGAGTGGGACCCGGACCGGGGCCCCGTCGACACCTACGACAAGCGGCACGTCCAGCCCTTCGGCGAGTACATCCCGATGCGGTCCGTCGTCCGTGTCTTCAACAGCAACGTCGACCGGGTGAGCCGCGACTTCGGCGCCGGCACGAAGATCGGTGTCTTCGACCTGGCCGGCACCAAGGTCGGACTCGCCACCTGCTACGAGGCGGCCTTCGACTGGGCCGTGCGCGACACGGTCACCCACGGCGCCCAGCTCATCTCGGTCCCCAGCAACAACGCCACCTTCGGCCGCAGCGAGATGACCTACCAGCAGCTCGCGATGTCGCGGGTGCGGGCCGTCGAACACAGCCGCTCGGTGGTCGTGCCCGTCACCAGCGGGGTCAGCGCGGTCATCCGCCCCGACGGCGAGATCGTCGCGGAGACGAAGATGTTCACCCCGGACGTCCTGGTCGAGAAGGTGCCGCTGCGCTCCTCGCTGACCCCGGCGACCCGGATGGGCACCCTGCCGGAGGCGCTGCTCGTGGCGCTCGCGGCGGCCGGCCTCGGCTGGTCGGCGTTCCGTTCGGTACGGGCCCGGCGCACCCGCGCGGAGTGAGGCGGGGCCGCCCGGGGTCCGTACCGAACGTGATCTAGGGTCGAGTGCATGGCTACCCCTGACTTCATCCGGGCCCTGCGCGAGACAGCCGGCCACCAGCTCCTCTTCCTGCCCGGGGTGAGCGCCGTCGTCTTCGACGACCGGGGCCGGGTGCTGCTCGGACGGCGCGCCGACAACGGGCGCTGGGCGATCATCGGAGGCATCGTCGAACCCGGCGAGCAGCCCGCAGACTGCGCGGTGCGCGAGGTGTACGAGGAGACCGCCGTACGCGTCGAGGTCGAGCGGATCGTGCTCGTCGAGACCCTCCGTAAGCCCGTCGTCTACCCCAACGGCGACCACTGCCAGTTCATGGACGTGTCGTTCCGCTGCCGCGCGGTGGGCGGTGAGGCCCGTGTGAACGACGACGAGTCCACCGAGGTGGGCTGGTTCGACGTGGACGACCTGCCGGAGATGAAGCGATTCTCGTACCTGCGGATCGAGAAGGCGCTGGCCGACGAACCCACATGGTTCCGCACCACAGCAACCAGCTGAACTATGGGCTCGAAACACATCGGTGGGGGAGTGGCCCCTTCATAGGGTGCGGAGCATGAGCGCCTCCATCACCGCCCTCGACGCCGTACCGGGTCCCGATTCCGCGTCCGGCCTTGGTTCCCCCGCCGCCGCACCCCGGCCCCGCGCCGTCACCCTCGACCTCACCGGCCGCACCGCGCTCGTCACCGGCGCGGCCGGCGGAATCGGGCGCGCCTGCGCCCTGCGGCTCGCCGCCGCGGGGGCCCGGGTCAGAGCCGTCGACCGGGCGGCCGAGGGCCTGGAGACGCTGGCCGAGGAGGCCGCCGTACTCCCCGGGACCCTCGAACCCCGGCTCCTCGACCTCACCGACCTGGACGCCGCGGAGGCGGCCGCCGACGGCGCCGACATCCTCGTCAACAACGCCGGACTCCAGCTCGTCCGCCCCATCCAGGAGTTCCCCCCGGACGTCTTCCACACCGTGCTCACGGTGATGCTGGAAGCGCCCTTCCGGCTCATCCGGGGCGCCCTGCCCCACATGTACGCCCAGGGCTGGGGCCGGATCGTCAACATCTCCTCCGTCCACGGGCTGCGCGCCTCCGCCTTCAAGTCCGCGTATGTGGCCGCCAAACACGGTCTGGAGGGTCTCTCCAAGACCGCCGCACTCGAAGGCGCCCCGCACGGGGTCACCTCCAACTGCGTCAACCCCGGCTATGTGCGCACCCCGCTCGTCGAGCGGCAGATCGCCGACCAGGCCGCCGCCCACGGCATCCCGCCGGAGCGCGTCCTCCCCGAGGTCCTGCTGAAGGACTCGGCGCTCAAGCGGCTCATCGAACCCGACGAGATCGCCGAGGCCGTCCTCTACCTCTGCACCCCGCAGGCCTCGTTCATCACCGGCACCTCCCTCACCCTCGACGGCGGCTGGACCGCTCACTGAGGGATACCCCTGATGTCCCTGTGAAGGTTGTCCACAGGGGTGGTGCGACCACACGTTCGGCAGGTATCCCTGTGTCCATGTCCCACGAACACGTCTCCTATCTCGAACTCCTCGCCCGAGGAGCCGCGACGGAGGCCTACGACAGGCCCGTGCTGCTCGCCCGTGCGAGCGGCGCGGGCCCCGAGGAGCTGGCCGGGCTCGAAGAGGCCAAGCACCTCGCCCTGCGGGTCCGGGCCGAGCTGGAGGGGCGGCGACGGCGCGAGGCGGAACTCTCCGCTCTCTTCGAGACCGCCCACGACCTCGCGGGACTCCGCGACCTGGACGCCGTGCTGCGCGCCATCGTCCAGCGCGCCCGCTCGCTCCTCGGCACCGAGGTGGCCTATCTGAGCCTCAACGACCCGGCCGCGGGCGACACGTACATGCGGGTCACCGAGGGTTCCGTCTCCGCGCGCTTCCAGCAGGTGCGGCTGGGCATGGGCGAGGGCCTCGGCGGGCTCGTCGCCCAGACCGCCCGCCCGTACGTCACCGCCAACTACTTCGACGACGCGCGTTTCCAGCACACCCGGACGATCGACACGGCCGTACGCGACGAGGGCCTCGTCGCCATCCTCGGCGTGCCGCTCAGCCTCGGCAGCCAGGTCATCGGCGTCCTCTTCGCAGCCGACCGCAGGGCCAGGGTCTTCGAGCGCGAGCAGGTCGCGCTGCTGTGCTCCTTCGCCGCCCACGCCGCCGTCGCCATCGACACGGCCAACCTCCTCGCGGAGACCCGCTCGGCCCTCGCGGAGCTGGAGCGCGCCAACGACATCATCCGCGAGCACAGCGGCGTCATCGAGCGGGCCTCGGAGGTCCACGACCGGCTCTCCGAGCTCGTCCTGCACGGCGGAGGCGTCCACGACGTGGCCGACGCCGTCTCCGAAGTCCTCGGCGGCACCGTCGAGTTCACCGACGAGGGGGCCGGGACCGCCCGCCGCGCCGGGGGCCACGCGGTCCGCGAGGGCGAGGACTGGATCGCCGACGTCTCCGCCGGAGGCGAGAGCCTGGGCGCCCTGGTCCTCCACGGCCACCCCGACCTCGACCCGGTCGACCAGCGCACCCTGGAGCGGGCCGCCCTGGTCACGTCCCTGCTCCTGCTCGCCCGCCGCTCCGCGGGCGAGGCCGAGCAGCGGGTACGGGGCGAGCTCCTCGACGACCTCCTGGACGCCCCCGACCGGGACCGGAGCCTGCTCCGGGAGCGCGCCGCCCGGCTCCGTACCGACAGCGCGGCCCCGCACGTGGTGCTCGCCGCCCGGATCGACCGGGCCGGCGCCGCCGCCGACACCGATGCCGGCGGACGCGAGAGCGCCGACCGGCAGCGCCTCTGGTCGGCGGCCACCCACCTGGCGGCCACCCGCCACGGGCTCGCCTCGGCCCGCGACGGCGGAACGGTCCTGCTGCTGCCCCTCGGCCCCGGTGAGAGCGCCGCCGACCTCGCCCGGCAGACCGCGCGGAACCTTGGCGGCACCCTGCGCGAACCCGTCACCGTCGGTGCCTCCGCCCCCGTACGGGCCCCGCTGGACCACCCGGACCAGGTCGCCGTCGCGTACGAGGAGGCCCGCCGCTGCCTCGACGCGCTCCGGCTGCTGCACCGCTCGGGCCAGGGCGCCGCCGCCGAGGACCTCGGCTTCCTCGGCCTGCTCCTCGCCGACGGCCGGGACATCGACGGCTTCGTCGAGCGGACCGTCGGCCAGGTCGTCGCCTACGACCGCCGCAGGGGCACCGACCTGGTGCGGACCCTGGACGCCTACTTCGCGAGCGGCATGAGCCCGGCCCGTACGAAGGACGAACTCCACGTCCACGTCAACACGGTGGCCCAGCGCCTGGAACGGGTCGGCCGACTCCTCGGCCCGGACTGGCAGTCCCCGGCCCGCGCGCTGGAGATCCAGCTGGCACTGCGCCTGCACGCCCTGTCGGACGCGGTGACGGGAAAGTGAACGCGGCCCCCGGCCCCGCTCGTCGACGAGCGGGGCCGGGGGCCGCGTACGGGAGTCGTGCGTCTCAGGCGTCGACGCCGACCTTGGCATCGGCGGGGGTCCGCTCCTCGATCTCCCCGAGGTCACGGTCGCGGGTCTCCTTGGCGCAGGCGATGGCGACCACGGTGAGCAGCGCGGCGGCGATCACGTACAGGGCGATCGGCGTCGAGTCGCCGTAGTCGGCGAGCAGCGCGGTCGCGATGAGCGGGGCGGGCGCGCCGGCGGCCACGGAGGAGAACTGGGCGCCGATGGAGGCACCGGAGTAGCGCATCCGGGTCGCGAACATCTCGGAGAAGAAGGCGGCCTGCGGCGCGTACATCGCCCCGTGCAGGATCAGACCGACGGTGACCGCGAGCAGCAGGCTGCCGAAGGTGCCCCGGTCGATGAGCGTGAAGAACGGGAACATCCAGGCACCGACACCGACCGCGCCGATGAGGTACACGGGACGGCGGCCGATCCGGTCGGACAGCGCGCCCCAGAGCGGGATGACCACGAAGTGGACGGCGGAACCGATGAGGACCGCGTTCAGCGCGGTCTGCTTGGAGAGGCCGACCTGCGTGGTCGCGTACACCAGGATGAACGCGGTGATCACGTAGTACGAGATGTTCTCCGCCATGCGGGCGCCCATCGCGATCAGCACATCGCGCCAGTGGTGACGCAGCACCGCGACCAGCGGCATCTTCTCGGCCTGCCCGGCGACCGCCTTGCGCTCCTCGGCGGCGGCGAGGGCCGCCTTGAAGACGGGCGACTCGTCGACGGAGAGCCGGATCCAGAGGCCGACGATCACCAGCACACCGGAGAGCAGGAAGGGAATGCGCCAGCCCCAGGAGACGAAGGAGTCTTCGGAGAGCAGCGCGGTCAGCGCGGACAGCACACCGGTCGCGAGCAACTGCCCGGCGGGCGCGCCGGTCTGCGGCCAGGAGGCCCAGAACCCGCGCCGCTTGGCGTCCCCGTGCTCGGACACGAGCAGGACGGCCCCGCCCCACTCACCGCCGAGCGCGAACCCCTGCACGAGCCGCAGCACGGTCAACAGCACCGGAGCGGCGGCCCCGACGGTCGCGTGCGTCGGCAACAGCCCGATGGCGAACGTCGCCCCGCCCATCAGCAGCAGGCTCACCACCAGCAGCTTCTTCCGCCCGAGCCGGTCCCCGTAGTGCCCGAACACCAGCGCCCCGAGGGGCCGGGCGGCGAACCCGACCGCGTACGTCAGGAAGGACAGCAGGGTCCCGACCAGCGGATCGGACTCGGGAAAGAACAGCTTGTTGAACACGAGCGCGGCGGCGGACCCGTACAGGAAGAAGTCGTACCACTCGATGGTGGTGCCGATGAGGCTGGCGGCGACGATTCTCTTGAGGGATCCGGGTGGCGTCGGGGAGGTTGTTGCGGCGGCCATGTGCACCACTTCCAGGCATGTGCGGGGACGTTTCGGTGTCGCCACACCGTAGGAAGCCGCAGGTCACGGGCGTATGTGGTGGGACACCATAGTTCGACGCCCCCGCATGCGCCCGGCATCCATGGCCCCTCTTCGTGGCCTCGCGGAGCCCCCGCGGTGGCCGAACTAGTTCCTGTCCGTACTGCGCTGATCGGGGATGACTTGGGACCACCGTGCTGACTCCCGTGCTGGGTTCGTGCTGGCTGAAACCCCATGTCAGCAACCGTGCTCACCTCTCCCGTGCTGACTTGGTGCTGACTACGGAGAGTGGAACCTGTGCACATGGGGCGGACCGGGCGCGGTTGGGTCTGAATCCTTGGCGCTGCGGCACATCCGGCTGGGGCAGGTGTTGGCCGAGTACGGGCGGATCGGCGAGACCGTGGACCTGATGCGGACGGCCGCCCCCCGGCGCGACCCAGACGCCGCCCGGCTCGACGAGGACGCCGAGGAGCAGGCGGGAGTCGCGGGTCTCAGCCCGCTCAGGCGGTCGTCGGGTTCGCCGGTCCGGCGGCGTTGCGGTGTTCGGCGTTGATGCGCTGGGCTTCTTCGAGCTGGTCTTCGAGAACGACGATGCGGCAGGCCGCCTCGATCGGGGTGCCCTGGTCGACGAGCTCGCGGGCGCGGGCGGCGATGCGCAGCTGGTAGCGGGAGTAGCGGCGGTGTCCGCCGGCGGAGCGCAGCGGGGTGATGAGGCGGGCTTCGCCGATGGCGCGGAGGAAGCCCTGGGTGGTGCCGAGCATTTCGGCGGCTCGGCCCATCGTGTATGCGGGGTAGTCGTCGTCGTCGAGACGGCCGAAGGAATCGTCTGCTGTCATGTCACCTCTCTGTGCAACGCGCGGAGGGGCCCGGGCGCTTGTTCGCGCCCGGGCCCCGAAGGAACTGCTATACCATCTGCCGGCCCTGGTGCTGCGCCGGCCTTCTGTTTCCGCCTGCCCGACCTTGATGCTGTCGGGGGTGCGGGGATCGCGGTTGCTTGACCGGAGACCACCTCACTATCGATGTCCTGCGGTACCCGGACTCTTACAATCCGTCCGGGCGATCCTGATGGCGCCTGTTCCTCCGATTCTTCCCTCTGAATGAACTGCCTTACCGATGGGGACTGCGTACTGCTGATACCGCGAACTGCTGGTGACCTGTACGAGCGTCACTCTTCGGCAGCCAGCCCCGTCGCCCGTCCTGCGTCTGCTCTGGCTTAGAACCCCACTGCCGAACCTCCCGGTGCGCGCGCCCGCAGCCGACGCCTTCACCGAGGTACCGCTCACTTCACTGCTGGGTACTGCCACTGCGTCAACCGCTGTCGGCGGCCCCTGATGACTGCGGGCCGCCCGGTCCGGTCGCCAGTCCCGTCGCCGTCCTGCAACTGCTCCGGCTTCGAAACTCCGCCACCGCACCGTCCTGCAACTACCTGTACTGCTGCCCGGCAGTTCGTCTCTGCCGGGCCCTTCGATCTCTCTGGGTTACGAGAGAAACCATAACCACACCACCACCCAATGTCTACTCCGGCCAACACAGATTTTCGCGTGTCCGGTGGAGAGGTAATCGGCTCCCGCCGGGAAGGCCGCACGGCGGGCCCCACCTGGCCTATCTGTCTCGGGGCGGGGCAGAAGAACCGGGCGCAGGCAGACAGGCTTCAACGATCAGAGACCAGATGGACCCGATGAACGTCGATGTCGCAGCAGGCCGGACTGCGGACTCCTCCGCCGAAAAAGGGCCTACTGGGCGGTGCAGCCGCCGTCGACGGGCAGGTCGGCGAGGGCGACCCGCACTTCGGGGCGGGCGAAGGCGAGGGCGGTGGCCCGGCCGATGCCGGAGGGGCACCGGTGACGAAGGTGGTCTTGCCGTGGAAGCGAGGTGCGACTGTGCGTGGTGGGGGTCAGTCCTCTGCGGGCGTTGTCGTGCGTCTGCTTTCGAGGGCGCGCAGGGATTCGGCGAGGGCGGTGTGGTGGGCATCGAGATAGGGACGCATGCCGGCCAGGGGCGCGATGAGCTCGGCGGCATCGGCTGTGCCGAGAGCGGCGTGCAGGGCGATCTGGGCTGAGCGCGCTTCGGGCGCGAGGTGGGTGAGGGCGGTGATCTGTCCGGCGATGCGGCGCAGGTCGGCGGCGTTGGCGCGGGCCCAGGTGGCGGTGGCGCGTTCGGCGGCTCTGGCCTGGCGTGTGGCTGTCACGCGCTGTTCGCCGGTGGTGCCGCCGGTGCCGGGGCGGCCGCGGAGGTAGCGGCGTTCGGCGGCTTGGCGGCTGGCGACGCCGAGCGGCGCGGCGAGGTCGGACCAGCTGGCGCCGGCGTCGCGGGCGGTTTCGATCAGGCCCGTCTCCCATCCGGCGAGCTGCTCGCGCACCCGCCGGAGCAGCATGAGGGAGGCCAGCGCCTGCTCGGGGCCGGGGCCGGCGGGGTCGGGGGTTTCGTGCTGGGCATCGCGCAGTGCGTCGTCCACGGCGGCAAGGGCCGCTGCGGCTGCGAGAAAGGACGCCGGGCTGTGAGCGTCGGTGTGGGTCGTGGATGGCTGGTCGGCTGCGGTCACGGGCACCTCCACGGTCTGTCATCAGGTGGACGACACCACGTTTGTCATCCAATGGATGACATGTTACAACGGTGTCAGTGCAGCGCATTGGCAGCAACCGCTCGAACCTGCTGGAGGTGTTTTCACGATGTTGATGCGCACTGACCCCTTCCGTGAGCTGGACCGGATGGCGCAGCAGCTGATGGCCTCGGGTACCTGGTCGAAGCCGTCGGTGATGCCGATGGACGCCTACCGCGAAGGCGACGAGTACGTGGTGGCCTTCGATATTCCCGGCGTGAGCCCGGACGCGCTCGACATCGACGTCGAGCGGAACATGCTCACCGTCAAGGCCGAGCGGCGGCCGGTGGCGAAGGCCGGTGACGTACAGATGGAACTGTCCGAGCGGCCGCTGGGCGTCTTCTCCCGCCAGATCGTGCTCGCCGACACCCTGGACACCGAGCACATCAAGGCCGACTACGACGCGGGCGTGCTCACCCTGCGCATCCCGATCGCCGAGCGCGCCAAGCCCCGCAAGATCTCCATTGACGTCGGCTCCGGCCACAGGGAGATCTCCGGCTGACACCGGCCGGACCGGTGCGGAGGGCGGATACCTGATCTCCCCCTCCCCGCCCTCCGCACCTTCGTGGACAGCCTGACGACACAAAGGGGTGACGGCCGATGGCCTTGCGACGCGAAGCGTTCCTCGAGCAGGTGAAGGAACGCGGCCAATACGACACTGTGGTCGAAGCCGAGCGTGCGGCCCGCGTAGTGCTGGCCCTGCTCGGCGCGCACCTGGTCGGCGAGATCCGCGCTCAGCTCGCGGCACGCTTGCCAGAGACCTTCGCTCTGATCTTGCTCAACCCGTTGCAGAGCTCTGAGCCGCTGCCCCCGGAGCGCTTCGTCCGCGCGACCGCCGCGTGGATCGAGGGCGCCACCGAGCAGACCGCTACCTGGGACATCGGTGCCGTGCTGTCCACCGTCGCCGACACAGCAGGCGAAGACCTACTGGGGCAGATCCTGCTCCAGCTGCCCGTCGGCTACGACCTTCTCTTCGGCCGCCCCCAGCCCACCTGACCTGCACAGGGGCTGCCTGCACCAGCCGCCCCCCTCTCTATGAAAGGCATGCACCGCGATGATCTCCGACATGCGCGTACCGCTTGAGCACCAGCAGCCGTACTCGACGGCGTACGAGCAGATGCTGGAGAAGGTCCGTTACGAGGGCGCCTACCCCACGCGCGAGCGGGCCGACGAAGCCGTCCGTCTGGTCCTCGCGGGATTCGGACGTCAGCTGACGGGTGACGAACGCGTCGACCTGGCTCGCTGCCTGCCCTTCGAAGCCGCTCGCGTGCTGACCACACAGATCCCCGACCCCCAGCCGCTGACCGGCTGGGCCTTCGTCAAGGACCTCGCCGCCCGTTCCGGCGCCTCCCTGGCGACCACCCGATGGGACACCGGCTCCGTCTTCGCCGCCGTCACCGACCGCGCCGGCACCGACCTGATCACCCGCATCCTTCACCAGCTCCCCACCGGCTGGTCCCTGCTGTTCGGCCAGGCAGAACTCACCGCCGCCGCGTAGACCACCCCCGGCCAGCCCCCGTTGAGCCGGCTCCGACGGAGCCCACCAAGCCGGGGCCGTGACGGACCGACGCACCGCCTCAGTCCGTCACGGTCAGCTCTGGCAGGCTCGCGTGAGTGAGGACTCCGGCCAGGTCGGTCGCACGACGCGGATGCCGGCCGCGACGGAGCGGGCCACGGACTCCGGCGCGATGCGACGCCGGCGCACGGCCTTGGCTTACACGGCCGGCGGTACGTGGGCGGGGTCGGGTTCGGCCGTGGTCTCCAGCGGGGTGGGCACGAGGTACTGGCCTCGTTCGGCCATCTGCGCGCGGAGTTCGTCGGTCAGGGCGTAGCCGTGCTCGATGCTGCGCACCCCGGAGTGAACGGCTGCGGCGATTCCGGGGCTCCCCGATCGCGTGCACCGCGACGGGCAGGCCCCCGTATGCCTCGGCCTCCTCGACGGAGGCGCGGACCATGTCGGGTCGCAGGCCGAGCCAGTCGGGCTGGTCGTGCGGGGAGGTGACTCCTCCGCTGGCGGCGAGTTTGATGCAGTCGGCGCCGGCGGCGACGAGGGCGCGTACTCGGGTGCGGATGTCGTCGACGGTGTCGACGATCCCGGGCGGGCTGCCGGGGAAGGCGACGGCGGCTTGGAGGGCGTCGATGCCGCCGGGTAGACGGAAGTCGGCGTGGCCGGCGGTCTGGCTGAGCATGCTCATGGCGACGAGGAGTCGGGGTCCGGCGGTGCGCCGTTCGGCCACCGCGCGGCGGAAGCCGGCGTCGAGCCCATGAGGTCGCGTGCCGTCGTCACCCCGTTGTGCAGGGTGGTCCGGAGCCGTTCGAGCACCCTCAGCGTGCGGTAGCTGACGAGCTCTCCGGCGCCGGCCAGCGGGTTCGCTGCGGGGCCGGGTAGGGCGAAGTGCACGTGCGTGTCGATGAAGCCCGGGCAGACGGTCCGTCCGCCGAGGTCCACGCGGGTCGCGCGGCGCAGGTCGGGTGCCTCGTGAGCCGGGCCGCACCAGCGGATGAGCGCGTCCTCGACGACCAGGATTCCGTCGGGGACCGGTGGGGCGCCGGTGCCGTCGATGATCCGGATGTTGTGCAGGACGACGGGGGTCGGGTTCACGACGATCCTTCAGGGGCACGGCGGCGGATAGGAGATCGTGCCCCGGCAGGATCTCGCCTTCGGGGATCTCGCGGCGTGTGCCGACCAGCATCGCCCGGGCCTGCCCGTACGACAGCCGGGCGAACCCGGTGCCCGGGCAGACGTCACACGCACTGAGCACCTCTCCCAGCACGCCGCGCCCCTGCCCATCGGCGAGAAGACGGGACCGGCCGCCACGTCCGCCCGCACCTCCTGGCGCAACCGCTCCCTGCGCGGCGCCAGCCAAGCCGGACTGGTCAACAACCTCAACGACGGTCTGACCTGGGGCGTCTTCCCCCTCCTCTTCACGGACCACGGCCTCGGCCCATGCGCTCGCCCGGTGTGGCTGGCCAACGCTGAGGATGAAGCGGAGGCGTTCGGACGGGGCGTAGTCGAGGCGAGGGATCCTGACCCAGGAGTTCTTCACCGTCGACACCGACCACACTGCCGCACCAGCCGGTCCTGGCCGGCCACCAGCAGACCCCCGAGCGGCACCGGTCCCACTCCGAGGAACCCTGAGCGGGCAGGCAGAGCGGAGGGGCGCGCGTGGCGGCCCCGGCCATCGCGGAGCATCCTGGAAGCCGCACCGCGATGCCGTCGGATCCGGCTCCTCGGCACCGGACCAGGGCGTCGCCCCGCCGCCCGCCTGGAGGTCCCGGATGACCGGACGGTACGAGGGCCGGGATCCCGACCGCTCGGAGAGCTTCGGGGAGATGCTGCTTGGCGGGTTCCTGGACCAGGCTCACGCGCTGCCGCCCGACCGGGTGGGGCCGGCCCTCGCCGACGCGGTCGCCCGGCTCGGGGGACGGGAGGCACAGATCCTTCTCCAGGACTACGGGCAGCAGGATCTGGTCCCCCTCGCCGGGGACGGGCTGGAGGGCGGCGATTCCCTGCCCATCGACGATTCGGCGGCCGGCCGCTGCTTCCTCACCTCGCGCCCGGTCGAGGTGCCGCTGGCCGACGGGGTGCGGGTCCACGTTCCGCTGCTGGACGGAGGCGACCAGGCCGGTGTCCTGGCCGTCACCCTGGACGCGGTCGACGACGACGTTCGTCGCATCCTGCGCAGGCTCGCGGCCGTGGCCGCCGACACCATGCAGACCAAGAACGGCTACACCGACCTCTTCTTCCGCACCCGCCGCAGCGAACCGATGAGCGTCGCCGCCGAGATCCAGTGGTCCCTCCTGCCACCGCTCGCCATGACGATGCCTCGCGTCGCCGTCTCCGGAGTCCTGGAACCCGCCTACGACGTGGCCGGCGACAGCTTCGACTACGCCCTCAACGGCGACATCCTCCACCTCGCCATGATCGACGCCATGGGCCATGGCCTGGACGCGGCGACCATGGCGACCGTCGCCATCGGCGCCTACCGGCAAGCCCGCCGCACCAGCGTCGAACTGTCCGAGATCTACCTCTTCATGGACCAGGCCGTCGCCGAACAGTTCGCCCCCGACCACTTCGTCACCGCGCAGATGCTGCGGCTCGACACCGACACCGGCCGCCTCCAGTGGGTCAACGCCGGACACCCCGCCCCCATGCTGATCCGCGACCACCGCGTCGTACGCCGCCTGAACAGCCCCACGACCCTCCCCGTCGGCTTCGGCGGCGATCAGCCGAAGGTCAGCGAAGTGACCCTCATGCCCGGGGACCACATCCTCTGCTTCACCGACGGCCTGGTCGAAGAACACCAGAGCGGCCAGGACGAGTTCGGCGAGGACCAGCTGATCGACTGGGTCCACCGGCTGGACCAGGCCGACCGGAGCGTACGGGCCGTGGCACGCGATCTGTCCCACACACTCAGACGGGCCCGCGGCGAGACCACCACCGACGACGCCACCCTCGTCCTGCTCGAATGGCGCGGATGACGGAGCCTCCGCGCGTTCTGCGGTACCGCCCACGGGAAAACCGGCCCACGTGGCCGGGTTGCGAGCGGCGGGTCGTCAAGCGGGAGAGTGCAGGAATTCCAGTGCCTTCGCCACGAACTCGTCGTGGTATTGGAAGATCCCTCCGTGTCCGGCGTCGGGGTAGAGGGGAACGAGTTCGCCTCGGGGCAGGCGTGTGGCCAGGTCGAGGGTGTTCTCGCTCGGTACCATCCGGTCGCTCTCGCCGTTCGCCACCAGGACGGGGTGGCCGATGCGAGAGAGGTCCGTCGGCGGCTGGCGGCCCCATCGGCGGATGGCCTTGAGCTGGGCGCGGAAAGACGACAGTGAAATGGCCTTGTCGCGATCCTCCGTGCGTTCCTTCAGCCGCTCCAGGAAGGCCCGTCCTGCCCGTCGGCCGCCTTCGGTGTCGGTGAAGAAGAGAAACTGCTTCGGGTCCTGGCGGGTCAGGGCGCCTTTCAGGGTGTCGCGCAGGGTGAGTGCTGTGACCTTGTCGATGCCGAGGCCTCCGGCGGGGCCTGTGCCGGCGAGGATGAGCCTGCGGACGAGCTGCGGTTCCTCGGCTGCGATGACCTGGGCGATGAAGCCGCCCATCGACAGGCCGAGCAGGTCGACCCGGTCGAGGCCGAGGGCCCGGATGAACAGCACCGCGTCGCGAGCCATGGCCTCAACCGTGTCGGGCGTGGAGCCGCCTGACGCGCCCACCCCGCGGTTGTCGAAGGTGATCACTCGGCGGCGGGTGGCGAGTCCGTCGACGACCCGTGGATCCCAGTTGTCCAGGACCGCGGCCAGGTGGTTCAGCAGGATCAGCGGGACGCCGTCCTGCGGACCGAGTTGCCGGTAGACGAAATCCACACCGCGTACGGACACGGAACGAGTCGGCGCGTGCTTGTACGACGTCGGGGCGGGGGCGGGGGAACTCCGTGGTCCACTCATGATCGGCTCCTGCAGATGGTGGGGGGCTTCGCCAGTCCTCCGGTGAGGTCCTGGCCTGGCATGTCAGGTCATCGTGACGACGACCTTTCCGGCCTTCGCGCGGCCCTTTTCGACGTACTCCATGGCTTCCCGGGTCTGGTCGAACGGGAAGACGCGGTCGACGACCGGGCGGATCTTTCCGGCGTCGACAAGCGTGGTGATGTCGCGTAGCTGGTCGCCGCTGGCCTTCATGAACAGGAAGGAGTACGTCACGCCGCGGCGCTGGGCGCGGCGCCGGGTCCTGAAGCTCAGCGCGCTCATCACCAGCCGAAGGACCGCGTTCGCGCCCAGCTCACGGGCGAAGGCGGCGTCGGGAGGGCCCGCGACGCTGATGACCGTTCCGCCGGGCTTGAGCACCCGCAGCGACTTCTCCAGCGTGTCGCCGCCGAGGGTGTCCAGGACGACGTCGTAGCCGTCGAGGACCGAGGCGAAGTCCTGCTTCCTGTAGTCGACGACGATGTCGGCGCCCAGCTCCTTGACCAGGTCGACCTTGGCGGTGCTCGCGGTGGTGGCCACGTGCGCGCCCAGGTGCTTGGCCAGCTGAATGGCGATGGTGCCGACGCCGCCGGAGCCGGCGTGGATCAGGACCTTCTGGCCCGGCCGCACGTGTGCCCGCTCCACCAGTGCCTGCCAGGCGGTCAGGGCGACCAGGGGAAGGGACGCGGCCTCCTCCATGGTGAGCGTGGCCGGTTTGACCGCCACGTCGTCCTGGTGGACGGAGATGAGTTCGGCGAAGGTGCCGATGCGATCCTTGTCGGGCCGCGCGTAGACCTCGTCGCCCACCGTGAACCGCGTGACGGACGATCCCACCTCGACCACGACCCCGGCGAGGTCGTTGCCCAGGACGAGCGGGAGACGGTAGGGCAGGATCGCCTTGAAGTCCCCGTCGCGGAGCTTGAGGTCGAGCGGGTTGACGCTCGCCGCGTGGATCCGGACCAGCACGTCGTCGGCGCCCACCTGTGGGTCGGGCATTTCACCGGCGTGCGTGCCGGGCTTGTCGCCGTACCGTTCGACCACGAAGGCCCTCATCGTTGTCTCCGTTCCTCGTCTCCCCGGGGGGACGATCTCTGTCGGCCTGGGCTTCTTCCAGTACGACACGCTTTGTCGCGTTTGTTTATGTATGGGGGACCCTCTCGCCGGGGCCCTGGCAGAAAGGAAGATCCGTGGTCGCCGGCGCGGCATCCGCCGTGGGCCGGGCTGGGGCGGCGCACCGTCGCTCCGTCCGCGCCGCCCTCAAGCGTCAGGCCACCGGCACGGCGGGGGCGATGAAACGGCTGGGGTCACCGCCCTGGATGCCGCCGAGGGAGGCGGCGATCCCGTCGTGAGGAACGCCGGGCTGCACCGCGCTGACCTCGGACAGCCGGGCGAACTGTTCGGGGGCCAGCCGGACGTCGAGAGCACCCAGGTAGCTGTCGAGCTGGGTGAGGCTGCGCGGCCCGATGATCGGGACGAGGGAGGTCGCCGCCCGGGCGGCGCGCTCGCGTACCCAGGCCACCGACACCTGCGCGGGCGTCACGCCGCTCTCCTCGGCGATCGCCAGGACGGTGTCGACGACGGCCGTCTTCTGGCCGGTGCTCTCGGTGTGGATGACTGCCCCCAGATCGCTCAGCCGGCCGTCGCTGCTGTGGCGGTACTTTCCGGTGAGCAGTCCGCCACCGAGCGGGGACCACAGGGCGGCGCCGAGGCCCAGGCTCTCGGCCATCGGCAGCAGCTCGCGGTCCGCGGTCCGTTCGACCAGGCTGTACTCGTTCTGGATTCCCACGAGGGGCGCCCAGTTCCGCAGTTCCGCGAGCGTCACCGCGCGCGAGACGCGCCAGGCGGGGAAGTTGGACAGGCCGATGTGGTGGATCTTGCCGGAGCTCACCAGGTCATCCAGCCCGCGCAGGATCTCCTCCATGGGGGTGAGCTCGTCGGGGAAGTGCACCCACAGCAGGTCGATGCAGTCCGTTCCCAGGCGCCTCAGGCTCGCCTCCACTGAGGTGGCCATGGCCTTGCGGCTGTTGCCCGTCGTGGAGATGCCCGGCTGCGGCGCGGCCCCGAGGGTGAACTTGGTGGACAGGACGAAGTGGTCCCGGTCCGCGGAGACGAACTTCCCCGTCAGCTCTTCCGACTCGCCGAACTGGTAGGTGTCCGCGGTGTCGAGGAAGTTGCCGCCGGCTTCGGCGAACCGGTCGAAGATCCGGCGCGCCTCCTCAGGCTCGGCGCCGGCACCCCAGCCGGTGCCGAAGTTCGCCGTGCCGAGCGCGTACTCGGACACGCGCAGTCCCGTCCGGCGGCCGAAGGTCGTGTAACGCATCAGGTGTCCTTACTCGAGAATCAACAGAAGGGGAGAGGGAAGTGCCGCGGCGGCGGGTGCGCTCACGCCGCGTTCGGCGAAGCGGCCAGGCTCTGCTTGACGTACCGGGTGCTGTCGTCGGCGAGGATCTCGGGCAGGCCCGTCGCAATGCCGTGCAGGGCCTGGGCGGCGACATCGGCGGGATCGGCCTTCTGGTCGGCGGGAACCCCCGTGGCCATGTCGGTGTCCATGTATCCGACGTGCAGCGCCGAGACGGTGATGCCCCGCGGCGCGAGCTCCTCCCGGGCCGCACCGGTCAGCGCCCACGCCGCGGCCTTCGCCGCCGCATAGGAGCCCAGGCCCGCCGGGTGCAGCCACGACAGCACCGACAGGACGTTGAGGACGGCGCCGCCGCCGTTGCCCTCGATGACCGGGGCGAAGGCCCGCGTCACGGCGAGCGGACCGAAGAAGTTCGTCTCCATCTCCAGACGCACCGCGTCCAGGCCGCCCGCGATCAGCGGGGTGGCGGTGGAAATGCCGGCGTTGTTCACCAGCAGCGTCGCGTCGGACGCGGTGCGGGCAGCGGCCCGGATCGACTCCTGGTCCGTCACGTCCAGCCGCAGCGGGATGACGCCGCGCAGGTCCACCGTCTCGGGGTGGCGGGCCGCCGCGTACACCTTCGCTCCGCGTTCCACGAGCTGTGCGGCCAGATGGCGGCCCAGTCCCCGATTGGCTCCGGTGACCACGGCGACCGCGTCCTTCAGTTCCATGTGCGCTCCCAGCGTTGCGGCGACCCGGACGGTCGGGCCGGTTCAATTAGATTACGTTCCAAATCTAAACCGGAGCTAGGATAGATGCCAATCGACATCTAAATGGGAGGTGCCCGATGGGCCGCGTATCGCAGGCGCAAGCACAGGAGAACCGCAAGCGGGTCGTGGAAACCGCCTCACGGCTCTTCCGCGAGCAGGGCACACACGTCAGCGTCGCCGACCTCATGAAAGCGGCCGGCCTGACCCACGGCGGCTTCTACAAGCAGTTCGCCTCCAAGGAGGCCCTCATCGACGAAGCCACCACCCACGCTTTCGAGGAGCTCACCCGGCGCCGCGATGTCGGACTCGAGCAGCACGCCGGGCAGCGCGAGGCCGCCCAGAAAGCCCTCATCGGCATCTACCTCTCCACTGAGCACCGCGACGACGTGGCAGAGGGCTGCCCCACCGCCGCGCTGGCCGCCGACATGGCGCGCGAACCAGGAGCACGCGACGCCCACCGCGCCTACACCGAAGGAGTGAGCGACTTCGCCGAGTGGCTCGCCACGGAGGACCAGGACGGCATCACCCGGCTGTGCACCATGGTCGGAGCACTCGTCCTGGCCCGCGCAACCAAGAGCTCCCCACTCTCCGAGCAGATCCTCACCACCGCGCGCGCAGCCCTGAGGCCGGCCGGATGAGTGCGGTCAGGCTGGGGGCTTGGTTCGAGGCCTGGGGTGAAGGTCGTTTCCCCTCCGCTCGAAGGCTTGCGTCGGTATCTGCTGAGGGAGAAGGGGAGCGGCTGGGGGATGTCGCCTGTGGTGGTCGTCCGGAGGGCGGCGTAGTGAGCAGGGAGAGCGGCCACGCGCAGGGTGCCGACGCGTTCACCGAGAGTCCGCGACAGCGTGACGGGCACGCTGATGCCGGAGGAGTCATCCATGTAGCCGAGGACGCGTCCAGTACCAGGGCGCCACCGCCGACAGCGCTTGGGCTACAGCGGCCTCCAAGGGCCGCTGGTGTCGATCGCGACAGCCTCTGCCCAGGGCGGCTCCTGCTCGGCCATGGCGGTGGCTACGCCGAGGTCGGCGTCGGACGGTCCGGCGGTCCGGGTGTCGAGGCGGGCCGCCGTCATGTCGTACGGGACCTGGCAGTGCAGGGCCACGAGGTCGGCGCTCGTTCGCTCGGCCACGAGCCGGGCTGCTTCGCGCTGTCTCCCGTCCGACCAGGAGGCATCCAGAACCACGGATTCGCCACGGGTGAGCAGGGTGGACGCGCGCTCGAGCAGGGTGACGCCCAAGCGGTCGGCCAGCGCGCCGGAGAGCGTGGATTTGCCGCTGCCGGGGAGTCCTCCCACGAGCGTGAGGCCGATGACGGAGGCGCGCAGGTGACGCAGAGTCGTCGTGATGAGGTGCTGTGCGGCGGGGGCGGCGCCGGGCGCACCTTGGCGTGCTTGGATCAAGGCCACCTTGGCGCGGACGAAGGCGCGGTAGGCGACGTAGTGGTGGCCCAGTGAGGGGGGTGAGGTGTCGCCGGAGTACTCGATCTAGCGGGCGAGGAAGAATGCCGCGGCTTCCGGTGCGTCGAGCTCCCGCGAGTGAGGCAGCCGCTGGCGAGTGCTGCGGCTGGGCTGGACAGCATGGTGCGGAGGTCGGCCCACACGGGACTGTCGGGGGGCCAAGGCTTTTGGGGAGTGTGCGGTGGAGTCATTCCGATGTCGCGGATCACGGATCGCTGCTGAGCGGTCTGGGTGAGTGAGTTCCAGATGGCGGTGGCGATCCGGGTTCCGCAGCAGCGAGCGCCGGGCGCGGAGCACGCTGAGGTGTGCCGAGAGGGCCGCGCCTGCGGCGGTGATCTTCGCTTACCGGCTGTTGAGAGTGCCGTGTGACACCGGCGGGGACCATTCGGCGACCAGTGGACTCGACCGGTCTGGGCGCACCTTGACCCGGTCGGGAAGAACCGCGGCAACTCCCGCAACGGCAGTCGGGCAGCACGTCGCCCCGATCGTCTGTCCGACGGGCGCGTCCTCGAGGGCAACGAGGGTTAGCAGGACAACTGCGCTCTAAGAGTAGGCACCGGCAGCGGCGGGCAGGGCTTGTTCGGCCCAGATGACCTTGCCTTCCGGTGTGTATCGGGTGCCCCAGTGCTCGCTGAGCTGGGCCACCAGGAACAGCCCGCGGCCTCCCTCGTCCGTGGTGGCGGCGTACCGCAGATGCGGGGCGGTACTGCTGCCGTCCCACACCTCGCAGGTGAGAGTGCGATCGCGCAACAGGCGAACGCGAACCGGCGCGGCGGCGTACCTTATGGCGTTGGTGATGAGCTCGCTGAGGATCAGTTCTGTGGTGAAGGCGAGTTCCTCCAGGCCCCACTCCTCGAGCTGCTCGGCCGCGAGGCCGCGCACGGCGCCGACCTCGCTCGGGTCGAACGGTACATCCCACTCTGCGACCCGGCCGGGGCCCAGAGTCCGTGTCCGGGCGATGAGCAGCGCGATGTCGTCGGCCGGCCGGGCGGGGAGCAGGGCGTCGAGTACGGCGCGGAGGCTGACCTGCGGGTCTCGGGCGGGGTGGCTCAGCGCCGTGCGCAGCCTTTCCAAGCCCTCTGAAATGTCCCGGCTCCGCTCCTCGACCAGCCCGTCGGTGTACAGGACGAGCTGACTGCCTTCCGCCAGGTGCAGTTCCATGGTCTCGAACGGCATGCCCCCCAGCCCCAGCGGCGGGCCGGCCGGCAGTTCCGAGATCGTCGTCGTGCCGTCCGGGGCGACCACGAGCGGTGGCATGTGTCCTGCCCGTGCCATGGCGCAGTTCTGGGAGACCGGGTCGTAGACGGCGTACAGGCAGGTCGCGCCCATGACACCGCCTTCCGAGGGCGCGCTGTCGCCTTCCTGGTCCATGCGCTGGACGAGGTTGTCGAGACGGGCGAGGAGTTCGTCGGGCGGAAGGTCCAAGGAGGAGAAGTTGTGCACGGCCGTGCGCAGCCGCCCCATGGTGGCCGCGGCGTGCAGGCCGTGCCCGACGACGTCTCCGACGACGAGCCCGACGCGGCTGCCCGGCAGCGGGATCACGTCGAACCAGTCCCCGCCCACTCCGGACTGGGCGGGCTGGTAGAAGTGAGCGACGTCCACCGCGCTCTGCTCGGGCAGGTCCCGCGGCAGCAGGCTGCGCTGGAGCGTCACGGCGAGATGGTGTTCGCGGGTGTAGCGGCGGGCGTTGTCCATGGTGACCGCGGCTCGGCCGACAAGTTCCTCGGCCAGGGACAGGTCGTCCTCGTCGAACGGTTCCGGCTTCTGAGACCGCCAGAAGTTGACGATCCCGAGCACGACACCTCTGGCCTTCAGCGGAGCCGCGATGAGCGAGTGGATGCCGTAGTCGACGATCCGGGACGTCCGCAGCGGGTCCTGGGCGTGCCAGCCCGGGGCGTCGTGGAGATCGGGTACGAGTTCGGTCGTGCCCGTACCGTAGCCACGGGCCTGCGGTGTGGACGGCAGGAAGTCGATCAGTGCGCCGAGCGGGTACAGCGGGTGATCGGATCGGATGCCGCTGACCGCCGTGCGCCGCATGTCGGCGCCCGGGCCGGGCTCGTCGCCCTTCAGTACCGAGTCGGCCAGGTCGACCGTGACGAAGTCCGCGAACTGGGGAACGGCGACGTCGGCCAGTTCCTTCGAGGTGCGGACCACATCGAGGGTGGTGCCGATGTCACCGCCCGCGTCGTACAGCAGCTTGAGCCGCTTGCGAGCCGTCTCCGCCCGGCTGCTCAGGAGCTGCATCTCGGTGGAGTCGCGGATGGTGACCGCCGAGCCCTGCGGGAGCGTGGGCCGCTGATTGACCACGAGCAGCCGGTCCCCGGCCTCCAGCACCTCGTCGGTGGCCACCCGGCCGGACAGCAGCAGTTCCGCCATGCGGCGATCCATGCCGACCTCGTCGACGGGGCGCCCTTCGGCGCCGTCCGGCAGGCCGAGCAGCCGTCCCGCCTCGTCGTTCGCCAGGAGTAGTCGTCCTTCGCCGTCCGTGATCAGCACCCCTTCGCGGACGGAGTGGAGCACCGCGTCGTGGTGCTCGTACATGCGGGTCATCTCCTGCGTGCCGAGCCCGTGGGTCTGGCGGCGCACTCTTCGGCTGATCAGCGCCGTGCCGACGGTGGCCAGAGCCAGACCGATGGCGATGGCCAGGAGGATGACCGGAAGCTGACGGTCGGCGATGCCGGTCACGCTCGCCACCGTCAGACCTGCCGAGACCAGGGCGACGACTTCACCCTGGGGCGAAGTGACCGGGACGATCGCCTGGATCTCCTTACCGAGCGGCCCCTCGACACTCTCGGTGTACACCTCGCCGGCGAGTGAGGGCTCGATCGTGCCGACGAACCGCTCGCCGATGCGGTCGGGCTGGGGGTGGCTGTAGCGGATGCCGTTCGTGTCCATCACCACGATGAAGTCCACGCCTGCGTCCTTGCGCGTCTCCTCGGTGAGCGGCTGCAGGATCGCGGACGGGTCCGGCGACCTCAGCGCCTCCTGCAGGCCCAGGGAGTTCGCGAAAGTCTGAGCCACGGAGACCGACCGGTTGCGCGCTTCACGGTCGATGTCGTACCGCGACTGCAGCAGTAGAGCCAGGAGGGCGCCGGCGGCGAGCAGCACCACGATCGCCACCTGAAGGACGAAGACCTGTCCGGCGACGCTTCCGAATCTTCTGCCTAGTTTCGACCGCACCGGTACGCCGGGTACGAGAGACGAGACGGGCTCACAACCCCAGTTGTAACACCTCTCCGAGGCCAGGGCTCCTGATGTTCACGGTACGCATCCGGACAACCACACGTGGTTCCCGGCGCTGTGGGCCACGGGGATGGACGTCGATCCATGACGGCATGATCAGCCCGGTGCCCAGGTGACCTGACAGAAGGACGCTTTCGCGGGCGGCGCGTTGGACAGCGGCGGCGTCATCGGTGCGCAGCTCGGCGACGAACGCTGTCCGAGTTGCGCTGATCGGGCAGGCCAGGGGCGATCGCCCACGACCGCTACCCGAGCGACCCGCGTGAGGACAGCAGGAAGCCCGGCCCCCGGATGCCGGGGGCCGGGCCGGATTCACCGGTTCGGATGTGCGCCGGGTCTCAGCTCACCTGGATCGAGACGTCGTCCAGGACGAACGAGGTCTGCAGGGACTGGTCCTCCACCGACGTGAAATCGAGGGTGACGGTCTGGCCGGCGAAGGACGAGAGGTCGTACGACTTCTCGACGTAGCCCGCGGTCGCGTCCAGGTTGGAGTAGGACGCCAGCTGCTGGCCGCCCACCTTGACCGTGGCCATGTCGTAGGCGACGCTCTCGGTCTCGTCCGTGTCGATGTGGACGAAGAACGAGAGCCGGTACGAGGTGCAGCCCGAGGGGATGGACACGGACTGCGCGGCGTTCTCGGTGTAGCTGGAACCCCTACCGCCCAGCCACGCCTTGTAGCTGCCCGCGTGCGAGGCCTGCCGCGCGTCGTTGGTGATCACGCCCGCGCTCGCGCTCCACGGGCTGCCGCCGTTCTCGAAGCCGCCGTTGACCACGAGCTGGCGCGGCGTGCAGGAGCCGCCGCCGCCCGTGACGGTCAGCGTGTACGTGGTGGTGTGGCTGACGGTGCCCGAGCCGGTGACCGTCAGGGTGTAGGTGCCGGGCGTGGTGCTCGTGCCGACCTGGACGGACAGGGCCGAGGAGCTGCCGGACTGGACGGACGTCGGGCTGAGCGTGGCGGTCACGCCGGCCGGCGCGCCGGAGACGGAGAGACCCACGGTCTGGGCGGCGCCGCTCACGGTGGCGGTGTTCACCGTCGCCGAGACGGACCCGCCGGGGGCCGTGCTGCCCGCGGACGGGCTCACGCCGACGGAGAAGTCCTGCGCCGGGGCGGTGCCGCCGACGGCCTGCTTCCAGACGGCGTAGGCGACCCCGTCGGCGCTGCGGTTCAGCACCGTCGCGTTGATGTTGCTCGTGGTGTCACAGGCGCTGTGGTAGCAGGAGTCGTAGGCGGTGTTGGCGGAGCCGCCCCACTTCTGCGCCTGCGCCGCGGTCTTGCGGGCGCTCGCGCCGGCCGCGTATCCGGAGGTCGGGATGCCGCCCTGCTGGAAGGAGTAGTCGTCGCTGCGGCCCTGGCCCTCGGTGTTCTCCTCGGGCGCCAGGTTCAGGGAGGTCCAGTACGCCTTGAGGGGCGCGGCGGCGGTGGAGTTGAGGTTGTTGATGAAGTAGCCGCCGTTGGTGGAGCCGACCATGTCGAAGTTGTAGTACGCCTTGATGGTCGTGCGCTGTGCGGCGGTGAGCCGGTTGACGTAGAACGCGGAGCCGTTGAGGCCCTGCTCCTCGTCGGTCCACCAGGCGAAGCGCACGTGCTTGGTCATCGTCGGGTTCTTCTGGGCGAGGGCGAGGGCGTTCTCCAGCAGGGTCGCGGAGCCCGAGCCGTTGTCGTTGATGCCGGGGCCCGCCGAGACGCCGTCCAGGTGCGCGCCGAACATCACGACCTGGTCGGCGGGGCCGCCCGGCCAGTCGGCGATCAGGTTGTTCGACGGGTAGGTGCAGGAGGTGCAGTTCTGCTCGGTCACCGTGTATCCGGCGGCCTGCAGCTTGCCCTTCACGTAGGCCAGCGACTGGGTGTAGCCGGCGCTGCCCGCACGGCGGTTGCCGCCGTTCTGGCTCGCGATGGTGTTGAACTGGGTCAGGTGTGCCTGCACGTTGGCGACGTTGATGTCCGGCGGGTCGTTGCCGGGCTGGGTTCCGCCGACGTTGAGCGTGTAGTCGGTGGTGTGCGACAGCGTGGAGCCCTGGCCCTTGACGACGACCGCGGACGTGCCGGGTGCCGCGTTGGAGGTGGCGGTCAGGGTCAGCACCGAGGACTGGCCGGACTGCACCGTGGCGGGGTTGAAGGAGGCGGTCACGCCGGCGGGCAGGCCGGTGGCGGTCAGCGTCACCGACTGCGCGGTGCCGGTCGTGACGGCGGTGCCGACGGTGGTGGTCACCGTGCCGCCCTGCTGGACCGTGCCCGACGAGGGGTTGAGCGACATCGAGAAGTCGTTGTTCTGACCGCTCGGGGTGCAGGTCGGGTCCGCCGACTGGGCGGGCACGCTGATCGCGTCCCACGCCGCCTTCGTCCTGTCGAAGAGGCCGCAGGTCGCGTCGAGCGACTTCGCGGAGCTGAGCGTCGCCGTGCGGTACTTCTTGTAGCTCATGCTGCTGGTCTTGAGCAGCATGCCACCGTAGAAGATCTTGCCGGCGGTCTGTATCCCCACGCCCGTCAGGGTGCTCTGGTTACAGGTGCTGCTGCTGGGCTTGCCGCCGCCGGGGTTGGTGCCCTCGGACAGCAGGTAGAACCAGTGGTTCAGCGGACCTGCGGCGGCGTGCACCTCGGTGCCGGGGATCGCCGAGCTGTAGCAGGCCGGGTCGTTGTTGACGGCGGGCGGGTTGTACATGTTGCGGATCGGGCCCCGCCCCTGGAGGTTGATGACCTCGCCCACCAGGTAGTCGGGGACGTCGTAGGGGGCCGGCTGGTTGATGTACGCCTCGGTCAGCGCACCGAAGATGTCACCGGTGCCCTCGCCGAGCCCGGCCTCCTGACCGCTGGTGCCGCCGGGGGTGTTGGTGTCGATGGCGTGCCCGTACTCGTGGGCCACCACGTCCACGCCGGCTATCCACTCGTTGGCGCTGTTGCGCCCGATGGTCACCGAGCTGCCGTCCCAGTAGGCGTTGAGGTCGCCGAGCCCGACCTTGCCGGGGAAGCTGCGGCCGTTGCCGTTGACGCCGTTGCGGCCCAGCCACTGGCTGAGCATGTCCCACTGCTTCTGCGCGGCGAACATCAGGTCGACGCAGCCGGTCTCCTTGCTCGTGGGGTTGCCGGTGCCCCAGGAGTCGGAGGACTTCGAGAAGACCGCGTTGGTGCTGTAGTCGGCGCAGCTCAGGCCGGTCCGGCTGGGATCGCGGAGGGAGTAGGTGGAGCCCGAGGCGGTGGTGTCGATGGTGACCGGGCCGGGCCCGTTCCACTTGCTGTTGCCGGTGCCCGCCACCACGTCGTCGTACTTGTCGACGACGGCACCGGTACGGGCGTCGACGAAGACGTGCAGCTTGCTGGGCGCGCTCTTGGTACGGCCGCGCAGCACGGTCTCCCAGGCCAGCACCGGCTTGTCGTCCTTGAGGCGCACGACCAGCCGGCTGCTCTCGACCTTGTCGACCGAGGCCAGCTTCTTCCGCGAGGTCGTCTCGGCCTTCTTCGCGGTGACCGACGGCCGGGTCGCCACGTCGATGCGCACGGAGGAGGCGGACTGGAGGGCGCGGATCCTGCCGGAACCGTCGGCGAGGACCACGGCGTCACCGCCGACGACCGGCAGGCCGCGGTAGCTGCGCTCGTACGACACCGAGTAGAGGTCCTTCACCCAAGGGGTGACGAGACGTCGCTCGTACTGTTCCTGGGCCGAGTTGATCAGCGTGTCGAGGCCGCTGTCGACTGCCAGGTCCGCGGCGGCGACCGCGCGGGTCACGGGGCTGTCCTTCTGGGCTGGTGCCGGCCGTGCCGCCGACGCCGTTCCGGCGAGGGTGCCGACGAGGCTCGCGGACAGCGCCATCGCTGTCACGACCGCCGTCCATCTGGTGGGCTGCAACGTCCACTCCGTTCGTGGGGGTTCGGGTGTCATCGCCGCCGAGTATGGGCGTGGACATGACGAACGGGAGTCATCCCTGCGGGCATAAGACGCGCGTTATGGCCCGTCGATGGCACCCCATGTGCCTCCGGAAAATGCCCGGTTCGGTCTGCGCGCGCATCGACAGCGCGCGATGCTCCGCCCCGCGGGCGGCATGGCCGGCGGGGCGGACGGCCGGGCGGACGGCCGGGCCATGGACGGCGGGCGGGCCATGGACGGCGGGCGGGCCGGGGTCAGAGTCGAGGACGCCGCGGCCCGGCCGGCCCGCGCACGTCAGGCCCACGGCGCACGCTCGGCGCCTGCCCGATCACACCCCTCACTTCGGCTGTGAGCCACAGGCGATGAGGATCCGGCGCCGGGGCCGCACCCCGCCGCCATCGGCGAAACGGGTCACGGTCCCGGCTCCGGGGTCCGTACCCGACGGACACCTCCCGCCACGGCGACCGCTCCGGACTTCGGCCCGTGACTGCTGGTCAGGCTCGCGGGGCGCGTGGCTCCAGCCGGAATTCGAAGCCGAGCGTGCCGGGGTCGAGTGCGGTCGCGCCGCCGTCGACGGTGAGTACCGCACCGTTCACGAACGAGGCGGCGGGGGACAGCAGCCAGGTGATGGCCTCCGCGACCTCGTGGGGCTCGCCGGGCCGCCCGGCGGGCAGGACCCGGGTCACCTCGTCGTACGCCGCTTCCAGGCCGTTGCCGTCCAGGCCCGCTTCTTCGGCGAACCGGTTCATCCGGCGGTCGGCCATGTCGGTGCGCACCCAGCTCGGACACACGGTGTTGGCGCGCAGCCCCGCGCCCCCGTAGTCGACCGCGAGTGAGCGGCACAGCTGGAGCAGCGCCGCTTTGGAGGTGGCATAGGCGGCGTTGCCAACGCCGTTGCGCAGGGCGGACACCGAGGCCACCGCGACCACCGCGCCGCGGGCGTCGAGCAGGTGCGGGAGCGCGGCGCGCAGCAGCAGGAACGGACCGGTGAGGTTGGTCCGCATGACCTCGTCCCAGTCCTCCGGGGTCACCTCTCCCACCCCGCCGCCACGGCCGATGCCGGCGTTGAGCACCAGACCGTCGAGCCGCCCGTACGTGCCGACCACCGTCTCGACGAGCGAGGCCACCGCGGCGGGGTCCCCGATGTCCGACGGTACGGGCAGGGCGCCGGTCTCCTCCGCGACCAGCCGCAGCGGCTCGGGGCGGCGCCCGGACACCGCCACCTTGTGGCCCGCCCGGGCCAATGACTGCGCGGTCGCGGCACCGATCCCCGTTCCGCCCCCGGTCACCAGGTACACGCGCTCGTCCGCCATGTCCGCCGCCTCTCCCGTGTCTCGTCCGTCGTCCGCCCTTCGGTGATCTTAGGCACGCGACGCTCCGGGGCCGGGCGGCCTGCCGCGTCTGCCACGAACAGTGGATCTTCCGGGCCGCCGTGGGCGCGTCGCTGGCGCGACCGCCCCGAGTTCTGCGCAAGTCGGTCCATGGCCAATATGTCGACAGCATCCCCTCGCGGGGTGGGCAGGGTCTGGCTGTGGGGCCGCGGCTGGTGGGTACCGGCCGCCGCCACGGTCGCCCTGCTGGTGATGGGCGAGATCTCCCAACTGCTTGAGACACTCTCCACCCAGGCCCACTTCTCGTACGGGGCGGGAGCCCTCACCGGCTTCCCTGGCTTCCTCCCCACCGACCCCACGGGGCGGATCGACGCGATCACGGCCTGGTACGACTGGGCGGACACGTCCCGCCCGGACGCCGCGGACAGGGCCGCCCACCTCACCGGGTGGCTCGGCACCCACCTCGCGCTCGACTTCTTCGTCTTCGCGCCCGCCTACACCTACGGGCTGTACCTGCTGTTGCACCGCATCCGACGCTTCCGCGACGAGCGGGCAACACCTGGGGTCGTCCCCTGCTCGGCCGGGCAGATCAGCCTCCTGGTCGCCTTGGTTCTCCTCGCCGACCTGGCCGAGACGGCCACCACGGCCGGGCTCGTCGCGGCGGGTGCCGCGGGCGACGGCGGACTGGTTCCTTGGGCGTGGGCCGTCACGGTGCTGTCCTGGCTGAAGTGGGTGCTCCTCGGGGTCACCGTGTTCCTGGCCGTGGCCGTCCTCGTGGTCGACATCCTGCCCGTCAGCCTCACCCGGTGGTTCATCCGGTGGAGGTGCGGCATCTCCTCCCCGTCGCGCGCCTGGACGCGTCACCGGGTCCAACTGGTCGCCCTGGCCTTCCTGGCGGCCTTGGTCGTCCTGCCCGGCGGCGGGCCCCTGGAGCAGTTCCCCGACATCGAGCGGGCCTGGGTGCACAGGGACGGCTGGTTCCGGCTCGGGGACCTGCTCGGTCCGGTGGTCACCCTGCTCGCGCTGTCCGTCGCGGTCTGGGTCGCGGGGCGATGGGCGCTCCTCGACGGAGCACCGCTCACGCGCCGCAAGGCCCACGGCCCTCTGACGCCGTTGCTGATCTGCGGGGCGACGCTGCTCGCCGTCTGCCTGTTCTGGCCGGTCTGGTCCGCGCAGCCCTGGGAGCAGAAGTTCGGCGGCGCGGCGATCCCCCTCGTCGCGCTCGCGATCGGCGCCGCGGGCCTGTTGGTGAGGGGGGCCGACCCGGAACCCGGCGCCGTGCGGTCACCGACCTCGAACCGGGGCCGGATCGAGGGGATCGGACGCGCGCTCGCGGTTGTTCCCCTTCTGATCGCCGGGCTCGGCCTGGTCCGGGCCTTCGCCAGGCCCGTCCTGCTCGGCTCGCTCGTCGAGGGCCACGGCTACACCGCCGGCGTATGGTTCTGGTTCCTCGCGGGTCTCGTTCTCGCCCTGATCGTCCCGCCGGTCCTCCACACACTGCTGCGACGGTGCGACGTGCTGCTGTTCGGAACGGCGGAACCCGCCACCCGGAGCGAGACGCTCCTTCGCCGGCGGGCGCCGCTGTGGACCGGTGCCGGCCTTCTCGTCGTCACCGCCGTCATCGGCGGCTTCACCGCCGCGGACCCGCTGGTCTGGGGATCCCGGCTGCGCACTCTCGGCGTCCTCGCTCTCTTCCTCACCACGGTCGTCCTGGCATGCGCCGGATTCGTCTTCCTCGCCGAGGCGCGCATGCCCTACCGGGCCTTCCGCGCCCTGCGTTTTCGCTTCACCCCGATCTGGCTGCCCGTCCTGGCCGTCCTCGCCGCCCAGTCCCTGCTCGACAGCACGGGCGTCTACCACGCCGTACGACTCAAGGACCCCCGGCTGCCCGCACCGCCCCAGGCCTTCTCCTCCCGCGCCGAGTTCGAGGACTGGTACGGACGGGCCGCGGACTGCCGCGACACACTGCCCACGGCCGACCGGGGCAACGCGATCCCCATGCTCCTCGTGGCGGCGGCGGGCGGTGGCATCCGGGCCGCCTACTGGACCAGCTCCGGCATGGACCGGCTCGCCGACGCGTCACCCTGTGCCGCCGCCTCGACCTTCGGCCTCAGTGGCGTCTCCGGCGGCAGCCTCGGCCTCGCCGCGCACACCCTCGACCGGCGCACGCCCGCCTTCGGCGCGGAAGCGGCCCCCGGCACCGAATCCGGCCGGGCGATCGTCCGCCGGCTCGCCGACGAGGACGCCCTCGCCGCGAACATCGCCGCCATGCTCTACCGGGACGGCACCCACGCCCTCCACGGCATGAACCGCATGCTCGACCAGGTGGTCGGCGACCGCGCCTCCGTCTTCGAACGCGCATGGGAACAGTCCTGGGCCGGCCAGGGCAACGCCTGGGAAGAGGACTACCTCACCCTCACCAGACACGCGCCGCACCCACGGGGCCCGGCGGGAGGAACCGGCCCGGTCCTCATCATGAACGGTACGGACGTGCGCTCCGGCTGTCGCATCGCGGTCTCGGCCCACCGGACGACCGGCGGACCGGCCGGCAACGGCGCACCGCGATGCCAGAAGGCCGTGGTGTCCCGCCCCGACGTCGCCCCCCAGTTCACCACCGCGACCGTCGACGCCGTGGACTACACCGGCAGCGCGGACTGCCGCACCCGTGACGCGGGGCTCCGCATGTCCACGGCCGCCCACCTCTCGGCCCGCTTCGCCTACGTCTCGCCCAGCGGCACGATGTACCGCTGCGTGCCCCGTACGGGCAAGGGCGGCACCGAGGCCAAGGCGGTCTCCTCCATTGACGGCGGCTATCTGGAGAGCAGCGGGATCGCCGCGCTCCTGGAGCTCTGGGCCGCCGTCGAGCCCGCCGTCGCGGCGCACAACCGGCGCGTCGGAACCCCCGAGGGCACCGGCACACAGTACGTCGTTCCCCTCCTCGTCTTCCTCGACAACCACTACTCCGTCCAGGCTCCCGAGCCGGAACTCGTCCCCCTGGACGAACTGGTCGTCCCCCTTGCCGGCAGGAAGGCCGCCGAAGTCGCCGCCCGTACGACCACCCTGCAGCAGGCGGCGCTCATGCGGTTCTCCGAACCCCTGCCGGGCCTCGACCGCGGAGCGAAGGTCGCGGCCGGCGGACAGCCGCCCACGGACGTCCGCACCTTCCTCGTCAGCCCGCGCTCCCAGCCGGCGGTGACAGCGCCACTGGGCTGGGTCCTCTCCGACCTGACCATGTCCTCGATGGACTGCCAGCTGGACGCGACGGCCACCGCATGCCGCTTGCAGCGCGCGGACAGCGACGTGGCGTCCGACGCCACGTCGCTGTCGGCGGGAGATCTCTCCGCCGCACGCCGGCTGCTCTCCGGGCCACTCCACGTCACCGTCCCCGGTCCCTGACCGCGACGGCTGACTCGGCCGGTCTGTTTCTGAAGTCGGGAACAGGGGCGGTCCGACGGGTCAGCCGAACTGCTTGACTGCCGTGTAGTACGTCCAGGCGAGGCTGTTGCAGGACGCCTTCTTCACGGTGCCGTACCCGTTCGAGCCGCACACCCGCTTGAGGTCCTCGTAGAACATGCTGTCCAACCGGGGCTTGTTGGCGTCGAATTGTCCGGCGGCCTTGTAGTTGCGGTAGCCGAAGTCGTGCCGGGCACAGGAAAGGTTGAACGGGAAGCCCAGCGGATTGTCGGGCGACGAGGAGCAGTAGTCCGTGGACCAGTCGAAGCCGTAGGCCGACCAGGCTCCCTGGTTGTTGCGCGCCGAAATGAAGGCGTTGTAACTGGAGGCGCTGGTCTGGGTCCAGCTGGACAGGACCTGCGGCTTGTCGGCGGGAGCCGCCGAAGCCGGTGCGGTGGCAACGGCCCAGGCGAGCACGGTTGCGGTCGGAACGGCCAGGATTGCGGTCATGCGACGTATCACGCGCTACCTCCGGGAGCCGGCCGCCCGGCGATGGAGCGGGCGGCGCATCTGCAGGAGTGCATCACGCACGGCGTCGTCGGCCTATGCGCAAGCGGGAAGACCTGGCGGCCCGCCAATTTCCCTTCTGCGCAAGGCAGGTGGATTCATGTTCGGCCCTGGAAGGTGCCTGCGGTGGCCGGTTCGCCGCCTGAACGACCGTATGAATTTCGGGCAGACCGTCACCCTTCCCGGAGAGGCCGCCGGGCGGCTAGCATCGCCGTCGAAGTGACGCGGAACCACGGTTTGTCGTGCGTGCGTGTCCGGGGCCTTCCGGGATCGGTGCCGGGCCGTCGCGTCTGAGCCAGGGCCGGAGGATCCTTGCGCCTCTCCCAGAAGTCGGCTATTCGACCCATCGACGTTCGCGCATGGGGCATCTACGTGCCGGAAATCGCCGGTGACGGCTCGGTGCGCCCCATCCCGGTGCGATTCGGGCGTTTCTTCGGGTGTCGATGGAGGTGTGTCACATCAACCATTCCGAGCTCGTCGGGCAGCTGAAAGCCCGACGCGACATCACCGTCTCCAAGATCCTCGACATGACGGTGAGCGAAATTCCCAAAATGGCGCAGCTGCATGCGAAACGTCCCGAAGAGGTTCCGGGTGAACTGCACTTCGTGACGGTCCGCATGCTCGACATGTTCGACAACGGTCAGGCTCCCCTCCTCGACTCCGATCTGGAGGTCTTCCGGAACATGGGGGCGCGCCGCCGTCTGCTCGACTCGTTCTCCGCTTCCGATGTCCGAGACGCGTTCGAGGTGGGGCACCTGGCCGGCCTGCGTGACGTTCTCTCGGTGGCGAACTCCGGGAACTACGCGGAGTTCGCGAAGCTGATCACGTACGGGGCCCAGGAGAACGCCCGGATCCTCGCGGCCGCGATGGCGGGCTACCACGACACGGCGCGCGTCGAACGGGGGGAGACGTTCCAGGCCCGCCGGCAGCTGCTTGCCGCGGTGCTACGCGCGTCGACCGAGTCCGTGGCGGCGGCCGCGGCGGCGGGACTGCTCCTCCCCGAGGGCTATCTCATCCTCGTCTGCAGGTTCCTGCGGGAGGAAGGAGCCCTCGACCGTGCGCTGGACGCGTGCCGGGGCCTGCTCCGGTCCTCGCCCGGGATCCTCTGGTCCACCCGGGCGCAGCGGGACGAGATGATGGTGCTGCTCCCGGTGAACGGTGACGAGGACGCCGTGGAGGCGCTGTCCGCCGAGCTGGTGACGGCAGCGTCTCGGCAGGTGCGGTCCGTACGCGCTGCCCATGCCCTGGCCGCCACTGTGGGATCGGTTCCCGAGACGCTGCGCGAGCTGCGGCAGACCATGTCCGTGGTGGTCGCGATGCCCGATGCGCAGGCGCGCCCCTACAAGGCGGCCGAACTGGTCATTGAGCTCGCCATTTCCCGGCAGCCGGCACTGCGGGGCCGGCTCGTCGACTTCCTGGCACCGCTCGAACGGGGGACCGATCTGCGTCTCACCCTCGACGAGCTGTTCTTCCACGAGCTGGACCGGGAGAAGACCGCCAAGTCGTTGAACATCCATCGGAGAACGCTGAGTTACCGCCTTCAGAGAATTCGGGAGTTCAGCGGGCTCGATCCCAGCAGTCCGCACGGCATCCAGCTGCTCCGGGCAGCGATGACGGCCGCGAACCTTTCCTCTTCCAGGGCCGACGACTCCGACGCCCGCCTCGCTTCCCACGGCATGCCCTGACGAGATGACGCCCGGCGCCGCACGCGGCTCACGCGCTGATGGGGATGATGCCCAGTGGTTCGGTGGTCGGCTGGCCGGAGCCGCCCGCGGGTTCGACGGTGATGCCGACGGCGACCGCGTCGCCCAGGGGGCCTTCGAGGACGCGTGCCGCTCGGTTGCCGGCAGTGTCCAGAAGGCCCGCGGGCCGCAGGTCGCCCGCCTCGGCCGCGTACCAGAGTTCGTACACCTTGTCGCTGGGCAGTCCCGGGAGGTCGCGGGCGGTGAACGCGGCCCGCGCCTGCTGGCGGGAGACGACGACCGCCGCGTTCGTTCCGTCGCTCAGCTTCTCTGTGTGCACGGTGGCGTCGGGGGCCGTGAGGACGTCCGCGAACGCGTTGCCCGAGGTGCGGGCCTGCTCCTGGGCCTGGGCTGCCCGGGCGCGTGCCTCCTCGGCCTCCGAGTGCTGCCTGACGGCGACCGCGCCGAGCGTGGCTGCCGCCGCGACGCTCGCGGCGAGCGCGAGACGCAGGCCGTACCGGCCGCGGGACCGGCCGCGGGGCCGTGAGAGGTGGCGAGCCCGGTCCTGCGGAGTGCGGGCAACCTGCGCCATGACGCGTGTACGCAGTTCCTCGGGTACCGGGGCGGTCTCGGCGGAGGCGAGACGGGCGACGGTCCTCTCCCACGCGGCGACGTCCCGGCGGCATGCCTCGCAGCCGGCGAGATGATTCTCGAAGGCGGCTTCCTCCGCGGGCGGGAGGGCGTGCAGAACGTACGCCGCGGCATCGAGGTGCGGATCCGCCGATGGTGTCATGATCCGGCCTCCAGACAGGTGCGCAGCTGATCGAGGCCCTTGCGCATGCGGGACTTCACGGTGCCTTCGGGGGTGGACAGGGACCGTGCCACCTCGGCGTAGGTCATGCCCTGGTAGTAGGCGAGTACCAGCGGCACTCGCTGGAGGCGGGCCAGGGCCGCCAGACAGCGGTGTACGCGGCGCCGCTCGTCATGGTTCTCGACGCTCTCGGCGACCTGATCGAAGTCTCGGTCCGCCGACAGCATTCCGGCACGCCATTCGCGGTCCTTGCTCGCCTGGACGGCACGCACGCGGTCCACGGCCCGCCGGTGGGCGAGGGTGAGAACCCATGCCTTCGCCGTACCGCGGTCGGGCCGGAAACGGTCCGCTGTACGCCACACCTCGATCATGACGTCCTGTGTCACCTCTTCGGCCTGTGCGGCGTCCCGCAGAATGCGGCACGCCAGCCCCATCACCGGCTGGGCCAGTGCGTCGTAGACGCCGGCGAACGCCTCCCTGTCACCGTCGGCCGCCCGGAGGAGGAGCGTGTCGACGGGAGCGTGGGGCTCGGGTGCGTGCGGCAGAGGTCGTCCCCCCTTGTGCCTGCGGTGGTCGGTCGCCGGGGCGGCGAGGCCGAGTCGTCCTGCTCGACGCGGCCCGACCCGTTCGACTCTGCCGTCTGCGACGGGGTCGTGCCGAGTGGCCGCGTCAGCCGGGTGAGTCCGGCGTGGGGCGGGGCGGGGCGTCACGGTGGCCTCCGCAGGTCGGGTGGCGGCCCGTACCCCTGCCGGTCGGGTGTCGGCCCGTACACCTGGGCTGCGGCTAGCGCGGCCCCGCCCCCGAGGCAGGGGACCACCCCGATCGAAGGGACCGCGTCGGTGGTCATTTCCGCTCCCTGTGGAGGAGACTTCCTGTGTGAGGGATTCGTAGCCGTACCGAGCGCGGATGACGGATCGGCGAGGCCGGTGGGCTCGCGCTCGATCGGTCCGACGGGCAGGATTTCCCGGTGCTCCGTCATCCGGCGACGGCTCGGCTCCGAATCCCTGGTGACCCTGCACGGCGAGTCAGCTGTCGGATCCCCACGGCCACCGGGTCTTGTGGCCGTCCGGGCCGACTCACGACGTCAATCGGCGTGCTCACGGAAGTCGATCAAGCGAGGGAGGTGTGTCTGATGACCGCGTCCATGCGCGCCCGCCGTCTGGTGGCAAGCGCCGCAGCGGCGGGACTGCTGGCCGGCGGCGCCGCGCTCGGCATGTCCGGAACGGCCACCGCGGCACCCGCGCCCACATCCGTCTCGACCGTCGTGGCCGGTGGCCACAGCGACCATCACGACCGGTGCGAGTGGAAGAAGGGGCACTGGGAGAAGAAGTGGGTGAAGGGCCACTGGGAGAAGAAGTGGAACCACCACAAGACGTGGCACCAGGGCCATCACGACAAGCACGGTGACTGGCACAAGGGCTACTGGAGCCAGGAGCACCCGTACAAGTGGGTGTACGTCCCGGCCCACTGGGATCACCACTGGGTGAAGGGCCACTGGGACTGCCACCACCGCTGACCGGCGGACCTCGAACCCCTACCGGTGAGGACCGGGCCAGGGCCCGGTCCTCACTCCGTCCTGCCGCGCGGCGTGAGTCGCCGGGCCGCTTCCGGCCCGTCCATGGACGGTTCGTACGGCCCCGGGGCCTCAGGTTTCCCACCGGTCACTTCCGTGGGCCCGGTTCGGCGGTGCGCCCGGTTGCCCTCTTCCCCGGGGAACCGGCCGTGGCCAGAATCTGTCCCTGTGGAGGGGAATGCCGGCCACGGCGTCGAGGGGGACAGGCATGGGCGCATGGGTGGTGCCGGGGTACAGCGAAGCTCGGGAGCTGGGTTCCGGCGGCAGCGGGCGCGTGGTGCTCGCCACGCACGAGGAGACCGGACTGCCGGTCGCCGTGAAGTACCTGAGCGAGCGGTTCCGCTCGGACGAGGCGTTCGTGCGGGGGTTCCGGTCCGAGGCCCGGCTGCTCGGGGCCCTGGACAGTCCGTATGTCGTCGGGCTCTACGAGTACGTCGAGGCGCCGCGGGGCGCGGCCATCGTGATGGAGCTCGTCGACGGCGTCGCGTTGCGTGCCCTCATCGCACGAGAGGGGTCGACCGGCCCCGAGGCCGCTCTCGTCGTGCTCAAGGGCTCGCTCCTGGGCCTCGCCGCCGCTCACCGCGCGGGCGTCGTGCACCGCGACTACAAGCCCGAGAACGTTCTGGTCGCCGCCGACGGGACGTCCAAGCTCGTCGACTTCGGGATCGCGGCCGGCCGGGGCGCCACACCGGGTGTCGCCGGAACGCCCGCCTACATGGCGCCCGAGCAGTGGAACGGTGCCCCCGCCTCACCGGCGGCCGACGTCTACGCGGCGACCGCGACCTTCTTCGAGTGTCTGACCGGCCGTAAGCCGTTCTCCGGCGACAACTTCGCGGAGCTCGCCCTGCACCACCTGGGCACGCCCGTTCCCGACGGTCAGGCACCGGAGCCGCTGCGCCCGTTGATCCGGCGAGGTCTGGCCAAGTCCCCGGACGAGCGGCCGGAGAACGCGGCCGCGTTCGTGACCGAGCTGGAAGCGGTCGCCACGGCCGCCTACGGGCCGGACTGGGAGGAGCGCGGCCGGGGACGGCTGGCGGCGTTGGCCGCGCTGCTGCCTCTGCTTCTCCCTTCCTCCGGCGGCGGTGTGTCGGAGGGCACGACCGCGCTCGCCACCACCACGTTGCCGACCCCGCCGCCGCGCCCCCGGTGGCGTCTCCCCCGCGGGACGCCGCTGGGTGCGGCCGCGCTCGTCCTGGCGCTGCTGCTCGCCCTCGCCGCACGGGCCGGGGGAGAGGAGGCGGACGGCGACAAGTCCGCCCAGGCCTTCGCGACGACGAGCACCGGCCCGGACACCTCCCCGCCCGGGCCCACCACAGCACCGCCGTCGCCGTCGTCCCCGGGCCCGGACCTCTCTCCGACGGCGACGACCCCGCCGCCCACCTCTTCCGGGAGCACCGGGCCGAGCGCCACCACCGACGCACCTCCCACCGACGACCCGACGACGCCGCCGACCGTGACCACGCCTCCGACGGCCACGACCGACCCGGCATCACCCACCGCGCCCACGTCCCCGCCCACCCCGACCGTCACGTCCCCGACCACGACGTCCGCTCCCCCTTCCGTCGCCGTGACCGCGGTCTCCGTCACGAGCCTGCGCCAGACGGGGCCGACCACCGCCTCGGGCACCGTCGAGGTCACGACGGACGGAACGGGGCCGGTGACGATCCACGTCGAGTGGTTCACCGGTGACGAGAAGGGGGCGCCGGGCGCGCCCGACGGCTCCGAGACCTACCGGCGCGAGGGCGCCACCCGCTACACCCTCACGCTCGCCCACGACGTCCGGGGCGCCGGATGCTACTGGGGGCTGCGCGCGACCACGTACCCCGCCGCCTCGAACGGCGGTTCCCTGCAGCAGATCTTCATCCGGCGGTGCACGATCTCATGAACGACGACGACTACAGCGCCACCGAGCTCGGCAGCCACTGGTTCGAGCGTCCGGCGCCGGAAGCGACACCCGACCGGGTGGAGGGCGAAGTGCTGCGGTTCGGGCCGGGGGTGACCGCGGCGGCCCTCCGGCGGGCCGAGAACAGCCCCACGGTGGTCGAGATCTGGCACGGCACGCTCCCCGGTGTCCCCGTGCCGCGGCCCGCCCGCTCCCGACGGCCGTGGCGCTACGCGTTCGCCGCCGTCGTCCTAATCGCCGTGCTGGTCTTCCTCGCGTGGCGGCAGTACGGGCCCGGCGTCGCGGTGCGGGACGTCACCGTCAGCGCCCCGGGGAAATCGCTGGGCTGCGACGGTACGGCGGACGTGGTGGGCCTGGTACGCACCGACGGGCGACCGGGCACCCTCACGTACCGCTGGGAACGCAGTGACGGAACCCGGTCCGGCGCCCTCAGCGAGAAGCTGGCCCGCGGACAGAAGGAGGCGAGCCTGCATCTCCTGTGGACCTTCCACGGGCCGGGAACACACCAGGCGGTGGCGCGGATCGTGATCACCTCTCCCGGCACCCACTCGTCGTCCGCGACCTTCACGTACGACTGCGGCTGACGGGGCCGGGGCCCGCTCCGGGCAGCTGACGGTGCGCCAGTCTCCCTCGCGGCCCAGGGGCACCAACTGGTTCGGGAGGAGGACCGGCGGTTCGTCACCCTCCGTACGTCTGAGGGTCATACGCTGACGCTGCGTGTGCCCTCGTCCGCCGGGGCACCCCACCGGGCGCCCCGGCAACCTTCGCGGTTCGACGAGGTGTCGGACGCCGAACGACGTTTGCGCGTAAGGGATTTCGAGAACGGCCGAGGCCTCGCCGGCGTCGGCCTCCTGCCGCGCATCAGGCCGACGGCCGGCCGGAACACCGTCCCGTACTCACCGGATCGTTCGCCCATACGGTGCCCTCTCGCCCCGTGCGCTCGCTCGCGGCGCCCCGGTTGAGCGGTTGCGGAAGGCGTACGAGTATGGAAGGTGACAGTTCCATGCGGAACGGGATCGTGCGAAACAGCTGAGAAGTTGTCTCATCAACGATCTTTGCCCTCTCTTCTGCGCAGGGCATCTCTCTGAGCTGGATCAGTCTCAGGAGAGCGACATGACGATCAAGAACATGCAGTTCACCTGCCCGAAGTGCGGCGAGGTGTCGACGTACGCCGTGCAGGCGAACGGCGAGGCCGCCGAGCAATCGGGTCTGGCCTCGCACCAGAACCTGTGGAACCTGCGGAGTCCCGAGGTTCCCTACAAGAACAGTCCGAACCGTGACGCGTACGGCCCGCTGGTCCCGCAGGGCATCGTCGTCCACTACACCCAGGGCAAGTACGAGGGAGCCATCGGCCACTTCCAGAACCCCGCGTCCAAGGTCTCGGCGCACTTCATCGTCGCCAGGGACGGCCGGCGCGCCCAGATGGTGCCGCTGCCCGACCCGGACACCGCCGGCCCCCGGGACGGCCGGTACACGGCCTGGCACTGCAAGGGAGGCAACACCCGCTACTTCGGGCATCGAGCACGAGTTCGGGTACCCGGGAGCCACCTACCCCGCCGACTGGACCGAGGAGATGATGGACTCCTCGGCGGAGCTGTCGGCGTACCTGTGCGCCGTGTACGGCATCCCGATCGAGGTGCCGCTCGCCCCGGACGAGCGCGACTGGTTCACGGGCTTCGGCGGCCACTACAACGTGCCCGGCAACAACCACACCGACCCGGGGCCGTACTTCCCGTGGGACTACTACATCAACCAGGTGGAGTACTACTCGAGCCGCCTGGCCCAGGCCTCGTCCGGCCCCGCCCTCGCGTCCGGGACGCCGCTCCAGGCGGTGCACGGAGCCGGAGCACCCGTCTACCAGACGCTGTGACCGGCGTACGAGGTGACGCCCCATGACGGCCTCCACGGTGACCGCGCTCACCGCCTGTTCCCCCGCCCCCGGCCGCCTCGACCTGTTCGTCGGCGACGGTGACGGCTGCGTTTGGCACAGGACGCGCACACAGTCGCCCGCCATGGTCCGAGGCCAATGGGGCGCCTGGCACTCGCTCGGCCGGCCGTGGCCGTCGCCCGGGGCACCGGAGTGCGCCGGGTGGCTGGCCGCGGTGCGCTCCGGCCCCGGCCGGATCGAGCTCCTCGCCGTCGACGGCGGTCGCGGGGCGAAGCACCGGCTCTTCGCGGCGGCCCGTGACGGCACCCGCGACACGCTCCGTGAACACGACACGCTCCGTGAACGCGACACGCTCCGTGAACACGGCACGCTCCGTGAAGAGACCGGCGCCGAGGCCGGCGACGCTGCCGAGGCGGACGGCGAGGCCCGTGGCGTCTTCGGCGCCGTCCTCGGTGACGCGTCCGGCCACGGCTGGACCCCGTGGACGTCCCCCGACCCGCTCGCCGCGCAGCCCCCGGCGGCCCACCCGATCCTGACGGACGAGCAGCTGACGCTCCTCCTCGACCGGCTCTCCGAGGACCGACGTCCCGACGCCGACCCCCGCCCCACCGGCTTCGCCGCGACGGAACGTGACCTCTTCGCCGTCGCCGGCCGCAGACTGTGGCACCGATCACGGGCGGAGCCCTCCCGATGGGAGGACCTCGGAGGCGACCTCGCCACCGACGGCGCGACCGCCCCCCACCTCGCCGCCGTCCGCGACGAGGCGGGGCCCACCCATGTGTTCGCCGTCTGGGCCAGTACGGCCCTGATGCACCGGCAGCTCGACCGTACGTGGGCCGACTGGCAGCTCATCGACATCTGGGCCGACGTGCGGGGCTACCAGGCCCTGCGCCCCGAGGACCTTGTCGCGCTGACCGTCCGCGGGAGCGGACTGCGCGAACAGGTCCGCGCCGACGGCGTGGTGGAGGTCGTCGCCGCGCGGCCCGACGCCCGGCTCGTCGTGGAGTTCCCGCCGCAGCACATCGCCGAGACCGTCTCCCCGACGGACACGACCAGCCAGGCACGGATCGCGGGCCCCTCACGACTGGCCTTCGCCATCGGGCAGGAGGCCGTACCGCTCACGGTCGACGGCGTCCTGACCGCCATGGGCAGACTGCCCCTGGTCGCGACGCCCGGGAACGCCGGACCGGAGGACGGCCGCCTCGAACTGCCCTGGCGCCTGCTCCTGCAACTGCCGACCGGCGCCCACTGCACGCACCACGCCCTGCCCGCCGTCGGACACGACGGCACCACCGAGCTGTGGCACAGCCGGATCACCCGCCCCGACGGGGCGGACGCGCTCCGGGTGAGGCCCGTCAAGGCCCTCCCGGACGAGCCGGCCCTCGCCACCCCGCTCGGCCACCACACGGCGTCGATCGCCGCCCTCGGGGCGCTGTCCACCGATCCGCCCGTGACGGTCGACCGGCTCGTCCTCAGCGCGTTCGGCGCCTGGTTCGACGCCACCGCCTCATGGCCCACACTCGACTGGACCCACCAGTCCGCGATGGGCCGCGACTACTACGTCCGCGTTCTCACCCGCGGCGCGCTCTTCCCCTTCGGACACCGGGCCGCCTTCGTCGAGGTCACCGAGCGCCGGTTCGACCGGCAGGCCCCGGCCGTGGCGGCGCTCCGCACGACCCGCACGCTCATCGTCACCGAGCCGACGCGCCGCTACGGCATCGGCGACGGCGCCGGCAGGGCGTACGAGCGTGCCTTCCCCTTCCAGGAGGTGTCCGTCGAGCCCAGGCAGCTGACGGACCTGGACGCGGCGGTGTGGCTGCCCGGCCAGGCGTTCTGGCCCACGCGGTCGGGAGCGACCGTCGAGTTCACCGTGCACGCCCGGGCGGACCGGGAGGTCGTCGACTTCCAACTGCCGATGCTGTTCGTCGACGACGCGGGCCTCGGCACCTCCCAGGCCGCCTCGCTCGACGCCGAGTACGCCCACGGGGCACGCACGGGTGACCGGCGCGACACGGGACACCCGACGCGAGAGATCGGACGCAGGATCGCCCTCGCCATGAAGACCGCCACCCAGCCGCTCGAAGGCGCGGTCCAGGAAGTACGGTCGATGTCCTTCGGCGGCGTCGGCGCCCCCCTCGCCGCGAACGGTGTCGGATTCCACCCCCGTGTCACCCGCATGGAGGTCACGCTGCCGGCGGTACGCCAGCTGATCGGATCGTCGCCGACGGCGCCGGCCGAGTTCTCGAAGGCCTTCCTGACGGCCGGCGGCGGCCCGCGGCCCGAGGTCCTGCTCGCCCTGCTGGAGCCGAAGGTCATCGACTTCGCCGCGGCCGGGGCGCGTACGGGCATGGTGGCCGCGCCGAACATGGCCGTCACCGAGATCTCCCGCCTGGCCGGCCCGATCGCCGGCGGCCCCTTCCCGCCGAGACCGCAGGACATGTTCGCCGAGGAGGCCAGACTGTTCGGCGTCATCTCGCTCCGCCGCATCGTGTCCGTCATCACCTCGCGTCCGCAGATCACCTGGTCCGACGCGGTCGGCGCGCCGTCCGCGAAGCTGACCTGGAGCGAGCGGCTGACGACGGAGGTGGAACCCTTCCACCCGAAGACGCCCACATCCAAGGTCTTCCTGGAGGTCCTCTCCCAGGTCGTCGACGGTCGGCCCCAGCTGCGCACGACCGGTGAGGTCACGGACTTCACACTGGAGATCCCGACCCGCGCCTCCGCCCTCGTCGTCCTCACCTTCAAGGAGGTCCGCTTCACCTCCAACTCCGGAGAGAATCCCTCCCTCACCTTCGAACTCGCGGACGCACGGCTCGCCGGGAAGCTGAACTTCGTCAGGACGCTGGCGGAGAAGATCCCGCAGGCAGGACGCGGCGGGCCGCACGTCGAGATCTCCGCGGTCCAGATCCGGGCCACGTACACGATCGCCGTGCCCACCCTCGGCATGGGCGTGTTCACCGTGCAGAACCTGGCCGTCCGCATCGGCCTCGTCCTCTCGCTCGAACAGCGGCCCATCGAGGTCGACTTCGCCTTCGCCACACGAGAACGGCCGTTCCTCGTGACCGTCAGCGGCTTCGGCGGCGGCGGTTATCTGGAGCTCGGAGTGAGCGCCGGCGACCCCGCAGGGGGACTGCAACGGCTCGTCGGCGGAATCGAGTTCGGAGCCAGCGTCGCCATGGACTTCGGCGTCGCGGCCGGCGAGGTCCATGTCTTCGGCGGTGTCGTCTTCGTCAAGACGGGCGGCACGACCGAGATCACGGGCTATCTGCGGATCGGGGGCAGCGTCTCCGTCCTGGGCCTGATCCGGGTCTCCGTGGAGCTGACACTGAGCCTCACCTACGACGTGGAGCACAACGAACTGCACGGCTCCGCACGGCTCGTGATCACCGTCGACCTCACCTTCTGGTCCACCTCCGTCACCCTCACATGCCACAAGAGCTTCAAGGGCCCCAGCGTCGCCGCCGGCCCCCGGGACGCCCTGACGGCGTCCGAGGAGGCACGGCAGGCCTCCGAGGACGCGGCACTGCGGAGCTCGACCGTCGAGGCCGCGCTCGGACCCCAGGGCTCCTCGTTCCCGTGGCAGACGTACTGCCGGGCCTTCGCGAAGGAGTGACCCATGCCCGCCACCGACCTGCGGCGACAGTTCGTCTGGACACCGATCCCGGCCGGGCGGGTCGCCCTCGTCCCGGGACACTCCACCCCCATGGCCCTGCTGTCCGTCCTCCTCACCCCCCGGCTGATCGGCCCCCCGGGAGACCGGAAGCTGTCGGACTTCGGCATGCAGACCTGGCCCGAACGCCTCGCCGCTGTCCGGTTCGACGTCTTCCGGGGAACGCGGCCCGTCGCCTCGTACCAGGTCCCGCATCTCACCATCGAGCAGCAGGAGGTCCGCTTCACCACCGCCCGCCGGCTTTCCGCCTGGAAGGCCCTGTTCACCGCAGACTCGCCCGTGGTCCCGTACCGGACGACCTCCTACGACGAACGAGAGGTCCGTGAGTTCCCGGCCTCCGAGGCCGCCGCCGAGGTACGCCAGGCGTACACGGCCACGGCCCGTGTCCACCTCGACCACGACGGCGGGGTCCCCGAGACCGACCCCGAGCTGCGGGCGGCGCTGAGCCGGGTGAGCGCGATGTGGCAGGCGCGGCTCGCACCACTGGACGGCACGGCGGAGCCCGACCCGTCCGCACCCCGGTCGGCGCTCGCCCAGGCGTACGCCTTCTACCAGCGCGGCTCCGACACGTTCACGGAGTTCTCGTCGTCCGCCGGCCCCGTGCGCGAGTTCCACGAGATCGTCTCCCGCCTCGCCGACCACCCGCTGCTCCTCCGCGCGCTCGGACTGCTGATCGACCTGGCCGTGGAGCCCGCCCCGCTGGCCGAGGCCGGTGGCGCGAGGGAGCTCCGCGTCGTCCCGTACTGGCCGAACCCCGACGGCTCCGTGCCGCCCGGCTGGTCCCACGCCACTCAGGACGATCTGTCCCCGAAGACCGCCTACCTCCTGGACGGGAACCGCTTCGTCGCCGCGTCACTGCCGGGACCGGCGGCCACCGAACTCAGCCGCGGCATGCTGCCTCTGGCCGGCACCGGGGTGCCGTCCCCCACCGGGGACGCCGGCGCGTCGCGGTACGAGGTGATGCCGTTCGACGTCGACGGCGCCGCCCTGCGCATGGTCGGCGTCGCCGAGTCGGACCGCGCCCGGCCGGCCTCGCAGGACCGGGCCGACGTCGGCGCGCTGCCCGCCCTGCGGTCGATGGGCTACGCCCTCGTCGAGCGGGACCGCGTACAGGAACACCACAGGCAGCTCCGGCGGGCCGCCCAGCGGGCGACGGCCGACGGCCTCACCACCCAGCCGGTGACCGCGGATTCGCTGCTCGGCGGCTACCGGGTGGACATCTTCGACGTGGCCAGGAACCGGTGGTACCCACTCTGCCGCCGGCGCGTCCGCTACAAGATCGGCGACCTGACGATCGGACAGGACGCGTCCGGCGGCAGCGGCCCCGCCGGCCTCGTCGAGGAGGGATTCGTACGCCCCGAGGCGTCGACGACCGGAGCCGGCGCGCGAGACGCCCTGTACCTCCACCAGATCGTGATGCGCTGGGACGGCTGGAGCCTGGTCGCGGAGCGACCCGAGCGGATCGTCGACACGGGGGACGAGATGTCGGCGGCGGCCGACCCGCCGCCCTTCGACGCCGTCGTCGAAACCGACCCGGGATCGCTGCCCCGCCTGCGGTTCGGCCGCGACTACCGCCTCCGCGTACGGATCGCCGACCTCGCCGGAGGCGGACTGCGCCCTGACGAGACCGGGCCCGAAGAGGAACGGACGAACGTCTTCCGGCACCACCGCTTCGAGCCCCTCCCACCCCCGGAACTCGTCCCCACCCGCGAACTGGCCGACGGCGAGACCCTGGACCTGATGGTCATCCGCAGCGATCGCGACACGACGGTGGAGGCGTACGCGGCGGCCCACGGCCACCGTGCCTTCGACCTGCGCCACCTCCTCGCCCCCGCGTGCTCCCTCGAACTGGCCCTCCAGCACGACCGCACCTTCGACGCCGCCCTCGGCCCGGACGTGCCGACCGCGAAGGTGAAGGAGTTCTTCGCGGTCGCCGAACGAGCCGACCGGGCCGTCTCCGACATCGCCGGCGCGGTCGTCGTGGGAGCGGAGACCGGCTCCACCGTCCCAGCCCCGTACGTCTTCCTACCCGAGACGGGTGTCTCCCTGCCCTGGCTCCCCGACCCGGCCACCACGCACCTCGCCCTGAATCCGCGCCGCAGGCCCGTCGACCCCGAATCCGGCACGTACGGAACGGTCGTGGGCGACAAGAGAACCGGCCTGTGGCAGGGCACCTGGCCGGCGTACGCGCCGATCTCGCTCCGCCTCGTCGGCGGCCCCGGCGGCTGCACCCTGACCCGCTCCCCGGACCAGCGCACGTTCACCGTCGCGCTCGGCCCCGCCGAAGAGGTCACGTTCGACATCCCCTCCTGCCCCGGCACCCGCAGCGTCCAGCTGTTCGGCATCGTCACCTGGCTGGGCATCGACCCCACCGACCCCACCGCGTTCAAGCCCATCGTCGAGGGCCGCAACCGCCTGGTCACACCGCCCCGCACCGTCACGCTCGTCCACGCCGTGCAGCGCCCCCTGGCGATCCCCTCTGGTCTGCTCGCCGCCCGGCGGATCGCCGGAGACACCAGCGCCGTCCTGCGCACCGACGGCCTGCGCATCCACATCGCCAGCACCGGCCGCCTGGACCTGCGCGCCGAGTGGACCGACCACGAGGACCTCCCGCCGCAGAAGCCGGCCGAGCGCCGGCAGACCGCGATCCTCGGCTCGTACGACGTCCGGCGCGCCCCTCAGCACGAGGCGTTCCCCACGATCCGCCAGGAGTTCGGCGACACCCGCCGTCGGCACGTCCTGTACCGAGCCACCGCCGTCTCCCGCTACCAGGACTGCTTCCGCCGCGCCACCGCCGCCGACCCCCGGGCCTGCCTGAGCGAGGGTGTCCTGGAGATCACGGACGTGCCCAGCTCCGCCCGACCGCCGGCGCCCAAGGTCCTCCACACCGTGCCGACGTTCCGCTGGCTCCGTTCGCACGACGGCCAGAAGTCGCTCACCCGGTGGCGGTACGGGGGCGGCCTCCGGGTCCTGCTCGAACGGCCCTGGTACGTCTCCGGGGACGACGAACGCCTCGCCGTCCTCACCTGGCCCGGCCCGTCCGCCCCCGCCGACGTGCTGCGGTACGTCAGCGTCGCGGGCCGCGACCCGATCTGGACCACCGGCGCCCCGCCTCCCGTCCTCGGCCGGAGCGACGTCGTCGCCCCACGCGGCGACCGGGCGGACCAGCCGGAACGGGAACGCGCCCTCGAAGCGGACCTGCCGGAACTGGAACGCGCGCTCGACGTGATCGCCCACCCCGTCCGCTTCGACGAGGAGGCCGACCGCTGGTACGCCGACATCGACCTGTCCCCCCTCGTCACCGCCTCCTACTTCCCCTTCGTCCGGCTGGCCCTGGCCCGCTACCAGGCCCACACCGTCGACGGTGTCCCCACCCTGTCGCCCTCCCTGCGGACGGAGCCCGTCCAGCTCCCGCCCCACCGCCGGCTCGTCGTCACCCGCACGACGGGACGGGCCACCGTCCTCGTCGATGGCCTCGGACCGGCCGGCCCCCGGCCGAACCTCGTCCGTACCGAACTCCAGGTCGGTTCCGACCCGGCCGCGGACGGCGGCGGCGCGGGCTGGAGCACCGTCTTCCGGACCTCCGGGCCCCTCGGCCAGGCCCGCGACCTCGACCTCCCCGCCACCGGGGGCCGCCCCCAGCGCATCGTCGTCCAGGAGTACGAGACGCATCCGCCCGCCACGAACGAGACGGGATCCGCCGTCGAAGGCCCGGGGCGGCTCGTCTACGCCGACATCGTCCCCCTTGGAGTGTGGTGAGCATGGTCGACCCGGTCTTCCAGATGTTCCCCGAGGCGGGGCCGCTGAGACTCGCCGCGGGATCGCCGCCCGGCGCTCCGGTCGCCTTCGAGGTGGGTGCCCAGCTGACGGGCATGTTCCTTCGCCTCATCGCCCTGGGGTCGGAGTGCGCGCCAGCCGGGGAAGCGGCCCCGGCGATCGAACTGCGCGTGGGGCTGGGGGAGTTCGCTCCGGTGCCGCGAGAACCGGACACGGTGACGATCCGTGACGACACCCTGTCGCCGGTCGCCACGGCCTCCTGGACCCGCGAGCCCCGGGACGTGTTCCTGGTCAGACTGGACATCACCAAATCGTCCGACCTGCCCTGGCACATACGCATCACGAACAAGGCCTCGACGGAACTCCTCTTCGTCTGGGTCGTCTCGGACCTCGAGGAGGACACCCGTCAACCGCGGATCCTGATGCCACAGTCCCACGCACGGCTCGTCGTCCAGGGAGTACCCGTCGACGACATCCTCGTGAACGTGGCCAACATCGGCACGGGAGACCTGGTCATCGACACCCCGGCCGGCACCGACCTGGGCGACGGCTTCCTCCTGGACGAGGTGACACCGACCGTCGCGCCCAACGGCTGCGGGCACCTCACCATCAAGATCCCTCCCGTCGAATTCATCCCCTTCGGCGCCGGACACAACCATCACTTCACCGACTTCACCCTGGAGGCCAACACCCGCGACGAGGAGGAACGGACGCTCCATCTCAGCGTCTCCGAGAAGCTCGGCAAGGAGAAGGAGAAGGACCACAAGGACAAGGACGGGAAGGAGGGCAAGGACAAGGAGCACAAGGACACGCCGCACGAGCTGATGATGGCCGTCGACCCCTTCCCCACGCCCCTCGTACCGCTCGTCGCCTGGACCGGTGCCGCCTCCCCGCACGTGCACTTCATCCCCCCGGACCTGCGCCCCGACACAGCGACGAGCGCACTCGTCCACGAGGACCCGGCGCCGTAGCACGGCGGCGGTCGTCATGTGGCTGGTGCTGTGCGACGCCGAGGACCGGGCGGCCCGCTGGGCCGCCGACGGGCTGCGCGCACGGGGGCTCGACCCGGTGGAGGTCGTCGAGGCCGGGACGCTGACCCGCACCGCACGGTCCACGCACCGGATCGAGGAGGAACGGGGCGAGGGGCAGGACGGCGTCGACTCCGACCGGACCGGTGAAGACCTCCCCGCTGGGGATGCCGCCGCCGGGGATGCCCCCGCCGGGGATCGGGCGCGCTTCGAGCTCACCCTGCCCGACGGACGCAAGCTCGCGAGCGACGCCGTCCACGGCGTGGTCAACCGGCTCACCCACGCACCCGTGGGCCATCTCCGCTTCGCCTCCCCGGCCGACACCGCCTACGCGATGGCGGAATGGGACGCGCTCGTCCTCAGCTGGATCCAGTGCCTCGCCCCCGTGACGGTCAACCGCCCCAGCGCCCTCGGGCTGTCCGGCACCCTCCGCTCGCCCGCCGAGTGGACCGTGCTCGCCGCCGCGGCGGGACTGGAGGTGCCGCCGCTGAGGCTGACCGACGACACCACGCACGAAGAGTCCACGGACCGGCTGTCCACCCGCACCCTGCTCGTCCTCGGCGACGAGGTCTACGGCGGGTACGGCGGATACGGCGTCCGCGGTGGCCATGGCGTCCGCGACGTCCATGGCGTCCACATCGACGAAGCGCTCGACGGCCTGTCCCCGGCCTGCCTCAGCCTCGCCCGCGGCGCGGGAGCGGACCTCCTGGGCATCCACCTGAAGCCCGACGCGCACACCCGGCACGGCGCACGGTTCGCCGGGGCGACGCTCCTGCCCGACCTGCGGATCGCCGGCGCCCCGATGCTCGACGGCCTTCACGCGTACCTGACCCGGCTGCCGGCGAGGTCCCGGTGATCATCGTCTGCGGCATCGCCAGCGAGCGGCCGATCGCCCTCGTCACCGACGCGCTGCGACGCCGAGGGCTGCCGTACGCCGTATTGCACCAGCGCCGTTTCGCGGACACCCCGATCGACATCCGTGTCGACGGCGCGGAGGTGCGCGGGCACCTGGGATGCGACGGCCGGACCGTTCCGTGCTCCGACGTCACCGGCATCTACACCCGGCTCATGGACTGGCGGCTGCTGCCGGAGACGCGCGGTGCGGGCGAGGAGACGCTGCGGCACTGCCAGGCCTGGCACGAGGCCCTCGGCACCTGGATCGAGATCGCGCCGGGACGCGTCATGAACCGCGCCTCCGCGACGGCGACCAACCGTTCCAAGCCCTACCAGGCCCAGCTGATCCGCCGCGCCGGGTTCCGCGTGCCGGAGACCCTCGTCACCGACGACCCCGACCTCGCCCTGGCCTTCCGCGACCGGCACCGCAGGGTCGTCTACAAGTCGATCAGCGCGGTGCGGTCGATCGTACGGCTGCTCGACGACGAGGCCGCCGCCCGGCTCCCGCAGATCCGTTCGTGCCCCGTCCAGTTCCAGCGTTACGTCCCCGGCGTGAACATCCGCGTGCACGTCGTCGCGGGCGAGGTCTTCGCCACCCGCATCGAGACCGACCAGGTGGACTACCGCTACGCCGGCCGGTACGGAGGCCGCGCCGACCTCAGGCCGTGGACCCCGCCCCGCGAACTGGCGCTGCGCTGCGCGGACCTCGCCACCGGTCTGGGCCTCACCCTCGCCGGCATCGACCTCGTCCTCACGGACGACGGCGAGTTCTTCTGCTTCGAGGTCAACCCCAGTCCCGCGTACAGCTTCTACGAGGACCACACGGCCCAGCCGATCTCCGACGCGATCGCCCGGGCCCTGCTCGGCCGATGACGGCGGGCATGAGGAACGGCGGGGTCGGGGCCCGGTCCCGGCAACGAAAAGAGGAGGGCGTCGTGACGGCCGGCTTTCTCCTCCCGTGCGTGAGGAGTCGAGCTGCGCCGACTCCCGCGAGGGGGCAGGATGGGAGATACCGGGGCTGTGCGGCCGCGGCATCGTCGCCCGCATCCGACGGGCAAGAGGTCTCCCATGACCGGTGTCGCGCACGAACCACGTGTCTCAGAGCTCCCCGAGCCGAGCACCGACATGCCCCCACCACAGCACCCATGGCCCCGACGGTGACATCCGGGGTGACCACCCCAGCCGTACGGCCGGCCATCCGGGCGACACGGCGCGGGTCGCCACGGTCTTCACGCTCCAGGGCTAACGACTTCGACTTCAACGACGTACGACTCCACGACTTTCGACTTCACCGGTCCCAGTACGTCGAGTTCAGCGTCGGCCCCCCGGCGGGGTCGCTCGTGAAGCCCGAAGGAGGAAACATGGAATCCGGCAGGATCGAACGCAACCCGGAGGCCCCCAGGTCGGCGCCGCCACCACGCGCGGGCCGGGACCTGGACCGCGAGGCCGCGGAGCGGCTCGACGAGATCCGGCAGTACTTCAAGGACCTGTACGCGGGCCGCGACGTCGTGGCCCGCACCACGACTCCGTACGGGGAGGACCTCGACTGGGTCCCCAGCGAGGCCGATGCCGAGCCACCCGATCTCGAGTACCCGGAACGCTCCGGCACCACCGACCGCCCCGCGTCCCCCCAGCCCTTCCAGACGGCCGTCGACAGCGCCCGGACGGGCCCTCCCGGCACGGTCCCGATGGTGCACAAGCAGCTGGACAGCATCACCGCCACCGGCACCCTCCAGGACTACCTCGCCAAGGGGACACGGGCGAAGGTCCTGACACCGCCGGACGATCCCGGCGTCGCGCCCATGGCCGTCTCCCCGCACAAGTACGCCCACGCCATCCAGCAGGTCACGAACTACGGGACGGAAGGCGTCATCAACACCTGGCGGCCCTACGTCCAGTGGTCGGACGAGTTCTCTCTCGGGCAGGAGTGGGTGGTGCGCGGCAGCTTCGCGCAGGGCACGGCCGACGGGCAGACCGTCGAAGTGGGTGCGCAGACCTACAAGGGCCTCTACGGGGACTGGTATCCGCACCTGTTCATCTTCTACACGACCAACAACTACACGGCGGGCGGCCCGAAGAAGGGCGGCTACAACACCGACGTGCTCGGCTGGAAGCAGGTGTCGACCTCGGTCTACCCGACCGTACGCCTCGCGGAGAGCGTGTACGACGGGGACCAGTACGAACTCTCCATCAAGGTCACGCTCTTCGCCGGCAACTGGTGGGTCCGGATAGGCAACGAATGGATGGGGTACTACCCCGCCGGCGGCGCCGAAGGCCTGTTCAACGCCGCCGGGCTGCTCAACCAGGCGCAGTCCATCGACTGGGGCGGCGAGATCGTCGACGAGATCGGCCACCCGGGGGCGACGGCCACCTGGATGGGCAGCGGCCACTTCCCGTACGAGGGCTGGCGCCGTGCGGCCTATATGCGCAACCTGGCCTATCAGTCCGACACCTCCGGAACGATGGTCAACATGCAGGGCTACATCCACGAGACCAACCCGAACGCCTACAGGATCGCGACCGACTTCTCCGGTACGACGACCTGGGGATCGAACTTCTACTGGGGAGGCCCGGGTGGAGTCGAGTGACCTCCCGGCCGAGGACGACCGGCCCGAGGTGATCCCCTCCGAGGTCGACCCGGAGATCGAGTGCGTCCGGATCGACGAGGCGGGTGGGACGGCGGAGCCGCCGCCCCACCCGTCCACGCAGGACGAGGGCACCGTACGGGGGCGGGGCGCAAGGCTCTGCCCCGAGGGGTACGTGCCCCGGCGCCGCCCCCGCGACTACACACTGGACGGCAAACGGGTCGTCACCGACTCCCCGGCGACCCACAACCCCGAAGAACCGCCGTCTCACGGGGCGGCATCGCCACCCCGGTCCCCCTGAGCCGCCGAGTGAACGCGGAGGGACGCGAGCGATCTCGCAGGTCCGTCGCTGCGCGGGTGTGTCGTCGTGCCGGTCGACGGCGGTGCCGATGAGGCCGGTGGTCAGGACGGCTGGACCTCGTCGAAGAGGGCGAGGGCTTCGGCGGGGTTCGGGCTCACGAGGCGTTCCAGTCCGGCCGTCGTGAGCTGCGCCCATCTGCCGGCCCGGGCCCACATCTGTTCTTCGAAGGCGCGTACGGCCTCGTCCAGATCTCCGGGGCCGGTGGCGATGGACTCGGCGAGTTCGGCGCCTTCGAGCATCGCGAGGTTCGCGCCCGCCCCCAGGGGTGGCATCAGGTGGGCGGCGTCGCCCAAGAGCGTCACCCCGGGCACGTGGGGCCAGGTGTGGGCGACGGGCAGGACGTGCAGGGGGCGGTGGACGAAAGCGGTGCCGTGGCGGAGGAGGTCGAGGACGGGAGCGGCCCAGCCGTCGAAGCGAGCCAGCAGGCTGGATCGCACAGCCTCCATGTCGGCCGGGTCCAGGTGCGTGTGCCGGTCCAGCGGCGCGCGGAACTGGGCGTACACCTTGACGTGGCCGCCGCTGTTGCGTTGGGCGACGAGGGCGCGGTTCAGGCGGCTCTCCGTCACGAATGGCTGGTCGACCTGCTCGGCGGCCGTCCGTCTCTGGGTCCGAACGGCCTCGCCGTGGCCGAAGCCACGTTGGCCGCCCTCGACGGCCTCGCCGACATCGACTCCCGCCGTCAAACTCGCCCTGCCGTCGGCATGACACCCGGCGCCTCGCTTTGCGACGATCACGGTTCGGCGCGAGGGGAGGGTGGACCGGCGACGCTGCCGGCGGCCGTGTGAGGCACGGGCCCGCTGCGCCGAACCTGCCCGGCGGCGGAGCTCCGTTCGAGGGTCCGGATGGCGGCGGAGAAGGTGTGCCGGCGGCCGTGCGGCCCGGCCCCGGCGAGATCCGGAAAGGATCTGACCCTCGCGTCGAAGTACCGGGGCCTGAAGGTCGACGGATCGTACGATCACTCGTACAACTGGTTCGACCCCGCGGGCACCTGTCCGACCTCCGCGCCCTCTGACAACCACGGCCACGGCACCCACACGGTGGGCACCATGGTCGGCGACGACGGCGCCGGCAACCAGATCGGCGTCGCCCCGGCGCCACGTGGATGGCGGCCAAGGGCTGTGGAACCAGCTCCTGCTCGCAGGCGGATCTCCTCGCCTCGGGCCAGTGGATGGTCGCGCCCACGGACGCCTCGGGCGCCAACCCGAGGCCGGACCTCGCGCCGGACGTCATCAACAACTCGTGGGGTGCCGACATCATCGACACCTGGTACAAGGACACCGTCCAGTCGTGGCGTGACGCGGGCATCTTCCCGTCCTTCTCCAACGGCAACGCCGGAACCGAAGGATGCAACACCGCGGGTCCGCCCGCGCTCCGCGGCGACGTCGCGGCGACGGAGAGGATCCTCGACGAGACCGCGATCGACACCCAGGACACGAGCTGCGGCGGAACCGCGGACTTCAACAACGTCTGGGGCGAGGGACGTCTGGACGCGTACGCCGCGGTCAACGCCACCCCGCGTGGCGCGCTAGGCGCCATCGGCGGCAAGGTCGGCTCCGGTGACACCGGCGTCGCGGGCGCGACCGTGACGCCGGACGGACCGATGAAGTCCACCCTGACCACGGGCTCGGACGGCTGCTACAGCCTGCCCAAGGTCCTGGTCGGCGACTACAAGGTCACCGTCTCCAAGTTCGGCTACCACCCCACCGGGTCCACCGTCACGATCGTCGAGAACGGGACGTCGACCAGGGACTTCACCCTGGAGAAGGCGCCGGACGCGACGCTCGGCGGCACCGTGCGGACCGAGGGCGGCGTCGAGGCCGGTGCGACCGTCGTGGTCCAGGGCACCCCGGTGAAGACGGTCTCGGCCGCCGACGGCACGTACTCGGTGCCGCTGCCGGTCGGTGCGTACAACATCGCCGTCACCCCTGTGAGCCGCTGTGCCACCGCGACGACCGTGCGAGTGGAGCTGACCGCTTCGGCCGGCAGGGACTTCGACCTGGGCAGCCGGGAGGACGGCTTCGGCACGACCTGCCAGGTCGGCACGGGTGCCTTCCCGACCGGTGACACCAAGCTCGCCATCGCCAGCCCGACGGCCGGCTCGGCGCCCATCGACCTGCCGTTCCCGGTCGCGCTGTACGGCAGGACGTACCGCTCCGCCACCGCCACGGTCAAGGGCGTGCTCGCGTTCGGTGCCACCAGCGTCACCTCGGCGAACATCAGCCTGCCGTCCACCAGCGTGCCCAACGGTGCGCTCTACCCGTTCTGGGACAACCTGCAGATCGACACCGGCTCCAGCACCTCCGGTGTCTACTGGGCGACCCGCGGCACCACGCCGCACCGCACGACGGTCGTCGAGTGGCGGGACCTGCAGTTCATCTCGGCCCCTGCCCAGCGGATCAGCTTCTCCGTGGTCATCGGCGAGGACGGCACCGTCTCCTACCACTACAAGGACATCGACAGCGGCACCTACGAGAACGGCTCCGGCGCCACGATCGTTGTGGAGGACCACAACGGCACGGACGCCCTGCAGTACTCGTTCAACCAGGCGGCCGTCGCCACCGGCATGAGCGTCTCCTTCCGCACGGGCAGGAGCGCGGTGCTCGCCGGCACGGTCACCGACGACAACGATGGCAAGCCCGTGGCGGGCGCCACCGTCAAGGTCGCCAAGGACGGCACCGACATGGCCACCGGCACCACCGGTGCCGACGGCAGCTATCTCCTCCAGGTCCCGGCCGGCAGCACGGAGTCGGCCTACGGCATCGCGGTCTCCGCGGAGCACTACTCCGGCGCCACCGCGGTGCGCGAGGTGAGGGCCCGTGGCATCGCCGTGGCCGACGCCGTCCTGAAGACCGCTCTGGTCAAGAGCTCCGCGGACCAGTACACCGTGGTCGTCCCGGCGGAACAGGAGCGCACCCGCACGCTGACCCTGAGCAACGCGGGCACCGCCACCGCGTACACCGTGAAGGAGAAGGGCGACGCCTCCTGGATCACGATCACGGCCACCTCCGGCGTGCTGGCCAAGGGCGCCGAGCAGAAGGTGGGCCTGGTCTTCGACACCGAGGGCGCGACTCCGGGCACGGTTCTCGACGGCACGCTGCTCATCACGTCGGAGAGCGGCAGGGACCCCGTCATCGAGATTCCGCTGAAGATCGTCGTCCCGGCCTACCAGGCGGCGCTCGACACCGGCGCCACCGGATCGATCACGGACCTGCGAGGTGACAGCTGGGGTCCTGACCAGGCGTACAAGGCCGGTTCGTACGGCTACATCGGGTCCGGAAGCACGACCAGCACCAAGAAGACCATCTCCGGCACCGACGAGCAGGGGCTCTACCGCACCGCCCGCACCGGCGCGCAGGAGTACCGCTTCGACAACGTCCCCAACGGCGTCTACCGCATCGAGCTCGGATTCGCCGAGGTCAGCGGCACCCGGCCGGGGGCCAGGGTCGTCGACCTGCTGGCCGAGGGCAGGGAGTTCGTCCCCAACCTCGACATCGCCCTGGAGGCGGGTACGTTCACGGCTCTGGACAAGACCATCACGGTGGAGGTCACCGACGGTCAGCTCAACGTCCGACTGTCGGCGATCCACGGCAAGTCGCTGGTGAACTCGCTCCGGGTCACCCAGCGGCCGGACCTGGCGAGCTGAGTCAGGGCGGCCCGACGTAGCGGCCGGCACGGCCCGCCCGGCATTCCGACGGGCGGGCCGTTCCGCGCTGCCGATCGACCGTGTCCGCGGGTCGAGGCGTCGTGGTCGGCCGACGGGCGGGTGCCCTCCCTCCCCGTCGGTACGGGAGGGAGGGCACCCTTCGCTCAATGGTCGGCGGTGGT
>NZ_JBIRMW010000007.1:0-95975 GCF_044331325.1 Streptomyces sp. NPDC017246 | reverse complement strand
CTTCCGCGGACGACGCAGGAGTGCTGGTTCTCCCAGCCCCAGCCGTCCCCGTCGGGGTCGGAGGAGCTGCCGCCCAGGCAGTACGGGTAGCCGTTCGGGGCGGTTCCGCCGGTGTCGCCGCCGGTGTCGGCGGCGCTTCCGCGGACGACGCAGGAGTGCTGGTTCTCCCAGCCCCAGCCGTCCCCGTCGGGGTCGGAGGAGCTGCCGCCCAGGCAGTACGGGTAGCCGTTGGGGGCCGTACCGCCGGTGTCACCGCCGCCCCCGCCGCCGTAGACCGTGGCCCGCGTCGAGGTCGTGGAGATTCCGTCGGCTCCGTTGAGGAATCGGTTGCCCCAGGGCGTGAGCGAGCCCGGGTCGAAGCCGTTGACCATGTCGAGGTACTCGACGCCGCTGCCGTTGCCGCTCCACGACCAGCCGAGGTAGCCGACGCGCAGCGAGCGGGCGGTGGCCATGATGGCGTTCTCGTCGGGGTTTCCGTCGCTGTGGTTGTCGCCGAACTCCCCGACCACGATGGGGAGTCCGTTGCTCACGAAGTGGTTGAGGTAGCTCTGCACCTCGGCGGCCGTGTCGTACACGCCGTACATGTGGATGGAGAAGATCGTGTTGCGCTGAGGGTCGGAGGCGAAGACCGAGGCGGCGTTGTTCCGCATGGTGTTCGACCAGTCCTGGCCCCAGTTGGGGGCGTCGACCATGAGGGCGTTCGAGATGCCGGCGTTGCGCAGCTTCCCGACGGCGTTCTTGGTGGCGTCGGTCCAGGCGGTGTAACCGCTGTTCCCGAAGGGCTCGTTGCCGATGTTGACGACGACGTAGTCCTCCTGGCCCCGCAGAGCGCTCTTGACGCCGATCCAGTAGTCGGCGGCCTTGTCGAGGGAGGCGGCCGCGCCGTCCTCGCCATAACCGGTGGTGTCGTGCACCTCCAGCACGCAGATGACCTTGTGGGTCTTGCAGTCCTCGATGATCGACGCCACCTCGGGCGTGTCGGTCCTGGTCCACCGGTCGCCGCTGCCGAGGACGACACGGACGGTGTTGGCGCCCTTGGCCGAGATGTCGGCGATGGCGTCGGTCTCCTCGGGGTACCAGGCGCGGGCGTGGTTGACCCCGCGCATCACGAACTCGTTGCCGTCGGCCTCGTAGACGCGGCCGTCGCTGACGTGGATGCCGGTGTCGGCGGCTTGGGCGGCTCCGGTGGGACCGAAGACGGGCAGCAGCAGACCCGCGACACCCGCGAGGACGCTGCCGGCGGCGGTGATCCGCCTGCTTCTCGGCTTGTTCATGCCTCTCCTTCATGGAATGGGAAGGGGTCTCCCGTCTGTGCCGAGGTTTCTGGCCGAACGCATCAGACAACGTTGTCAGAATTCGGCGACCGAGCCGCTGGTCTGCACATCGGGATTGCCCACCATGAGGCCTTGTCGGCCGGTTCGGTGTCAAGGCTCGGAACGCAGGTGGCTGCGAGGTCATGCGTGGATGGAGCCGGTTCACTGAAACCGTGCCGCACGATGCGGTGTACCGACTGTCAGGTTCACGCGCGCGCCTGGTGTGTTCAGCGAATTCGAGCACGGTTCAGCTGAACACTCCGGACGGCCGGCCCGGCCGGACCGGGCCACCCCGAGCGCCCCGCGGGTGCCTCGGTCATGGCCACCAGCGGCCGACGACGAGGACCGAATCACCGATGCGCCGGATCGCGTCCGGGCCGCCGAGCCGGCCGAGCGCGGGGGCGGCGCACCGCAGGGCGAAGAGATGGTCGCCGCGGGAGAGCCGCTGGGTGGCCGCGCGCAGGAACGCCACATAGGCCGCCGGCGAACTGTGCGCGATCGTCTCCCCGGCCCGGCGTACGAGCGCGGGCGCCCCGGAGGGGCGGTGCTGGACGGCGAGGAAGGCCCGTACGGGAGTCAGGAGATGCTCCGGCAGATGAGGGATCAGCCGGGTGACCGCCTCGGCCCGTTTGTACGCGTCGGTCATGGCGGCGCTCGCCGTCCACGCCTGCTCGGCCACCGCCGGCCGACGCTCCGGGGGGAGCCGGCCGATCAGTTCGAGCAGTGCCTCGGCACGCCGCTGCGGAGTGGTGTCCGCGAGCGCCCTTGCCAGCCGCCGCTCGGAATCCTCCGGCTCGTGCGGGGGCTCCGTCGCGTGATGGCGAGGGCGAGGGCGAGTGTGCGGGGCCTCCGTCGACGCCCGGTGCATCTCGGCGCTCAGCATGTTCAGGACCTTGGCGAGGTCCTTCTGCAGGTGGATCGCGTCGGCTTCGTGCCACGCCCGCTCCAGGATGGCCAGGCGCCGCTCCGCGGAGAGGTGCGGCACCAGATCGGCCCGGTACCCAGCGCGTCGACGCATGGTGATCCGGCGGCCGGAGGGACTTCCTTCCGGTGTCGCCTCCCGCAGGCCCGGGTCCACGGGCTTCGTCAGGAGCACCCTGTCGAGCAGCGAGGGGTCGATCAGGGGCAGGGCAGGGGTGCGCTCGTCGGTGATGGCCTCCAGCGCCTGTTCGGCCAGCGCGTTCCGGCGTTCCCGCGGGACGCTCGCGAGCAGGGGAGCGAGCGCCTGGGCGTGCTCGTACCCGTCGGTGAGGGCGAGGGCGTCCGCAAGCGTCCCTTCGAGCAGGGCCTGGGCGCGCCCGCCGGGGAGGTTGTCCCCGAACAGATGAAGATGGGAAAGGAGTTGTCCCAGCGCACGGGCCCTGAGGGGTACGTCGGTGACGGCGGCGACCGTGTCGAGGGCCCGGTCCAGCAGCGCGCCGTGCCGCTCCGGGGGCAGGTGGCGCGCGGCGTCGACCACCGCCGTGACGCGGTAGGGAGGATGGGAGATCGCCTCCGTGGTGTCCAGGCACAGCTCGGCCACCGTCCGCCGGTTTTCGGGTGCCACGTTCTCGACGAGCTCTTTCAGCGTGCGGACCTGGAAGTACCCGGAGTCGGTGGTGGCCACCCATGACAGAACCCGCCTGGCCAGGTCCAGTTGATGCGACGGCGTCGTGTGCTCGACGAGGACGGTCACCGTCCCCACGCCGAGGTCTCCCCGGTCGACGGCGCCGGCGTCGGCCAGGAGCCGTTGCGTCGTCGCACGGCGGAGGTCCGGGGACATGACGTCGAGGAGCTCGGGCAGCAGCTCGGCACGGCTGAAGGCCGAGCCCGGCTTGTCGAGGCTCTCCACCAGCTGTTCCAGCACGGCCGGCAGGTGCTCGGCGGGCAGATGCTTGAGCACCCGTGTGCGATCGTGCGGGGTGTCCGGGTCGGTGACGGCTCCCGCGGCCTCCCGCAGGACGAGGTCCATCGCCTTCTCCCGCTGCCCGTGGGGCAGCATCGGGGCCAGGTCGGCGAGCTCTCGCACCCGGGCGTTCTTGTGCACGAGGGCGGTCGTCTCGTTCAGCACCTGTGTCAGCACCTCCTGTCTCCGCTCGGCGGGAAGGTGGCGAGCGGCGAGTCTCAGGACCCGGACGCGGGAGAGACTCCTCAGGCCGTGCGCGGTCCACAGCACGGTCTCCGCCAAGAACGACCGACTGCTGTCGGGAAGGTGCTCGAGTACCTCGGCGATCGCCCGAGCCCGGCTGCCGTACGGGTCGTCCGGGACGGTCGAGACGGCCCTCGCCGCCGCCTCGACGGCCTGCGGCCGGAGGTGCGGTGGCATGCACCGAATCACATCGGTCAGCACCTGCGCTCGGGCCGCCGGGTGACCGATCCGCTCCCCGGCCAGCTGCGCCGAGCGGGCCGTCGCCGCCTGGTCCGCGGGCGGCACATGCCGGACCAGGCCGGCGAACGTCCGGGCGCGGGCCTCCGGATTCTCCAGGCCGGCCGCGATGTCCAGGACGTCTCCCGCCACCGCGGGCCAGTGCCCGGCGGGCATGTACGCGATCGTCCTGACCAGTTCCCGGCCGCGGAAGTGGTCGATGGTGATCCCGGCGACGGCGTGCAGCGCCTCGTCGAGCACCTCCCTCTGCCCTTCGGCGGGCATGAGGGGCACCAGCGACCCGAGCGCTCGTGCCCGCGACGCGTGGCTCGTCAGCCCGCGGGCGAAGGTCAGGGCCCGTGGAGGTCTCCAGATGTGCTGGGCGACCAGGTGGTGGAGAACCGCGGGGGGCACGTTCTCGGTGAGGCTCGTGAGGGAAGAGGCGACGAGCGTGTAGTGGATCTCCTCGGCCAGAGCCGTGGCGGGCCTGCACTCGGCCACGGCGCGGTCGGTGCGCTGCCGGCATTCGTCGCGGGCGCGGGCGATGTCGTCCAGGTAGGCGTCCAAGGTGTCGGCGCGGTCGTGTGCGGTGAACCACACGTTCACCTCCTGGCGCTGCCCGACGGGCCGTCCCGCGCGCAGCAACCGGTGCAGGTCCGCCCATCGCCCCGCCCGGGCGAGGTGCCCGGCCAGATGCCGCAGCGGGTAGCCGTCGTCGGTCTCCGCCAGCGCCGGATCGTCGCCCAGGGCGCTCAGGCCACCGTCGAGTCCGCCGAATCGCTCCAGGTACCGATCGGCCACCCGGGCGTGTGCCGCGCGGGTCGCGGGCGCGAGCACCTCGGCCCACGACAGTTGCTCGTCCGTCAGGTCCGCGGCGGAGGCGGGGACGGTGCCGGTGAGGATCTCGCGGAGGCTGGCGTGGTGGATCCCGAACCGGCGGGGCGAGTGCGACGTGGCGGTCAGAAAGGGCCGCAACAGGTACTGGCACCATTCCCGGGTCAGCTCCTCGGGCGCCCCGGCCAGCGCGGCCAGCGTCGCCGCGGACAACGGTTCACCGGCCGCGGCCAGGGTCGCCAGCACCGGCAGCAGGCCGTCCCGCCAGTGCTCGTCGCCGCGCCAGTCCCGTAGACGGGCGGCGTAGTACGACCACAGGCCGTGGGGGAGGGCGTCCAGCGCGCCGGACGACGGGCGGTCGAGCCGCATCGCTTCGAGGACGTACCGCACGTAGATCCACACGCCTCCGCTGCGCGCGGCGACCCGGGAGGTGAACTCCTCCGCGGTGACGCCCGCCTCGGCCAGCCAGGCCTTCGTCCCGTCCTCCTGGACCCGGGCGCCCAGGTACGCGATCAGGTCGCTCCGGTTGCGCTCGTCCTCCGCGTCGATCCGCAACAGGCCGGAGGACGGCTCGGTGTTCTCCGGGGGGCTGCCGGTCCGGTAGGTGCCGATCACGAACACGCCGGGCGGCAGCAGCCGGGGCAACCCCCAGGGCAGGCAGCCCGGTTGGCGCTCCGCCTCGTCCGCCCCGTCCACGACCAGGACGATCCGGCCGTTCACGTCGCGAGCGCGCTGGGCGTCGGCCGCGCGGTCGAGTACGGCCACGAATCCCTCGGGGGTGAAGGTGCGTTCCGACAGCTGACCCGCGGGCGCGATGTCCCGCAGTTCGTAGTGCTCGACGAGCTGCGCGGCCAGGTTCTGCAGGGCGACCCGGACGGTCTCTCCCCTGGTGCAGCGGACGAAATGGCCGAACCAGCCGCGCTCGCGCACCAGGTGCGCCGCCAGCGCGGACTTCCCCATGCCGGCGTCCGCCTCGATCCACAGATAGCCGGACCGGCGGCCGGCGAGGAACTCGTCCACCCGGTCGATCGCCCACCGGCGGCCGGTGAATCCGCCGCCCAGTACGTCGTCGAACACCGCCCTCGGGTCACGGGCGGCCTCGTCGATCGGTACCGCGGTCACGCCTGGGCCGTAGTGGTTCACCTGGCTGTGGATGTACGTGGCGCTGCTGTGGTCCCCGGTCGCGGCGGCGTACACCTCGCCTCCGGCGCCGACCGCGCGTTCGCCGGACGCCTCGACCCGTATCGACTCTCGCCCCATGTCAGGACGGTAGCGGTGCGGGCGCCACCTCCGTGGGCCACTTCGTCGTATCTCCTCGTGGAAATGCCCTGGTCGAGGGCACCGCGGGCGGGTGGCCGATCGGGATTCACCGTGGGCACGCCGCCGTCGTACGAGACCTGTCCTCTCCACGGTGTCGTCACAGGACGGGTGCGCGGTGTCCACGCCTTCATGGTCGGGACATGCCAAGCTCGGCCGGAACCACCCATTGTGATCCGTCTGTCGGGCACCGTCCGGGCCTGTCGATCGCCGGACCGAGACGACGTGCCCGCCCAGCGAGAGGACACCCCCCACACATGTCCGCTCACCACAGGAAGCGTCCCTGGCGGCGCCCCGTCCTGAGCGCCGTCGTCATCGCCGCGGTCGCCGCGTCCACCGCGGCGTACGCCTCCGGCGCCGAGCCTCCGTCGGCCGGCGCCGGCGCGCACGACGACGCGCACTACGGCAAGACGCACTACAGCGAGACACGCGACGGCGACACGCGCCACGGCGGCACGTACGGCGACACCGCGTACGACGACACGTACTACGACGGCGCGATCGGCAAGACCGGCGCCGAGCTGAAGAACGCTCTCCACGGGATCATCGGCGAGCAGACGGCGCTCTCGTACGACGAGGTCTGGGACGCGCTGAAGACCACCGACGAGGACCCGGAGAACCCGGACAACGTCGTCCTGCTCTACTCCGGGCGCTCTCAGGCCAAGAGCTCCAACGGCGGCGGAGCGAACGACTGGAACCGCGAGCACGTCTGGGCCAAGTCCCACGGCGACTTCGGCACCGCCACGGGCCCCGGCACCGACATCCACCACCTGCGCCCCGAGGACGTCACCGTCAACTCGACCAGGGGGAACCTGGACTTCGACAACGGGGGAGACCCGGTCGACGAGGCTCCCGGCAGTCGCTCCGACGGTGACTCCTTCGAGCCGCGGGACGCGGTCAAGGGCGATGTCGCCCGCATGATCCTCTACATGGCCGTCCGCTACGGCGGCGGCGACGGCTTCCCCGACCTCGAACCCAACGATCAGGTCGACAACGGTTCGGCGCCGGCGATGGGCCGTCTCTCGGTGCTCAAGCAGTGGAACGACCAGGATCCGCCGGACGCGTTCGAGAAGTCCCGCAACGACAAGATCTTCACGATCCAGAAGAACCGGAACCCCTTCATAGACCACCCCGAATGGGTCGCCGAGATCTGGAAGTGACATCCGGCCGTTCATGCGTCCGAGCACGGACCGGACCGGGCGGTCCGTGCTCGGACGCGTCGACGCCATTTGCGTAATCGGCGCATATGTCTTTGTTTGTGCTGAATTCAAGCGTGAGTCAGCACACTCTCCGCAATGCATCGCGCATGGATCTGAGAAGCCAGGGCAGGCGGCCGAACCGCCGGTGCTACCGGCAGGGGGATTCAGAGGAACGAAAGGCCATACGCGACGTGACGGCAGCACAACAGACCATCCATGTGGGCGGAGAGTGGCGCGCAGCCCTGTCCGGCACCACGCGCGAGATCATCGACCCCGTCGACGAGACCGCCTTCGCGGTCGTGGCGGAGGGCGGTGTCCAGGACACCGACGACGCCGTGGCCGCGGCACGAGCCGCTTTCGACGACGGTTCCTGGCCTCGTACGCCGGTCGCCGACCGGGCCGCCCTGCTGCGGCGGGTCGCCGCCCTGCTGGAACGCGACCGCGAGCGGATCGGCGCCCTGGAGAGCCAGGACGCGGGCAAGACGCTGGAGGAGGGCCGCGTCGACGTCGACTGCGTCCGCGACGCCTTCCTCTACTTCGCCGACCTCGTGGAGAAGGAGGACGGCGGGCGGGTCGTCGACGCCGGTTCGGCCGACATCCACAGTGTCGTCGTGCACGAGCCCGTCGGGGTGTGCGCCCTGATCACACCGTGGAACTACCCGCTGCTCCAGGCCAGCTGGAAGATCGCGCCCGCCCTCGCCGCCGGCAACACGTTCGTGATCAAGCCCAGCGAGATCACCCCGCTGAGCACCGTCGTGCTGGTCGAACTGCTCCTGGAGGCCGGACTGCCGCTCGGCGCGGCCAACATCGTCACCGGCCCGGGCCACACCGTCGGCGCCCGGCTCGCCGAGCACCCCGGCGTCGACCTCGTCTCGTTCACGGGCGGTCTCGTCAGCGGCACCAAGGTCGCCAGGGCGGCTGCCGACAGCGTGAAGAAGGTCGCCCTCGAACTGGGCGGCAAGAACCCCAACGTCGTCTTCGCCGACGCCTGTGCGACGCCCGAGGCGTTCGACACCGCCGTCGACCAGGCGCTCAACGCCGCCTTCATCCACAGCGGCCAGGTCTGCTCCGCCGGCTCCCGCCTCATCATCGAGGACTCCCTGCGGAACCGGTTCGTCGCCGAGCTCGCCCGCCGCGCCGAACTGATCCGGCTCGGACGCGGCACCGACGAGGGCGTCGAATGCGGTCCGCTGGTCTCCGCGGCGCAGGTCGCGAGGACCGAGGAGTACGTGGCCTCCGCCCTCGGCGAGGGCGCGGTCCTGCGCGCGGGCGGCGAGCGGCCCCCCGGCCCCGGCTACTTCTACCGGCCCACCGTCCTCGACCGGTGCCACCGCGGAATGCGGGTCGTCCGCGAGGAGATCTTCGGGCCCGTCCTCACCGTGGAGACCTTCCGCACGGAGGACGAGGCCGTCGCTCTCGCCAACGACACCGAGTACGGCCTCGCCGGAGCGGTGTGGACCTCCGACGCGGACCGCGCCCGGCGCGTCGCCGCCCGGCTGCGCCACGGCACCGTCTGGATCAACGACTTCCACCCCTACCTGCCGCAGGCGGAGTGGGGCGGCTTCGGCAAGTCCGGCATCGGCCGGGAACTCGGCCCCAGCGGTCTCGCCGAATACCGCGAGGCCAAGCACATCTACCAGAACCTCGCCCCGCGCCCCGTGCGCTGGTTCGCGGGCACGAAGGCGAAGGACCGGGCATGAACGACCACCATGTGTACGACTACGTCGTCGTCGGCGGCGGCACCGCCGGATCGGTGATCGCCTCCCGGCTGACCGAGGACCCGGACGTCACCGTCGCCGTCATCGAGGGCGGCCCCAGTGACGTCGGCCGCGACGACGTCCTCACCCTGCGCCGCTGGATGGGCCTGCTCGGCGGCGAACTGGACTACGACTACCCCACCACCGAGCAGCCCCGGGGCAACTCGTACATCCGCCACAGCCGTGCGCGGGTGCTCGGCGGCTGCTCGTCGCACAACACCCTCATCGCCTTCAAACCGCTGCCCTCCGACTGGGACGAGTGGGCCGAGGCAGGCGCCGAGGGGTGGGACGCGGCGGCCATGGATCCCTACTTCGCCCGGCTGCGCAACAACATCGTCCCCGTCGACGAGGCCGACCGGAACGCGATAGCCCGCGACTTCGTCGACGCGGCGCGGACCGCGCTCGGTGTCCCCCGCGTCGAGGGATTCAACCGACAGCCCTTCCACGAGGGCGTCGGCTTCTTCGACCTCGCCTACCACCCGGAGAACAACAAGCGGTCGTCCGCCTCGGTCGCCTACCTGCACCCGTTCCTCGACCGGCCGAACCTGCACATCGCCCTGGAGACCTGGGCGTACCGGCTGGAGCTCGAAGGCACCCGCGCCACCGGCGTGCACATCCGCACCAAGGACGGCGAGGAACACGTCGTACGCGCCCGGCGGGAGGTCCTGGTGTGCGCGGGCGCGGTGGACACCCCGCGGCTGCTGCTGCACTCCGGCATCGGGCCGCGCGCGGACCTGGAGAAGCTCGGCATCCCCGTCGTGCACGACCTGCCGGGCGTCGGCGAGAACCTCCTCGACCACCCCGAGTCGGTCATCGTGTGGGAGACGCACGGACCGATCCCCGAGAACTCCGCGATGGACTCCGACGCCGGTCTCTTCGTCCGCCGGGACCCGGCGGCCGAGGGGCCGGACCTGATGTTCCACTTCTACCAGATCCCCTTCACCGACAACCCGGAGCGGATCGGCTACGAACGGCCCGCGCACGGGGTGTCGATGACCCCGAACATCCCCAAGCCGCGCAGCCGGGGCCGGCTCTACCTGACGAGCGCCGATCCCGAGGTGAAGCCCGCGCTGGACTTCCGGTACTTCACCGACGAGGACGACTACGACGGCCGGACCCTCGTCGACGGGATCCGCATCGCCCGGCAGATCGCGGCGAGCGAACCACTGGCCGGCTGGCTGAAGCGCGAGGTGTGCCCGGGGCCCGAGGTGACCTCCGACGAGGAGCTCAGCGCGTACGCCCGTCATGTCGCGCACACCGTCTACCACCCGGCCGGCACCTGCCGGATGGGCTCCGCCGACGACGAACTCGCCGTCGTCGCACCCGATCTGAGGATCCGGGGGCTCGACAACATCCGGATCGCCGACGCGTCCGTCTTCCCGACCATGACCGCCGTCAACCCCATGATCGGCGTCCTCATGGTCGGCGAGAAATGCGTCGACCTGCTGGGAGGCACCTGACGATGAACAGTTCGACGCAGGACACCGCTGAGTCCGTCTTCTCCGTACGGGAGCTGTGGAAGGTCTTCGGTCCGAAGGCCGACCGCGTGCCCGCCGACCGGGAGCTCGCCTCCCTCGACGCCGCCGGACTGCGCGAGCGCACCGGCTGTACCGCCGCCGTCCGCGACGTCTCCTTCGACGTCCGCAAGGGCGAGGTCTTCGTCGTCATGGGCCTGTCGGGCTCGGGCAAGTCGACGCTCGTACGCTGTCTGACCCGGCTCATCGAGCCGACCTCGGGCACGATCTCCATCGACGGCGAGGACGTGCTGTCCATGGACACCGGCCGGCTCCGCGAGCTGCGCCGGCACCGGGCGGCCATGGTCTTCCAGCACTTCGGGCTGCTGCCGCACCGGACCGTGCTCGACAACATCGCGTACGGGCTGGAGATCCAGGGCGTGGGACGCGGCGAACGGCGCGAGCGGGCGGCCGAGTTCGTCAGCAAGGTCGGCCTGGAGGGCATGGAGCACCGCAGGCCGAGCCAGTTGTCCGGCGGTCAGCAGCAGCGGGTCGGACTGGCCCGCGCGCTCGCCGTGGACCCCGAAGTCCTGCTGTTCGACGAGCCGTTCAGCGCACTCGACCCGCTGATCCGCCGCGACATGCAGGAGGAGGTCGTCCGCCTGCACCGGGAGGAGGGACGCACGATGGTCTTCATCACGCACGACCTGAGCGAGGCACTGAAGCTCGGCGACCGCATCGCGCTGATGCGCGACGGCCGGATCGTTCAGCTCGGCACGCCGGAGGAGATCGTGGGCGCCCCCGCCGACGACTACGTCAGGGACTTCGTACGGGACGTGCCGCGCGAGCAGGTGCTGACCGTCCGCTCGGCGATGCGCCCCGCGCTCGCCGGTGAGCGCGAGGCCGGCCCCGCGCTCGCCCCGAGCGCCACCGTCCACGAGGCCATCGAGGCCGTCGCCCGTACGGGCGTGAACGCGCGGGTCGTCGAGAACGGCCGCTGCCTCGGTGTGGTCGACCACGCGGGACTCCTCGGTGTCGTCGCCGGGGTCCCGGCCGCGACGGGGAAGGCGGTGGCCTGATGTACTCCCATACGACCTGGCCGCCGCCGGGCGGCACGACGGACGCCGTGACCCGATCGTCGCGGTACGGCACCGCCCGACCCGAGGCCATGGGGCGGTGGGGCCGATGACCGCCACCGTCACCCCCGCCCCTCCCCGTCCCACGACCGCCACCGGGCCCGGTGCGCTGCGTGCGCTCGTGCGTCACCGCGGCCGGCTGATCGGCGCGGGTGCGGCCGTCGTACTCGTTCTCGGCGCCGTGCTTCTGGGCGGCGGCAGCTGGCCCGCGTCACTCGCCGTCGATCTGTCCGGGCCGCTCCGGCGCACCAGCGACTGGATCATCGACAACCGTGACGGCCACCCGCTGTTCCTCTACTTCCTCGGGCACGTCAGCAACGTCGTGGTCGTGTCCGTCCGGGCCGTGTACCTCCTGCTGCTCGCCCTCGGCTGGGCCGGCGTCACCGCCGCCGCCGGGCTGCTGGCCTGGCGGGTCGCGGGCGTCCGGCTCGCGCTGACGTCCGTCGCCGCCTTCGGCGTCTGCGGTCTGCTCGGCATGTGGGTGCCCACCATGCAGACGCTGGCCCTGATGGCCGTCGCCGTCGCCGCGTCGGTGCTGCTCGGAGGCCTCCTCGGCCTGGCCGCCGGACTGTCGGACCGGATGGACCGGATCCTGCGGCCGGTCCTCGACACCATGCAGGTGCTGCCGGCCTTCGCGTACCTCCTGCCCGTCGTCCTCGTCTTCGGCATCGGCGTGCCCGCGGCCGTCCTCGCGACCGTCGTCTACGCCGCCCCGCCCATGGCCCGGCTCACCGCGCTCGGGCTGCGCGGCGCGGACGCCGGCGTGATGGAGGCCGCCGCGTCCCTCGGCGCCACCGGCAGGCAGCGGCTGCTGACGGCCCGGCTGCCCCTGGCCCGCAAGGAGCTCCTGCTCGGCGTCAACCAGTCGATCATGATGGCGCTCGGTATGGCCGTCATCGCGTCCGTCATCGGCGCGGGCGGCCTCGGCGACCGCGTCTACCAGGCGCTGGCCTCCGTCGACGTGGGTGCCGCACTCGGCGCCGGCGTGCCGATCGTGCTGCTCGCCGTCGTCCTGGACCGGGTCACCGCCGCGGCGGGGGAGCGGATCGGTACGGCTCCGGCCCCCGGGTCCCGGCTCGGCTGGGCCGTCGCCCTCGTGGCGACCGCCGTCGTCGCCGTCGCCGGCCGTCTGTCCGACCGGCTCTCCTGGCCCGCCGCGTGGACGGTCGACATCGCCGAGCCCGTCAACGGCGCGGTCGACTGGATGACCGCCCACCTCTACTCCGGCGTGCCCGTCGTCGGCGGCACCGCCGACTGGGCGGGGCGGTTCACCACGTGGGTCCTCAACCCCCTGCGCGACGGCCTGCAGTGGCTGCCCTGGTGGGCGGTCCTGGTGACCGTCGGCGCCCTCGCCCTGCTCATCGGCACCTGGCGCACCGCCGCGACCGCCGTCCTCGCGATGGCCGCGATCGGCGTGCTCGGCGTCTGGGACCCGGCGCTCGACACCCTGTCGCAGGTCCTGGCCGCCGTCGCCGTGACGCTGCTGCTCGGCGTCGCACTCGGCGTCGCCGCGGCCCGCGGCACCCGCCTGGGACGCGCGCTGCGTCCGGTGCTCGACGTCTTCCAGACGATGCCGCAGTTCGTGTACCTGATCCCCGTGGTCGCCCTGTTCGGCGTGGGCCGAGCCCCGGCCGTCGCCGCAGCCGTGGTCTACGCGCTGCCGGCGGTCGTACGGATCACGGCCCAGGGCGTACGCGGGGTGGACCCGGCCGCCATGGAGTCCTCGCGCTCGCTCGGCGCGACCGGGCGGCAGCAGCTGTTCCAGGTGCAACTCCCGCTGGCACGCCCGGCGCTGCTGCTCGCCGTCAACCAGGGCGTGGTGCTGGTCCTCGCCGTCGTCGTCATCGGCGGCCTCGTGGGCGGCGGTGCGCTCGGTTACGACGCGGTCTTCGGCCTCGCCCAGGGCGACCTGGCGACCGGACTGGTCGCCGGCGCGGCGATCGTCTGCCTCGGCCTGATGCTCGACCGCGTCACCCAGCCGACCGGCCGCCGTGACCTCGCAGGAAAGGGGGCCTGAGATGGCTCGCCCACGCTTCGTACTCGGTGGCTCCGCGCTCGCGGCCGCCGTCGCCCTGACGGCCGTCACCGGCTGCGGCGCCGCCGACATGACCCGCCAGGCCTCCCCGTACGCCGACGCGAAGGGCTCCCGTACGGTGACGCTCTCCGTGCAGTCGTGGGTGGGGGCGCAGGCCAACGTCGCCGTCGCCCAGTACCTGCTCGAACACGAGCTCGGCTATCGGGTGGACACCGTGCAGATCGACGAGGTACCCGCCTGGGACGCCCTCAGCCAGGGCAGGGTGGACGCCATCCTGGAGGACTGGGGACACCCGGAGCAGGAGAAGCGGTACATCGACGACAAGGGGACGATCGAGCGCGGTGGCGATCTCGGGGTGACCGGCCACATCGGCTGGTTCGTGCCGACGTACTTCGCGGAGAAGCACCCGGACGTCACCGACTGGAGGAACCTGAACAAGTACGCCGACGAGTTCCGCACCGCGGAGAGCGGCGGCAAGGGCCAGCTCCTCGACGGCTCCCCGTCGTACGTGACGAACGACAAGGCGCTGGTGAACAGCCTGGACCTCGACTACCAGGTCGTGTTCGCGGGCTCGGAGGCGGCGCAGATCACCCAGATCAAGCAGTTCGCCAAGGAGAAGAAGCCCTTCCTGAGCTACTGGTACAAGCCCCAGTGGCTGTTCGAGAAGGTCCCGATGACGGAGGTGAAGCTGCCCGCCTACAAGGAGGGCTGCGACGCCGACCCGGAGAAGGTGGCCTGCGCCTACCCGCACACACCGCTGCAGAAGTTCCTCAACGCCCGCTTCGCCGGCGGCGGAGGTGACGCGGCGGCCTTCCTGAAGAAGTTCCGGTGGACGACCGGCATGCAGAACGACGTCGCCCTCATGATCGCGGACCAGAAGCTGTCGCCGCAGGAGGCCGCGGGCCGCTGGGTGAAGGAGAACGAGGCGACCTGGCGGACGTGGCTCCCGTCCTGACCGGGGTGCGGCGGGCCGGGTCGGTGACCCGGCCCGCCGCGGTGCGTCGCGGTGCGCCGCCGTTGCCCGGCCGCTGCCCACTCTTGCCCTACCTATCGAGATTCGATAGATTCCCATCGTGAGTCGATGGAAAGATGGGTCATGGGGCAGTTGGCAGTGAGAGCGTTGCGCGCCGTGCTCGCGGTGGTGCTCCTCGGCACCGTGTTCGTACAGGCGTCGATGCTGTGGGTGCTGGTCAGCGGGAACGACCCGGAGGACGGGTCGATCCCCCTGACCCCGCTGCGCGTGATCACGATCCTGGGGATGGTGTCGGCCCAGGTCGCCCTGGTCTGCGTATGGCGACTGGTGGCGATGGTGCGGCGAGGCACCGTGTTCTCCCTCACCGCCTTCCGGTACGTGGACGGCGTGATCGGAGCGATCGTGGCGGCCGCCCTCCTGTGGTTCGCGGTCACGGGCATCAACGCGCCGGGCCAGCGGGAGGACCCGGGCGTCACCGTCATCATGGGCGGGATCGGCCTGGCCATCCTGGGGGTCGCGCTCATCGTGCTCGTCCTGCGGATGCTGCTCGCCCAGGCCGTCGCGCGCGACGTCGAAGCCGCGAAGATGCAGGCCGAGCTGGACGAGGTCATCTGATGCCGATCGCCGTCGACATCGACGTGATGCTGGCCAGGCGCAAGATGTCCGTGGGCGAGCTCGCGGACCGCGTCGGGATCACGCCCGCCAACCTGGCGGTACTCAAGAACGGCCGCGCCAAGGCGGTCCGCTTCGCGACGCTCGCCGCGCTCTGCGAGGTCCTCGACTGCCAGCCGGGCGACCTGCTGCGCTGGGAGGACGAGGGCGAGGACGCCGCCGGCGGATGAGGTGCCCCGGGGCGGACGCGAACGCCGGGGTCCGGTGGTGGCGGCGGGTCAGCGGCGGTGAATCCGCAGCAGGGTATGGCCGGCCACTTCCTCGGTCACGCCCCAGAGGGTGGGGTGGGTGCTCAGGTGCTCGGCGAGGGTGTCGCGCAGGACATCCGCGGAGCCCCACGTTCCGTACAGCTTGCTCTCGGTGAGCACCACCGGCTTGAGGCCGGCGGTGAGGACCGCCTCCCAGGTGGCCGCCGCGACCCCGGGGGTGTGGGGGCTGCGGAAGTCGTCGAGGGAGACCACCCCCTCCTCGGTCAGCAGCTCGCGGGCGGAGGCGATGTCGGCGCGGACGTGGTGGTACAGGTGCGAGGCGTCGATGTGCACGAAGCGGCAGCTGCCCGCGGGCACATGGCCGGTGATCTCGGACGAGGACCCCTGGATCACGGTGGGCAGTCGGCGGTGGAAGCGCAGATAGTTGGTCTCGAACACCTGCCGGCTCAGAGTCGGGTAGTACACCCGCAGCTCGGTGGCCGTGGAGTCGTCGGGAGCCTCGCCCGCGTCGAACAGGTCGCACACGGTGAACCGCTCGCCTTCGGAGGCGTGGTAGCCGATGAGGATGGCGCTCTTGCCCTTGTAGACCCCGAGTTCCAGCAGGTCCCCGCGGACACCGTGGTCGCGCTGGTGGGTCAGGAGCCAGTCGAAGAGGAACCGGTCGGCGTCGAAGAACCACCCCTCGACCTCGTCGAGCCGGTCGGGCGTGAGCAGGGGCGCGGTGGTGTCCTGTGCGGTCATGGCGGTCCTCCGGCGGATGGGTGGGGCCGTCCATTCCCAGGCGGGCGTACCCCGTGGCGGGCGAGCCCCGGGGCGGGGTGCGCCGCCGGGGCGGCCCGAGACTACGGTCCTCACCGGCGCCCCGCCGGTGCCGCTTCCGCGCCACGCATGACGTCCACACGACAGGCGTAATCCCGCTGCCGGTGGCCGATCCCGGGCCCCTGGGACGGAGACGTCGGGGACTGATGCCGTGATTCGCGGGAACCCGATCAGTAGCCGCCCGTCAGGGAGCGAGCACTCGCTCCGAACCTCGGGAAGCGGGCGGGCACGGGTCGACGCGGTGCTGTGCGCACCGCCATTCCCCACGAACCGATTCAGGAGTGAGTGATGTCCCCCATGATCACCATGGCCACCGACCCCGCAGCCGCCCCCGCCTGGTTCCACCTCCTGGTGATGGGGGTGGCCCTGCTCGTCCTCGTCATCAGCCTGAAGCATCGCCGCAACTGAGCCGAGCCGGGGGTCACCCGGCGGGAAGCGCGCCGCCCGCGCGCTGCCCGGCCCCGGTGGAGTGCTCCGTCCCGGATGCGGTGCGCCACGGGGCCGGACGCGGCAGGCCGAGGAGTCAGCCGGTCGGTTCGTGGGGGAGGGGGTGCTCGGGATGGACCGTGGCGTCACCGGGACGGCCTCGGGGACCTGTACCCGCTTCGTCGGTGTCCGGGAGGCGGGTGCCGCGGCCGGCGTCGTCCGGGCCGTCGGAGTCGTCGAGGTCCTCGTCGGGAACAGGAATGGCCAGGGGATCCTCGCCGTCGGTGGCCTGCTGGTCCTCACGGTCGTGGGGGAGCGGCTCTTCCGACCGCTCCGGGGTCTGTGGGTCGCGCATCGTGGTCACCTCACCGGTCACCGGTTGACGATCTTGCGGACGTTCTCCACGCTGCCGCACCCCGACGCCAGTCGCTTCGCGCGCTCCTCCAGGAACGCGACGGCCAACTCGGCCCGGCGCTCGTCGGGAACGTTCTCCCTGGCTCCGTTGAGGATCGTACGTTCCTCCTCGTCGACATGGTGGGCGACCGCCTTCACCAAGTCCTCCAGTCGCGAGTCCCACGCGTCGGAGCCGACATCCTCGACCTCGAGCAATGCGAGGAGCGCCTCGTTCCCCTCGGCGTGCTCCTCCGTGCCGTGTTCGACTTCCTCGTTGTCGATGTCGCGGAAGCGCTTGAGAGCCCCGTAGACCTCCGCCTCCTCCGCCTCGCCGTGCGCCACGAGCAGCGCCGAGAACTCCTTCAGCGCCGCCGCGCGGTCGGACTCGACGCTCCGCATCCGGCGGAACAGGTCCTCCATGGTGCGGTGATCCTTGAGGATGACCGCCACGACGTCCTGGTCTTCCTTGTTTCCGGTACTCACTGTCGTCCTCCTCGCTCGACGTCCGTGGTCGCCGCTACTGGCGATGGCGTCGTTCATGACGGGCTCCTACCCCCGTATCCCCTCCCCATTTCACCTTCGCTTTTCTCCGGCCCGGACGGTCGTGGTGGGGTGAGGGCGCAGAGAACAGAAGAACGGTTTTCCGAATCCGTGAGTGTGCGGGGAGGAAGTCGGGGCATGCGGACTTTCGGAGGTTGATACTTATGGTTCCCCTGCTTCTCGTTCTCCTTCTCGTCCTGCTTCTCTTCGGTGCGGGATTCGCACTGAAGATACTGTGGTGGGTCGCGATCATCGTGCTGGTCCTGTGGCTGATCGGCTTCGTGGCCCGGCCCAGGGGCGGCAGCGCACGCTGGTACCGCTGGTGACGCTTCATCCGTTCAGCGCGTCGAAGGCGATGGCCCGCCCCCGGATGGGGCGGGCCATCGCCTTGCCGTCGAGGAAAGACGGGAGGGACGGCACATACGCGGACGACCGTAAGAGCGGGCGAACTGCTCAAGATAAGTCGGCTTGCCGGCGTGCTTGGCCTCGTCGAATTCGCGGGCTTCCTTGATCTGGTCTTTCTTTCGGTCGACAGAGAACTTTTCCTCGGCGGTGTCGACCACCGGACAGGAGGAGTCCGCCTACTCCGCGGCTGCCGCGCGGTCGGCCCGAACGGTCGCGAAGGGTGTCGTACCGAGGTGGGCGAGGAGATCGGTCGCGTCCTCGTACACGGCGACGGCACCCGCGTCCCTCAGGTCCGAACGCGGAGTGCCGCCGCACAGCAGGCCGACGCAGACCACTCCGGCGTGCCGCGCGGCCTCCATGTCCCACACGCTGTCCCCGACGAGTACGGCCCGCTCCGCGGACACTCCCACCAGCGAAAGCGCGTGCTCGATCGGGTCCGGCGCGGGCTTGCCCTCCGCCACGTCGTCGGCCGTGGCCGTGGCCGCGATCGCCGCGTCCGCGTCCACGGCCCGGCGCAGCGCCTCCAGCTCCCGGCCCTTGGCCGACGTGACCAGGACGACCTCCCAGCCGTTCCCCGCGAGGGTACTCAGCAACTCCGCCGCGCCGTCGAAGGCGTGGAGCCGCTCGAACCAGCTTCCGTACAGGGTGTCGTGGGCCGTGCTGAGGCGGTCGTCCCGCGACCGGTCGCGGTCGGGGCCGAGCAGATGCTCCAGGAGTTTCTCCCCCGGCAGGCCGATCGCGCGGTGGACGGCGTGCGTCGGGACGTGGTGCCCGCCCTGACGCAGGGCCTCCCACCAGGCGACGACATGCAGGGCGTTGGAGTCGACGAGGGTTCCGTCGACGTCGAAGAGCGCGGCACGGTCCATGTCCTCGGCTCCTTGTGAAGGCCGGCGTCGCGAAGGCCGGAGTTCGTCACCGGATGGTGCCCGTCACAGACGGTCGTCGGGTTCGGGCGGCAGCGGCCGGGGCTCCGTCACGTCGCCCGACATGCCCCTCGGCGCGGCCGGGGGCGTCGGCCCCGGCGTCTCCTCCGGGGCAGCCTCACCGGGCGAGTGGTCACCGGGGGCCGGCCCCACCCGGCTGTCCGACGGGGTGGGGGACGTCATCGGGGCGGCGTCCGAGCGCGTCCACTGGTGGTAAGCGGTCCGCAGGGGTACATCCACGTCGATCGTCTGCTCCACCCTGCTCATGTCACGCCTCCGCCATGCTGTGGTCACGGACACCGCCCTGTCTCCCCGCGGGTACCCGGCGCACCAGACCTCATGCGTGTCGTGACCACCCCGGACGTGGAGCCGGTGCTCGTGCCACGGGGGACGCGAACCGGCAGGCCGGAGCGCCTCGGCCGTCCTGCCCGCCGGCATACCGGAGCAGGTGGCGGGTAGTCGCGACCCGAGGCGAGGAGTCGGACGATGAAGGTCCTCACGACGAGTACCGGGGAACGGTTCGGGCCGGCGGACCGCGAGGGGCGAGCACCCCGCGTGTGCCGGCTTCCCGGGGTGTACGCGCCCCAGGGGGACACCGGCCTCCTGGCGTCGCACGTGCGGCGCGAAGAACTCCGGCCGGGAGCTCGCTCGCTCGACCTCTGTACGGGCACCGGCGTCCTCGCGGTCGTCGCCGCCCGGCGGGGCGCACGCGCGACCGCCGTCGACATCTCACGCGCCGCGATCACCGTCGCGCGGATCAACGCACGGCTGCACCACTGCCGGATCAGGGTGCTGCGCGGCGACCTGGACGCGCCGGTGCCGCACGAACGGTTCGACCTGGTCACCGTGAACCCGCCGTACGTGCCGTGTCAGGACGAGGCAGCGCCGTCCCGTGGCGCGCGGAGGAGCTGGGACGCCGGAACCGACGGCCGTCTGCTCCTCGACCGGGTCTGCGCGAGCGCACCGCGGCTCCTCACCCCGTCCGGGGTCCTGTTGCTCGTCCAGTCCTCGCTCTCCGGCGTGGACACGACCCTGCACGCGCTCCGGCGGGGCGGGCTGACAGCGCATGTCGTGGAGTGGCGTACACAGCCCTTCGGACCGGTGATGTCGGCCCGTTCCGCGTGGTTCGCGGCACGGGGGCTCATCGCTCCGGGCACGCGCGACGACCGGCTCGCGGTGATCCGCGCGCGCCCGGCGTGAGCGGAAGGCCCGGGGCCGGAGTGATTGGACGACCGTGATCCGGGCAGTCGCGCGGGTGTCAGCTCAGTCGCAGCCGATCGGTGGTGTGGGCGATGGTGCCTTTCCCGGAGGATCCGCAACAGGGCGGGGCGGACGACGTCCCCGGCCGTGAGCCCGTCGGGCCCCGCACGGCTCGCCCCCGCATCCGGCCCCTGCCCGACGGGCCACTGCTCGTGGACGGTCCCGCGGACATCGTGATGCCGGACGGGTCGGTGCTGCACTGTGAGCGTCCCGTGATGGCCCTGTGCACCTGCCGACGGAGCCTGCGTACACCGTTCTGCGACACGAGTCACCGCACACGCCTCAGGCGCCGCCCCCGTGCCGCGACCGCACGCTCGGCAGGCACCTCGGAAGCCGCCGGCCCGTCGGCGACGACCGACTCCACGGAGGGTGCCACGGACGCCGAGCCGAACGAGGGGGTCCCCGCGTCATGACCGCCCTCGGCCTGCCCCCGACCACGGCGCCCCCGGTACCCGAGGCCCGGGGAGAGGTGTCGTACGCCGTACGACAGTGGCTGCTCGGAGGGGGCGCGGGGCAGCTGCCCGGCGAGGCGGATGTCGCGCGCTGCGCCCCGTACGGTGAGGATCTGCAGTTCGCCCTGCACCTCTGCTACGAGCAGCACTACCAGGGCTTCGAGGGCGTCCCCGACACCCTCGAATGGGATGCCGGGCTGCTCGGTATCAGAGCTCTCATGGAGCATCGGTTCGAGAGCGCCCTCAGGGACGACTGCCGTGACCGTCCGGATGTGGAGGAAGCGCTGGCCGACCTGCTCGTCGAACCGGCCGACGGCACCGGCGTCAGCGCGTACCTCCTGTCCGAGGGAGACATCTGTCACCTGCGCGAGCACGCGGCGCTGCGCTCCGTGTCCCAGCTCCGGGAGGCCGATCCGCACCTCTGGGTGGTGCCCCGGCTGCGAGGGCGCGCCAAGGCGGCCATGATGGCGATCTCCTACGACGAGTACGGCTGCGGACGGGCGGAGCGGATGCACGCCCGGCTCTACGCGGACCTCATGGCCGACCTGGGGCTCGATCCGACCTACGGGCGCTACGTGGACACGGCCGGGGCCGAGATGCTGGCGGCCTCCAACCTGATGTCGTTCTTCGGCCTGCACCGGAGACTGCGCGGCGCCCTGGTGGGGCACTTCGCCGTCCTGGAGATCACCTCGTCGCCCGCCGCCTCACGCCTCGCCGCCGCCCTGGAGAAGACCGGGGCAGGACCTGCCGCGCAGCGGTACTACGACGAGCACGTGGAGGCGGACGCCGTTCACGAGCAGGTGGTCCGCCGGGACGTCGTGAGCGGGCTCCTCGAAGACGAACCGGGGATCGCCCCGGAGATCGCCTTCGGCATCGCCGCGACCCGCCTCCTGGAGGACCGCCTCGGCAGCCACCTGGTCGGCGCCTGGTCACAGGGCCGGAGCGCGCTGCGGACGCCCTCCCGGGGGGAGGCCCCCGGGCTGCGGGGCGAGGCAGCGCCGGAGGCCCCGGACTGATCGGTTTCCCCGGGCCCGGCGCGGGTGCCCGGCCGGTTCCGGGGTAGGCGCGCATCAGACAGCACCATGCATGTCACGCCTGTGCGGCGGTGCCCGTCGGTCGGGTTCCCGGCCGCGCAGGAGCGCACCATCGACAGCGTCAAGACACACGGCCGAGATCAAGGAGCGCACTCCCATGACCAGCCGACCCCCCGACGAAGAGCCCCCGGCAACCCCGCGGGAGGCTCGCGAAGAGACTCAGCCCGCCGGCGAGGAACTCGGCGAGACCGCCGAGGCGCCGGTGACGAAAGCCGACATGCGGATCAGGGCGCGAGGACAGGCGGCCGCCGTGAAGGAGCAAGCGATCGGGAAGGCCACACACGTCACCGGCCAGATCCGCGACAGGGCGGGGCAGGCCAAGCAGCTGCTGAAGGAGAAGACACCCGACCCTGTCCTCGACAAGGCCACCCATACCGCCACGCAGGTACATGACGCCGCTTCCCGCGCCGGGCAGTTCGCCGCGGAGCGGGCCCCGGAACCCGTCAGGGAGAGGACCGGCCGACTCGTGGCCACGGCACGGGCCAACCGCACCCCGCTGATCCTTGCCGCCGCGCTCGTCGTCCTCCTGCTCGTCGGGCGTGGGCGGAGGGCTCGATGAAGGCCTCCGCGGTCGCCTACAAGCCGGTCGGTCCGGCCCTGGGCGCGGCGGGCGGGCTGCTCGCCGGCGTGGCGTTCAAGCAGGCGTGGAGGAGGCTCGGTCACGACGAGGACGCCCCTGATGCCACGGACGAAGACCGTGGGTGGCGGGAGATCCTCCTGTCCGCCGCCCTCCAGGGGGCGATCTTCGCCGTCGTCAGGGCGTCCGTCGAGCGAGCGGGAGCCGCTGCCACCAGGCGCCTGACGGGCACCTGGCCCGGATGACCGGGCCTTGCCGACCCGGCCTTGTGGGGGCCTACGCGGCTGCGGGCCTGGTCGGCGGCGCGCTCTCGGCGGCGCCGACCACCGTCAGGGGAATGCCCAGGCCCTCGCACAGCCGCCGGGCGCGGGCGATCACACTGAGCGATGCCGGTGACGGGGCCGAGGTGGGCAGCCGCAGCCGGACGTGCCGGGGCCGATGGGCGTACAGGAGCATTTCGACCTGAAGGGCGGCCGCGGCGCGGCCGGCCACGTCGAGATCGCGCAAGAGCCTGATGTGCAGGGTCCCGTCCTCAACCGCGTGTCCGACGAGCATGATCCTCCTGTCCTCATGGTGGGGCCGTCCTCCACACGGGTCCTGGGTGACAGTGGGGCGGAGGGCGGCATGCTCATTATCCGGCGGATCGCCCGGCTTGCCCATGGATGGCGTCGGGAGGTCGGCCCCACCTGTGCGCTCGCTCGGTGATCCCTTCCTCGACGGTCCGGGCGATCGCGCAGGGGATCCGCATGGGGTCAGCCCCGCAGCGCGGGGAGAACCTTCTCGCGGTAGGCGGTGAAGAAATCCTCCTGCCTCTGCCCGATCTGGCCGATGTACACCTCGTCGAACCCGGCGTCCACGTACGCGCGGACGGCGTCGACATGCTCCTCGACTTCCGACCCGCACGGTACGGAGTCGGCCACCTGCTGTCGCGTGACGAGTTCGGTGGCCTGCTCGAAGTGGGCCGGTGTGGGGAGGATCTGATTCAGCTCACCGGGCAGGTGCTCGGTCGGCCACACGCGGTGTGCCGTGTCGACGGCCGCGTCCCGGTCCTGGTCCCAGCAGACCTTCAGGCCGCCGACGACGGGTTTGCCGGCCCCACCCGCCTCGCGGAACGACGCGATGGCGTCGTCGTCGGGGCCCATGGTGACGAAGCCGTCCCCGATGCGCCCCGCGAGTGCGGCGGCCTTGGGGCCGAAGCCTGAGACCAGGATCCCCGGCGGTGCCTCCGGCACGGTGTAGAGGCGGGCGTTCTCGACCGTGTAGTGCCGGCCCCGATGGCTGATCTCGCGGCCGGTGAACAGCTTCCGCATCACCTCGACCGCCTCTTCCAGCCTGTCCGCCCGTTCGTCGAAGCTGGGCCATCGGTCGCCGAGAACGTGCTCGTTGAGAGCCTCACCGGTGCCCACGCCCAGAGTGAACCGGCCGCCCAGCAGCACACTGGAGGTCGCCGCCGCCTGAGCGGTCACCGCCGGATGCATCCGCACGGTGGGGCAGGTGACCAGCGTGGTGACGGGCAGTTCCACCGTCCGGGACAACGCCCCGATCATCGACCACACGAACGGACTGCTGCCCTGGGCGTTGGTCCACGGGTGGAAGTGGTCGGAGATGGCCAGATGGGTGAATCCCGCGTCCGCCGCCAGGCGCGCCTGGCGCAGCAACTGGTCCGGGGTGAACTCTTCGCAGGACAGGAAGTAGCCGAAGGACGTCATTTGCGCTTTCCCTTTCACGTCGCCCCTGGACTCCCCTACCCGGACAGGGCCTCTGAATGCCCGCTGCATGCCCTCTGAGAGCACGGCACTCCTTCGTACGGCCCGTGGCCGCCTCGTCCCGTCGCCTCCCGGCTGTTATTCCGGTTTCTCCCGGCCACCAGGGGTAGGCGGTACGTGTGAGCGTCGGAGGGTTGGAGGAGGGACTGAAATGAGCGCCAAGGAGAAAGCCAAGGCCAAGGCCGAGCAGGTCATCGGCAAGGCCGTTCAGAAGACGGCGCATATGCGGGGCAAGAAGACCACGGAGGCGAAGGGGGCTGCTCTGGGGCTCCGTGGAAAGGCCCGGGAGCGGAAGGAGAAGGGAAAGGACTTCTTCAAACGTTGATCATCGACTGCCGCGCATAGATGTCGGCATCGAGGGCAGTCGCAAGGACATGTCTCGCTTCGAGACGTGTGGACCGGGCGGGCGGAAAGGTGACCATCATGGCCGGAGGCAAGAAAGCCAAGAACGTGGCGAAGACCGCCAAGGGCAAGGTGAAGGAGACGACCGGAAAGGCCGTCGGCAATGAGAGCCTGGAACTGAAGGGCCGTGCCGAGCAGGCCGAAGGCGACGTGAAGCAGGCGGGGGAGAAGGTCAAGGACGCGTTCAAGCGCTGACCTGTCGGCCCACGCCGTCGTGTGGGGCAGAAGGGAGGAGCGACCCGAGGGGTCGCTCCTCCCTTCTGCCCCACACGGTGGGGGGCCGGATCCCTTCGGGCTCCGCCCGTGGGTCAGCGCCCGCGTCGGCGCCGACCGCGACCCGCGGTCTCGTACTCGTCCTCCTCCGCCTCGTCGTCCAGGTCGTCGGCGGATGCCTCCTCGTCCACGCCGTCGGCCGATGCCTCCTCGTCATCCTCTTCGTACTCCTCGTCCGGCTCGCCCTCGTCGTACTCCTCCTCGCTTCCTTCCTCCGGCTCGTCTTCCTCGTCCGGCTCACCCTCGTACTCCTCCTCAGGGCGGTTTCCCTCTTCCTCCTCTTCCTCCCCTTCCTCGCCTTCCTCGCCTTCCTCCTCCTCGTCGTACTCCTCCTCCTCTTCGAGCGCCTCCTCGTGCGAGCGGACGACCTCGCCGTCACGAATCTCGCCGCGCCAGCCCTCGGGTTCGTCATCGGTGAGGGTGACGTGCCGGCGGAAGTGCTTCAGGTCCAACCGGAGGCGGCGTCCTTGCGCGCGCCAGAGGTTGCCCGTCTTCTCGAAGAGGCCGGAGGGGTAGTACTCGACGGTGAGCAGGATCCTGGTGAGCGACGGGCCCAGTTCGTGGAAGCTCACGCAGCCCCGGACGGAACCCTTGGCTCCGTCGGAGGTCCAGACGATGCGGTCGTCCGGGACCTGTTCCTGGACCGTGGCCTTCCAACTGCGCGTCGAAGGGCCCACCTTGACCTTCCAGTCACTGGTTGTCTCGTCGCCCTGCGAGACGTTGCGGACACCCTTGGTGAATCCGCTGAAATCCTCGTACTGGGTCCAGTGGTTGTAGACCCTGCGGATCGGCGCGCCCACGTCGACGGTCTCGACGATGCTGGTGATCTTCTGGGTGCCGCTCCTGCGTTTGCCTTTGCCCGAGCCGAAAAGATTCGACGCCGTGTCGGTGACCTTGTCCTTCAGTCCACTCAGCGACTGGCCCACCATCGCCTTGACCGGGGAGTCGCCCTTCAGCAATCGCCCCCCGATATCCGCGATTTTGCCACCGTTGTCCGCCACGTCGTACAGCTGATCGGTAACGTCCCCGAGTTTGTCCGTGGCTTTCTCGGCCAGATTCCCGGTCTGCGCGGTGAGGAAGTCGCCCAGTTCGCCGAGCAGCCGGTCCAGGCCCGATTCGGACGGCTCGGAGCGGTCGCGGTCTCGGTCTTCGCGTGCCATGACCTACCTCCGCGTCGACGGCTTGCGCGCCGTCGTCTTCTTGGCCGCGGGCTTGCGTGCCGTCGTCTTCTTCGCCGCGGGCTTGCGTGCCGCCGCCTTCTTCGCGGCCGGCTTGCGTGCCGTGGTCTTCTTGGCCGTCGCCTTCTTGGCCGGCTCGGCGGCTGACTTCTTGGCGGCGGTCTTCTTAGCGGCAGGGGCCTTCTTGGCGGGAGCGGCCTTCTTCGCGGGAGCGGCCTTCTTCTCAGGGGTGGTCTTCTTCGCTGCGCTCCGGCTCGACGTCGACCGCTTCGCGGGTGTGCCCTTCGTCGTCGTTCCCGACGACGTCTTCTTGGCCGGGGCGGTCTTCTTGGCGGGCGGTGTCGCAGCGCGTCCCTGGGAGGACTCGCGCGTACGGGATCCAGTGGTTCCCGAACGAGAACGGGATGAGGTGCTTCCTTCCGACCGCTTCCGGGGGGCCGAACCGGAGGACCTGCGCGGTCGTGGCTTCTCCGGCTCCTCGGCTTCGGGCTCCTCTTCGTCCGGTTCCTCTGCCTCCTCCTCTTCCTCCTCCCACGCGTCCTCGTCTTCTCCGGCCTCGCTGTACTCGTCCTCGGGCTCTTGCTCGGCCTCGGGTTCCTCTTCCTCCTCCCACTCCTCGCCCTCGTCCTCGTCGTACTGCCCCTCCGCTTCCTCACCCTCCTCTTCGTCCTCCTGGTCACTGCCGCTGCCGATGGCGAGTGTCCGCTCGTGGAGGGAGTCGGCGAGGTCGGCCAGCTTCCGGTTGGCCGCCGCGGTGAACGCCTGGCGGCCTGCTTCCAGCGCCTCGCCTCTCAACTGCTCGCCCATCTCGGCGATTTGGGGTACGTCCTTGAGTTTCGTCAGCCCCTGCGTCACGAGCTGTCCCGGCTCGAGGCCGAAGCGGCGGCCCGCGAGGTAGGTCGCCACGGTGAACGCGAAGCGAGCCTTCTTCGTCCGTCCCAGAAGGTAGCCGCCTGCCACGGCGGCTGCCAGGGCGACCTTGGTCGTGTCCTCCATGACCCCTGTCCCTTCACCGGGTGTCCGAGGCCGTCTCGCCGCTCGTGCGGAACGCCCTGGATCGGGTTACGCATCTGCTGGACAACGCGTGAGGACGCCCCGCTGGGGCGGTGGGAAACAGGCCTGCTCTCCCGGGCATGGCGTATATCCCTATAACATGAAAGTCTAGCCTTTAGTTGCCGTACGTCTTGTGGAAGTGTCCTATGGCCACAGCGGATCCCGATCGCCCTCGGCGCAGCGCCTCACGTGCCGCCGGCGAGAAGCGGTCGCCCGCCCGGCGGAAGCCGGCTCCGAGCCGCTCGAAGGCCGTGGACGCGGGCTCCGCCATGAGTTCGGCCACTGACCAACTGGCACGGCTGCTCGGGAGAGTTCCCGAATCCGTCTCCTCGCTCAAGCCCACCGAGGAAGGGTGGGAGGCGCAGGTGGAAGTGGTGGAACTGGAGCGGATCCCCGACACGACGAGCGTGCTGGCCAGTTACAGGGTCTCCCTCGACGGGGAAGGCACGTTGATCTCCTTCGAGCGGACCCGCCGCTACAGCCGAGGAATGATCGATCGGCCGTTCTGAGTCCGGTTCGGCCGCGGAAGGAGGCGCCATGACCATGGTGCCGCAGAGCGGCAGCGCCGTCAGCAGGGGCGGTGGTGGCTCCACAGGCAGCCTCTACGACGTCCTGGAACTCATTCTGGACCGTGGTCTGGTGATCGACGTCTTCATCCGTGTGTCACTGGTCGGGATCGAGATCCTCAAGATCGACGCCCGGATCGTGGTGGCCAGCGTCGACACCTACCTCCGTTTCGCCGAAGCGTGCAACAGACTCGACCTCGAAGCGGGCCGCAAGGCTCCGGCGCAGCTGCCCGAGGTCGTCGGCGGCATGATGGAGGGCGGGGCCCACGGCAAGTCCAAGGGCGCCCTGACCGGGGCCGTCGAGGCCGTGACCGAGTCTCTGACCGGGAAGTCCGGGGGTGACGAAGAGGAGCAGGAGGAGCCGGAAGAGGAAGAGGCGGAGCCCGCACCCCGTCGTCGCCGGCCCGCCGCCCGCCGTGCGACGCGACGGGAGAAGGAGTGACCGATGGCCCTCTACGTCTACGCGATCACCGCGGAGAACCACCCCCTCGACGTCGATGATCTGTCGGGTGTCGGCTCCGAGCCGGCTCCCGTGCGCGGTGTCGTCTCAGGACCGCTCTGCGCGGTGGTCAGCGACATCTCCGAGAAGATCCGGCCCAAGCGCCGGGATCTGCTGATCCACCAGGAGGTGCAGGAACGCCTCATGCGCGGCGGCGCCGCCCTGCCGCTGCAGTTCGGCTACATCGCCGTCGACGAGCCGGCGGTCGAGCAGGCGCTCCTGAAGGACGCCGACGGCTACCTCGCCAACCTGGAACGGCTGGGTGGGTGTGCCGAGTACCACGTGAGGGCGTCCCAGGACGAGGAGGAACTCCTGCGGCAGATCCTGCGGGAAGCGCCGGACGCCCGTGAACTCAACGAGCGGATTCGCGCCGGGGACCAGGATCCCCAGCTCCCGCTCGCCCTCGGCCAGTTGATCGCCGCACAGGTACAGGAACGGCAGCAGGCGCTCGCGTCCGGGCTGGTCGAAGCGCTTGTGCCGTTCGCCCGGGAGCACACCGTCCGGCAGGCGTCCGGAGCCGATTTCCTCAACTTCTCACTCCTCGTCGCCGACGACCGGCAGGAAGAGTTCCGCACGGCGGAAGCGAGCCTCGCCCGCCAGATCGGGGACGGGATCGAGTTCCGGCTGAGCGGCCCGCTACCGCCCTACAGCTTCGTGGAATGACGGCTGCCCGGAAGGAGGGCGACCATGGGACTGCTGACCACCCTGCTCACACTTCCCATCGCCCCGGTGCGCGGCGTGACCTGGGTCGCTCAGAGGGTGCTGGACCAGGCCGAGGAGGAGTACTACGACCCGGCTCCCGTCTGGCGGGAGCTCGCAGAGCTGGAGGACCGCCTGGTACGCGGGGAGATCGACGAGGAGACCTTCGACCGGCGCGAGGACGAGCTGCTCGACCGGCTCGCGGAGATCACCGCCTTCCGCACGCGCGCACCATGACCGGGAATCGAGGACGCAGCCGTGTCTGATCCCCTGCCCGACCGCTTCGGGGCGGTACCTTCCAGGGCGTCGCCGGTCCCGTACGGGCCGAGTTCCTCCGCGAACCTCGCGGACATCCTCGAACGTGTCCTGGACAAGGGCATCGTCATCGCGGGAGACATCCGCATCAACCTGCTCGACATCGAACTGCTGACGATCAAGTTGCGGATCCTGGTCGCCTCCGTGGACAAGGCCAAGGAGATGGGGATCGACTGGTGGGAACACGATCCCTCGCTCTCCTCCAGGCACAGCGGAGAACCTCTGGCGGAGGAGAACCGCCGGCTTCGCGCGGAGCTTGAGGCGCTGCGGCGCGACGCGGTGGTCGCCGGTTCCGAGCCGGACGAGGAGCCGCGGCCGGGCGACGGCCCTGAGCCGAACGAGCCGGACCAGGGCCCGGACGGCAGGACGACGCCGCGTCGAGGAACAGCACGACGAGGGCGCAGCTCATGATCGACCGGGAGAACCTCACCTACGTCTACGCCGTCGTCCGCGACACCCGGAGACTGCGGACGGCTCTTTCGGGCGTCCCCGGGGTGTCGGGAGCTCACGTGTCCCTTCTCGGTGAGGCAGACGCTCCGGCCGCGGGCGAGGAGCCCCCGGCCCCCGCGTTCGTCATCAGCAGGGTCGCGCCGGACGAGTTCGACGAGCGGACGCTGAAGGCCCGCTTCGAGGACCTGGAGTGGCTGGAGACCGTCGCCCGCGCGCACCACGACGTGGTGCAGACGATCGCGGGCACCGACACCGTCCTCCCGCTGCGGCTGGCGACCCTGTACCAGGACGACGACCGCGCCCGCGAGGCACTCGCCGCCCAGCGGCACGTCTTCGCCGAGCGACTCGCCCTGCTCCGGGACCGGAGCGAGTGGGGCGTCAAGCTGTACATCAGCTCCACCGGGCCCCCGGACGGCCGTGAGAGTGACGCGGGGCCCGCGGGGACCACGACGCTCAGCCCGGGCAAGGCCTATCTGCGACGCCGCCGAGCCCAGCACAGTACCCAGGAGAACCACTACCGCAACGCCCAGGAGGCGGCCCGGGGCATCGAGGCGCTCGTCTCCCGGTTCGGCACGCACCGCGTGCGCCATCCCGCCCAGCGCGGTGCCCTGGCGGGGCCCGAGGAGAATGTCCTCAACGACGCCTATCTCGTCCCGGACGACCGGGCCGAGAGCTTCCGCGCCGCTCTCGTCGCGGTGGCGGCGGACATCGACGGCGTACGCATCGAGGTGACCGGCCCGTGGGCCCCGTACTCCTTCGCCATGCCGCCTCCACCACCTGATCCTCCCCAGGAGGACGCCGCACGGGACGGCCCCGCGTGATGAGCGTCGCCCGGTCCACGGAACAGCTCCCCGGCCGCCAGGTCGCCCTCGTCGACCTGCTCGACAGGCTGCTGAGCGGCGGCGTGGTCCTCTCCGGCGACATCGTGCTCTCGATCGCCGACATCGACCTCGTCCGCGTCTCTCTCCGCGCGCTGATCGTGTCCGTCGGCTCCGAGGCGGATCCGCTCGGACCGTCCGCCCAGGGGCAGCGCTCCGAGGCGGATCCGCTCGGACCGTCCGCCCGGGGGCAGGCGTGAACGGGGAGAGCCGGGCACCCGGCGGGCGGGACGACGCCACGGCCGCGTCCTCGCCCCCGGACGGCGTCGGTGCGGCCCTGGCCGACGCGTTCCGCCTCGTGAAGGCGCCTCCCGCCCCCGTCGGCGAGGCCCACCGTCCCGCGCACAGCATCCGGACCGACCGGGAGTCGGTCGAGGAGGACCTCCTCAGACTCGTCCTCACCGTCGTGGAACTCCTGCGCCAGCTCATCGAGAGACAGGCGCTTCGGCGCGTCGACGCCGGCGACCTCACCGACGACCAGGAGGAGGAGCTGGGAGCCACCCTGATGGCCCTGCACGACGCGCTGGCCGACCTCTGCGCCGAGCACGGCTACACGCTCCAGGACCTCAACCTGGACCTCGGTCCCCTCGGGCCGCTGCTGCCACGGGCCGACAGCGGACCGTAGCGAGAGTTCCCCCACCTCGACCGGGACGTGTGAACGCGCTCGCGGACGTCACGGAGCGGCCGGGCCCGGGCCGACGATCATGGCCCCATACACTCCCCGTGTCGGTCACCGGCACGGCGACGTGTCGACCCCCTCTTCACTCGTCTCCCAGGAGGATGCCCATGTTCAAGGTCAACGAGTACTTCGACGGCACGGTCACGTCGATCGCCTTCACCCAGGAGCAGGGCCCGGCGACCATCGGTGTCATGGCTCCCGGCGAGTACGAGTTCGGTACCGCCGCCCCGGAGATCATGCACGTGGTCAGTGGCGCCCTGGCCGTCAGGCTGCCCGACGCCGCGGACTGGGAGACCTTCGCGGCCGGCAGCCACTTCAAGGTCCCGGGCGAGAGCCGGTTCCAGCTCAAGGTCGCGGTCGAGACCGCCTACCTCTGCGAGTACCGCTGACCCGCTGCGTGACCCCGCGTCGCCGCCCGCGCCGGATCCGGCACGGGCCGGGGCCGTCAGGCGTGCGCATCGCGCGCGGACGTAGGAGCGTAGTGGTGTGGTGAAGCCAAGGAAGGCGGCAGCGGGCCCGTACCGGCGCAGCTGGTTGCACGGTGCCCCGCCGCCCCGCTGGGTGCGGATCCTGCCCGTGCTGCTGCTCGTGGGTGTGGGAGTGGCCACCCTGACCAGCGACTCTCCGCTGGACATCGGGTTCCTGCTCGGCGCGGTGCCCCCGCTGGCCGTGCTGGCCTACGGGCCGTGGGCCACGGCCGTGCTCGGCGCCGCGACCATCGTGATGCTGACCGTTCCCGCCTTCCACCTCAATCAGCCCGGCGACACGGACCTCTTCACTCTCGGTTTCGTCGCCACCCTGAGCATCTTCGTCTCCTTCGTCCGCGGGCGCCGGGACGCACAGCTCGACCTGGAGCGCACCATCGCCGAGACGGCGCAGCGCGCCCTCGTCCCGGACGTGCAGCCGCAGGTCGGGCCCGTGCGCTGCGCGAGTCTGTACCGTGCCGCCGAACGCGGCACGCTGGTGGGAGGCGACTTCTTCGACGTCCGGCCCGGTCCTCACGGTGTGCGGGCGGTCCTGGGGGACGTACAAGGGCACGGCCTGTCGGCCGTCGCGACGGTCGCCTCCGTGCTGGGGGCGTTCCGCGAGGCCGTGCTGGACGACGCGGACGCCGAGTCGATCGCGGCGCGGCTCGACCGCAGGCTCGTGGTCGACTCGGCGCGCACGGAGCACGCGGAGCTCTTCGCGACGGCCGTCGTCCTGGATTTCGCACCCCACGGGCGGGAGGTCCGCGTGCTGGCCTGCGGCCATCCGCCCCCGGTGCTGCTGCGCGGCGGGGCCGTCCACATCCTGGAGCTCGACCCCGGACCGCCCCTGGGGCTCGGCCTCGCCGACGCCCTGCCCGGCAGCGCCCGTACGGTGTCGCTGCTGGCCGGGGACCGGCTGCTCCTGGCCTCGGACGGGGTCCTGGAGGCACGGGACGCGACCGGCGCGTTCTACCCCTTCGTCCAGCGTCTGGCAGGGATGACCGGTGCGGGCCCGGACGAGCTGCCCGACGAGATCTGGGCCGACCTGAACGGCTTCACCTCCACGATCCAGGACGATGTCACCCTGCTGATCCTCTCCCTCGACGCCTCCGGACCTTCGTGAACGTCGTCCGCTGTCCGTTCGGCGAGGTGGCCGCGATCGCAGCCCGGGGGCCTGCCGGCGGGCGTGGGAGCGCGCACACACCTCGCACCCCGGCGCCGCCGCACCGACGAGGGCACCGCCCCGAAGCCCGGTACGTACAAGAGCGAGAATCGGCCAGAGAACCATGTCACGACTTTCCTTAAGACGTGGCCTAAGTGGCCCGCCGTCCACGCGCCGTCCGCTCCGCGCCGATCTGCGACAACACGCCCTTCCCGCGCCGGGCGGCCGGACCGGGGCCGGAACCCGCGCGGCGCCCGTGATCGTCACTTGACCGAAAAAGCGGGATAATCGCCCCGCGCTCAAGGCGGCGGGAAAGTTGGTGCAATTCCGCGGCGCGGGCACATACGTTTGCGGTCGTGGCGGGAGATCACGCACCTGATCGCCTCCGTTGAATGACCACGCAGCCGTGAACGCAGTGGACCGGGAGATCCGCTGTCACCCCCCTCGTACAGTTCTACGGCGCCTTCCGTCCGCCCTGCCGAAAAACATCCCGGCCTCGGCGCGGCGATCGAGAAAGCGGTTGCGCACACGCCCGGTGGGGCCTCGCCGTCGACGTGGAGTCGTGCGCCGCTTTTCCGCAGCGATGTCCTTCGAGCCGGTTCATGGAATGCGCCCCCGCGCGCCTTCCCGGAAACGCGGCGGCCGTCGAGCGCCCTCCGACAGCGCGCCGCGTGCAGTCGGCACCCACGACACAGGAGGCACCTGAATGGAGCCCAGATCCGCGGCGGCCCGCGCCGCGGTCTTCGGATACTTCGGCATCAACGGCACGGCCCTGGCCCTGTGGGTGGCCCATGTCCCCGACATCAAGCGGGACCTGGGCCTCAGCCCCCTGCAACTCGGCGCGGCACTGCTCGTCGTGGCCGGTGGGGCGCTCGTCGCCATGCAGGTCGCCGGCCGGCTGATCGACCGGGTGGGCTCGGCCGCCGTGACCAGGATCAGCGGCGTCCTGCTTCCGCTGACCCTGGTCGGGCCGGCCTTCGCCCCCTCCCTGATGTGGCTGGCCGTCGCGCTCGCCCTGCTCGGCGCCGCCAACGGCCTGATGGACGTCTCCATGAACGCGCAGGCCGTGGAGGTCGAGCGGCTCTACGAACGGCCCATCATGTCCGCCTTCCATGCCGTCTTCAGCGTCGGAGGAGTGGTCGGTGCGGGCCTCGGCGCCCTCCTGCTGAGTCTCGACGTCTCCCGCGAGACCTCCCTGCCGGTGGCGGCCGTACTGCTCGCGGCGGCGGCCGTGGCGACGGGCGGCAGGCTCCTGGGGAAGGCGGAGTCCGCGGAAGCCGAGGACGTCACGGAGACAGGCGGTACCGGCCGACTGCCGTTGCTCGCCACGCTCCTGGGCTGCGTCGCCTTCAGCAGCATGGTGGTCGAGGGGGCCGCGGCGGACTGGGGCGGCGTACACCTCCAGGAGACGGTGGACGCGGACACCGGTGTGTCGGCCCTCGCCTATGCCGCGTTCGCCGGGGCCATGACCACCGGCCGGGCGCTGGGCGACCGCGTCGTCGCCCGGTACGGCTCGGTCTCGGTCGTCCGCTGGGGCGGTGCGACGGCCGTCGCGGGCCTCGCCCTCGTCGTCTGGTCCGGGAGCCTGGTGCCGATCCTGCTGGGCTGGCTGTTGGCCGGCGCGGGAGTGTCGACCGTCGTGCCGCAGATCTTCACCGCCGCCGGCAACCTCAACGCCGACCAGGCGGGGGCCGCGCTCGCCCGCGCCGCGACCCTGGGCTACTTCGGCTTCCTCGCCGGCCCGCCGCTCGTCGGCTGGCTGGCCGATCTGACGGACCTTTCCACCGCTCTGCTGATCCCGCTCCTGCTCGCCGTCACGGTGGCCCTGAGCGGCCCCCTGATCCGCCGCGCCACCGCGGCCGGGCCCCTCCAGGCGCCGCCCGTCGCGGCGGCGGACACCGGTGGGCTGTCAGCCGCGGGACACCACACGACCGAACCCCCGGGGGAGAAATGACCACGACCGACAACCGGCCGCCGGACGGCATGTACTACCCGGTCTCCGACCACAAGATGACGGGTGGGCAGGGTGTCTACCTGTACGACGCCGAGGGCCGCGACTACATCGACTGCGCGGCCGCCACCTTCAACCTGAGCCTCGGTTACGGCCATCCCGAGGTCGTGGCGGCGATCCAGAAGCAGGCCGAGCAGCTGATCCACGTCACATCGAGCTTCCAGAGCGGACCGGTCAACGAGCTCGTCGACCGGCTGGTCTCCGTCTCGCCGAAGAACCTGACCAAGGTGCACCTCAAGGTCTCCAGCGGCTCGGCCGCCAACGAGGGCGCGATCAAGATGGCACAGGCGGCGACGGGGAAGCGGGACGTCATCACGCTGTTCCGCAGCCACCTGGGCCAGTCGATGATGATGGCGTCGCTCTCCGGGAACGCCTTCCGCAAGGCACCCTTCCCCTCCCTCCTCCCCGGTGGCCTGCACGTTCCCGACCCGTACTGCTTCCGCTGCTTCTACGGGCAGACCCCCGCGACCTGCGGAATGATGTGCGTCGACCGGATCGACGACTTCATCGAGTTCGCCAGCACCGGTCAGGTCGCCGCGGTGATGGTCGAGCCCATCTCCGGAAACGGCGGCAACATCGTGCCTCCGCCCGGCTACTTCCAGCGGCTCCGTGAATTCTGCGACGCACGCGGAATCGTGCTGATCTTCGACGAGATCCAGACCGGCATCGGCCGCACCGGCCACATGTTCGCCGCCGACCACTTCGGCGTCGAACCGGACGCGATCACCGTGGCCAAGGGACTGGGCGGGTCCGGCGCCCAGGTGGCGGCGATCCTCACCAACGACCGACTGGCCGGCCTGGAGGCGCACCACCACTCGTTCACCTACGGGGCGAACGTCATGGCCGCCGCCGCCGCGAACGTGACCCTGGACGTCATCGGACGCCCCGGCTTCCTCGACAACGTCACCGCCGTCGGCCGGTTCGTCACCCAGCGGCTGCACGCGCTGCAGGACCGCTTCCCCCAGCTCGGCGACATACGCGGAGTCGGTCTCATGATCGGGGTCGAGATGGTGGGCAGCACCGGAGAACCCGCCGTGGACCTCGCCAACGCCGTGGCGAAGCGGGGAATGGACCACGGTCTGATCATCCGGACCTCGCGGTACGGCTTCGGCAACGTCTTCAAGATCAGGCCTCCGCTCACCATGACGCTCCAGGAGGCCGGCCTGATGTGCGACCGCCTCGACGCGCTGCTGACGGAGGTCCTGTCGTGAAGGAGCTGCTGATCGGCGCGGCGCAGGAGATCCGCGACGCCCTTCGGGCCGCCGGCCCGGCCCAGCTCTCCCGCCGGGTGCTGGGCGTCTCCCCGGGCGGTGACGCCCAGTTCGACATCGACGCGGTCGCGGAAGAGGCCGTATGGAAGTACCTGCTGGCCAACGCACCAGTCCCGCTCGCGGTGCTGACGGAGGACCACCACCGCCGGGACACCGGCGACGACCCGCGCCACCTCCTCGTCATCGATCCCATCGACGGCACCCGGCCGGCGTCGGCCGGCCTGGAGATGGCGATGATCTCCATCGCCGTCGCCCCGTTCGACACACCGGACCCCACCATCGGGGACGTCACCCACGCCCTCCTGATGGAGCTCAAGTCGGGCGCCTGGATGTACACCGGCCCGGAGACCGACGGTGTCGAGGCCGGACATCACGACGCGCCCGTGCCCTCGCTGAGCGGCACCGTCGATCCCCGGCACATGTTCTGGTCGCTGGAGTTCAACGGACATCCCATGCACCTGATGACGGAGGCCTACGCCCACCTGGTCGACGCCTCCGCCAACACCGGCGGCGTCTTCGTCTTCAACAGCGCCTGCTACTCGATCAGCCGCATCGTGACCGGTCAGCTCGACGCCTACGTCGACATCGGCAACCGCATCCTGAAGGACCGGCCCGAGACGGAGTCCGAGTTCCGCAGGGTCGGCGGTGGCGACGTCCTGCACCTCTTCCCGTACGACATCGCGGCCGCCGTGCTCCTGGCCCGCAAGGCCGGCGTGATCATCACGGACGCCTACGGAGCCGGCCTCGAGGACACGGCACTGCTCGATCTGTCGCCCCACAACCAGCGTTCATGCGTCGCCGCCTCCAACGGGGAGCTGCACGCACGTCTGATCGACACGATCCGCTGGTGACATCCCACCCCGCACACGGAGGTTCCATGCGCGCGCTCACTCTCGCCCACGACGGCACCCTCGTCCGCAGCACCCGCCCGGATCCGCCGCTGACCCGGCCCGACGACGTACGGGTCCGCGTGGTGCAGACCGGCATCTGCGGCACCGACCGCGGCGTACTGACAGGCAAGTTCCCGGCGGAGACCGGCGTGGTCATGGGCCACGAAGCCGTCGGCCGGGTCGAAAGCGCGGGGCCGGGCAGCCGGTTCGCGCCCGGCGACCGGGTCGTGATCAACCCCACGCTCTACTGCTCGGACTGCCACCAGTGCGCCGCGGCGCGGTTCCAGCACTGCGTCAACAAGGCCGGCACCGAGGTCGGTCTCGACCGAGACGGATCCTTCGCCGACTACATCGTCCTCCCCGCCCGGTTCCTCCACCCGCTGCCCGAAGGGCTGAGCTGGAACCGCGCCGTGGTCGTGGAACCGCTGGCGTGCGTGCTCAACAACCTCGACGCGGCGTCCGTCGTCCCCGGCGAGGCCGTGACGGTCCTGGGCGCGGGCCCCATCGGACTGGTCACCGCGATGGCGGCCCTCCACCTCGGCAGCGGAGTCGTGCTCGTCGAGACCGACCCGTTCCGGCGTGAGCTCGCGGGCAAGATCCTGCACGACCTTCCGGTGTCCGCCCCGCTCACCGTCACCGACCCGGAGGGCGCCGCGCTCGCCCCCAGGTCCCGCACGGTCGTCGACACCGTCGGAAGCCTGCTCGACACGGCGCTCGACCTGGTGGACACCGCCGGAACGGTCGTGATCATGGGCTTCGACGACCGCTCCCGGGTGACCGTCCAGCCGCTGGACATCCTCCGCCGCGGCCTGCGCATCGTCGGCGCCGGCGACTACAACGCCCCGTCCTTCCCCCGTGCCCTCGCCCTGGCCGAGCACCTGCCGCTGGAGCGTGTGGTCACCCACCGCATTCCGCTCGACGAGTACGAGCGTGCGCTCGAGGTCATCGGTGTCAACGGCGACGGCTACCGGGGAGCCAAGGTCGTCATCGTCAGCGAGGACGAGCAGTGAACCCCGCCCGCACCCACGAAGGAGCGCCTCACATGAACAGGCCCGGCGCGACGATCCGTACGCCGGCGCGGCCGTCCCGCGCGTGGGCGCCGCTCGCGGCCGCCGCGTCGGCGGCCGCGCTCGCCCTCGCCGCTCTGACACCCGCCACCGTCCACGCCGCTCAGCCTGCCGACTGCCCGACCGGCGCGCTGTGCCTGTTCTCCGAGGGCGACTTCGCCGGTGACCGTCTTCCCCTCTCCTCGCTCACCGGCGGCGGTACCTGCGTCAGCCTCGTCGACCACGGCTGGGCAGGGCGAGTGAAGTCCGCGGTCAACACCCACTCCACCAGCGCGGTCCTCTTCCCGGGCGACGACTGCCTGGGCGGCCCGTACGGCGTCGCCGCGGGCGCCGGGGTCGCCGACCTCGGCACCTTCGTCCCGCTGAGCGCGTGGGTGCCCGGCCGGACGGCCTGACCCGCTCCCCGAAGATCACCTCCTGTCGCACCCCAGCTCCCCGCACCAGGCACAGAGCCTCATCGCGTGACGACCGCGAGACGCCCGCTCCGAGGGTGGAGGCCATCCGACCGGAACGGACGCACGAGAGGAATGTGATGATCGACAGCAGCGGAGCGTACCTCGACGACCACGGAACGGCCGCCCGCCAGGTCGCCCGGAGCATCGGGGAGATACACAGGTCGCCCGTGGTGCAGGTCCCCGTGGCCTCGCTCCTGATCGCCGGGTCGCCGCGGGTACGCGGCGAGGATCCCGGCCATGTGCGGCTGCTCGGCGAACAGGAGACCGCGCTCCCGCCGATCGTGGTGCACCGGGCCACCCTGCGGGTCGTCGACGGGGCGCACCGGGTGCGCGCCGCGTTGCTGCGGGGGCTGTCACAGATCGGTGCGCAGTTCTTCGAGGGCGAGGAGCACGAGGTGTTCGTCCTGTCCGTCTCCCTCAACGCGGGGCACGGACTCCCGCTCTCCAGGACCGACCGGACCAGCGCCGCCCGGCGCATCCTGACCTCCCACCCGTTCTGGTCGGACCGGAGCGTCGCCACCGTCGCCGGGGTCTCCGCGGCGACGGTGGCACGGCTCCGCAAGCACGTCGCCGGCGCCACCACCGGCACCCGGATCGGGCACGACGGGCGCGCCAGGCCCGTCAACTCCACCGAGGGCCGGGCCCGGGCGAGTGAGCTGCTGAGGCGCGACCCGACCGCCTCGCTTCGGCAGGTCGCCCGGACGGCCGGGATATCGCCCGCCACGGCGGCCGACGTACGGGACAGGCTGCTGCGCGGCGCCGACCCGCTGCCCGACCGTCTGCGGCGCGCGGTGGAGTCGGCCGAGCGCCGGGAGACCCACCGGTCCGCGACGGGGGCCGGCGGGGCCGCCGGCATGCCCTCGGCCGAAGCACTCACCCAGATCGCCGAGAGCCTGCGCCGGGACCCGTCGCTGCGGCTCACGGAGAGCGGCCGCGAGATCCTGCGCCTGCTCGGGGTCTGCACCGCCGCGGTGCGCGAGCGGCGGCGGAACGGTACGTCCGCCGTGCCACCGCACTGTCTCGACCCCCTGGCCAAGCTGATGCGCGGCTACTCCGAGATCTGGCAGTCCTTCGCCGCCGAGTTCGAACAGGCCCACCACGCGCGCACACGGGACCCCGTGGCATGACCCGCGCCGGCGGGGCGCGGACCGGCGAAGAACGTCAGGGAACCACGTCATGGGACGTCAGGGCCGCCGCGGCGGCCGACGGACAGGGAGGGGAATCGTGCCCGAGAACCGGGCGGAAGCCGATGTACGGAGCGAGAAGGACCTGATAGACGTCGACCGGGTGGTCGACGCGTACTACACCCTTCGTCCCGATCCGGGGGAACCCGGCCAACGGGTCGTGTTCGGGACCAACGGACATCGCGGCGCCTCCCTCGACACGGCGTTCAACGACGATCACATCGCCGCCATCAGCCAGGCGATCGCCGAGCAGCGCGCCGCCCGGGGCATCACGGGCCCGCTGTTCCTCGGGAAGGATCCGCACGCGCTGTCGGAACCGGCCTGGATCACCGCCCTGGAGGTGTTCGCCGGCAACGGCGTCACCGTCCTGCGGGACGCCTCCGGGGGCCACACCCCGACTCCGGCCGTCTCCCACGCGATCCTCGCGCACAACCGGCGGTACGGCGCGGTGGCCCCGGCGGACGGCGTCGTGATCACCCCGTCGCACAACCCGCCGGGCGACGGGGGCTACAAGTACAACGAACCGCACGGCGGACCCGCGTCCGCGACGACCACCTCGTGGATCGAGCAGCGTGCCAACGCGCTCGTCGCCGGCGGGCTGACCGAGGTGCGCCGGGTGCCCTTCACCCGTGCCGAGGCCCTGGACACGACCGGGCGGCACGACTTCCTCGGCGGCTATGTCGACGACCTGGGGACCGTGCTCGACCTGCAGGCCGTACGCGCGAGCGGCGTACGGATCGGCGCGGATCCGCTGGGCGGCGCCTCGGTCGCCTATTGGGGGCGGATCGCCGAGCAGTACGGTCTCGACCTGGCCGTACTCGACGACCGCACCGACCCGACATGGTGGTTCCTCGCCCCGGACGGGGACGGCAGGCTCCGCACCGACTGCTCGTCGCCGCACACCATGGCGCCGCTGACCGGGCAGCGCCACCGCTTCGACGTGATCGTCGCCAATGACGCGGACGCCGACCGGCACGGCATCGTCACCCCGGACGGCGGACTGCTCCCCGCCAACCACTACATGGCGGCGGCCGCCGCCCATCTGCACGCGCACCGCGACCGCTGGCCCGCGGCCGCCGGGATCGGGAAGAGCGTCGTGACCACGGCGTTGATGGACCGGGTCGCCGCCGATCTGGGGCGGCCGCTGGTCGAAGTGCCGGTCGGCTTCAAGTGGTTCACCGAGGGGCTGCGGACCGGCCGGCTCTGCTGGGGCGGCGAGGAATCGGCCGGGGCGTCGTTCCTGCGCCGGGACGGCTCGGTGTGGACCACCGACAAGGACGGCATCGTCCCGGCCCTGCTGGCCGCCGAGATCATCGCCGTCACCGGCGCCTCTCCGTCGGAGCACTGGGAGAGGCTCACCGCCCGGCTCGGCCGCCCGTACTCCGTGCGGACCGACGCGCCCGCCACTCCCCGGCAGCGGACCGCGCTGGCCGGACTGACCGCCGACCGGCTGCCGGGAGGCGCGCTCGCGGGCGAGGACGTCGTCTCGGTGCTCACGCGCGCCCCGGGCAGCGGCACACCGCTGGGCGGCATCAAGGTGTCGACCCGCAACGCCTGGTTCGCGGCCCGCCCGTCCGGCACGGAGCACGTCCACAAGGTCTACGCCGAGTCCTTCCTCGGCCCCGACCATCTCGCGCGTGTCCTCGAAGAGGCACAGGCGAGGGTGGCGAGGGCGATCAAGGACTGACCGGCCGCGCCGGCGCGGAATCCGGACGGTGTTCAACCGCTTCGTCATGCGGTTGAACACCCGTCCCCGCCCCCGATCAACCTGTCCGACTTGGGAATTGAACACGTAGACGAGATCTGCGGTGATTCGGAAGTATGAAGCCGTTCCGGGTACGGACACCCAACAAGGTTTCGGAGAAAATGAATTGAACGAGCGGCCCATTCTCATTCACACACATGGAATCGGCGCGATCGACTACAGTTCGATGCTCCCCGGTGAACTGCGCAGGGTCGACGATCTCGCCACGGAGAACGGGTTCGATGTCGTCCCCGGCGTTTTTCTCGGGCGCGATCACATTCCCGGACTGACGGACGTGATGTGCGCCTGGCACGAGAACCGGGCCTCCTTCCCGGCCATTCTCGGATTCTCCGTGGAGGGCCCCCTCCTGGGACGGACGGGCGGGGTGCCCCCGCGCGGCATCTGGTCGCCCACCGCCCGGGAGTGGGAGCGCATCGCCGCGCTGGGCCGCTACGGACTCCGGTACATCGTCATGGGCCCGGACATGGGAGACCTGGACGACGAGCTGGACGACGGCCTCACCTACCGGGACGTGATCGACCTCTGCTACGCCAACGGGGTCAAGATCGCCCTCGGTCACTTCCAGCACGACGCACCCGAACGGAGCGCCGAACGCACCCGCGCGCTCATCGCACACGTGCAGGATCGTTACGGCCCCGGCCCGGACGTCCTCCTCACCGACCACCTCTACAACGACATGCCGCGCGCCTTCCGGCACGTCTGGCGTACCGCGGAGGAACGAGCCGGCCGCGCGGAGCAGTTGAAGCCGGTGCTCGCCGCCGACTGGGAGTCGGCGGACCTCGACCGGCTGCTCGGGCCGGTGCCCGCGACCCTGCTGCGGGCCGCCCGGGAGGGAAGCCTGCTGCCGTTCCTCAACTTCGACGGCGACCACGTCGACCTGGCCGTCTGCCGCCGCACCCTGGAGTACCTCGGTCCGGAGCGCCTGATCGGGATCACGGACGACACCAGCGTGCCGTTCCTCGCCGGTGAGGAGCTGCACCACCGGGAGGGCAGCGGCCTCTGGTACCGCACCGACGGCATCGTGGCGGCCGGCTCCGGTGGTCTCGCCGTCCAGCGGCGCAACGTCTCCGACATCGCCGATGCCCGGGCCTTCGGGCAGCTCTTCCACCACAACCCGCGTCGTGCGCTGACGCCGGTACGGGAACTCGTACCGGCCGCCACGGCGACCGTCCCGACAGGTACGGCACTCTCCGGCGAAGGGCTCGGCCGTGTCTGACTCCACCCTGAACCGCCTGCCGGCCGGAACCGACGACACCGCAGCCCCCGGGACGACGGCCCGCGAGACAACGGCCCGCGACACGGCGGCCCGCGACTCGGCGGCCCGTGAGTCGACCGCACGTGACGCGACGGGCGCGTACGTGAGCGCATGCGATCCGGAAGCCGCCGTCAACGCCAGCACCTGGAAGGAGACGGAGAGCGCCCACTCCGCGGTCAGAGCGGCGCTCCTGTCGCACTCCTGGCCCGAGACCTCGGTCTCGCACGCCCTCCACCGGCTCGCCGTCGACCCTGCCGACGCCGCCGCGCACCGCCATGTCGAAGCGGCCGTGGCGGCCGAACTGGCCCGTGACCGCGCGCTCGACGCCCGGCTCGCGCCGTTGCTCGCCGAGGTGGCGCGTACCAGCGTCGTCCGGTACCACCTCGGCGCGGAGTACCGGCGGCCCGCCGGCGACGAACCCGCCGTCCCCGACACCCCCGAGGACGTCCGCGCGCTCCTCACCGACCGGATCGCCCCCGCCCCGGACCGGCCGGGCGCGGGCGACCCGGCCGTCACGGTCGTCATCCCCGTCCGGGCACACCCCTCCGACACCGGCCGGGCCCGCAACGCCGTGGCCGCCGTCGCCTCCGCCGTACGGCAGGACCTCGACCGGTCCGCGTACCGCGTCGTCGTCGTGGAGCAGGACGTACGGCCCCGGATGGACCGCTACCTCGCCGACCTCGTCGACGCGTACCTGTTCCTCCCCAACCCCGGCGCCTTCAACAAGAGCTGGGCGCTGAACGCCGGAGCGGCGGCCTTCCCCGGGACGCGCCATCTGTGCTTCCACGACGCGGACATGGTGGTGGAGCGCGACCATCTGAGCCGCGTGGTGGCCTGCCTCGACGACGGGCCTCCGGCCCTGCTGCCCTACGGCGACCTGCTCTTCCTCGACCAGGTCAGCAGCGGCCGGGCCATCCGCTCGCGGCTGGCGCCCGGCGGCCCGGCGAGCGCCGACGCGGGCCGGCTGAGGGGCTTCGCGCTCCGCGACGTGTGGGGCGGATACGTCAGCGTCACCCGGGACCTCTTCGAGACCGTGGGCGGCTACGACGAGCGGTTCCGCGGCTGGGGCGACGAGGACAACGAGTTCTACCGGCAGGTGCTGCGGCACACCTCCGTGCCCCGCTGGGACAGGCCCCTCGCCCATCTGTGGCACCGCCGGCCGGTCATGGTCGACGCCGACGGCCGCCGGGCCAACCAGCACATCGCCAGAACACCGCGGCCCGCCGACCCGGGGCCGCTGGGCGACCCCGGGAAGTACGCGCGCGAGATGCCGCACGACACAAGGACGGATACGACGTGAGCGCGCAGAGCAAGGGGTTCGCGGCCCGGTTCGGCGTACCGCCGCTGACCGAGGTGCGCCGGACGACGGCCGCGGTCCTGGTGGACACCGTGGGCGTGGGACTGATGATCCCCATCTCCCTGCTGTACTTCACCCTCACCACGGACGTCCCGGTCGCACAGCTCGGCGCCGCCCTCACGGCGGCCACCCTGCTGTCGCTGCCCGCCGGCCTGGCGGGCGGGGCGATGACGGACCGCCTCGGCCCCAGGGCCGCCATGGTCTCCAACAACGTCATCTCGGCGGCGGGTTACGTGCTGTACCTGCTGGCGGACGGTCTGGTGGGGATCTTCCTGGCCATGCTGCTGGTCGCCGTGGCGGACCGGATGTACTGGGCCTGCTGGTCCTCGTACGTCCACGCCCTCAGCAACGGCCGCCCGTTCGAGCGCTGGTTCGCCTTCCTGGAGTCCGTCAAGGCGGGGGCCATGGGCCTCGGTGCGTTCCTCGCGACCGCGGTGCTGGCCGTCAGCGCCGTCAGCGGGGCACGCTGGCTGGTCGTCATCAACATCCTCACGTGTCTGGCGGCCGCGCTGCTGTTCGTCCTCCAGCCCATGGCCAGGACCGCCGACAGCGGGACGGACCCGGCGGACGGGGACGACGAGGACCCCGAACTCCTCCAGGCCGTACGGGGCTGGCGCACCGTCCTCTCCGGCCGCACCAACCTCCTGTTCAGCCTCGGGCAGGTGCTGTTCAGCCCTGTCATGCTGCTGCCCTCCGTGGCGCTGCCGGTGCTCTTCGTGGAGCGGTGGGACATGCCGGTCTACGTGTCCACGCTGCTCTTCGCGCTGAACACCGGGATCGCGGCGCTGATCCAGACGCCGCTCAGCCACGCGGTGCGCTTCCGTTCCCGCGCCGGGGTCATCTGCTTCTCCGCCGGACTGCTGTCCGCCTCGCTGCTCCTGATGGCGCTCCTCCCGGAGCGGCAGTCGCCGCTGGCGTGGACGGTGGTGGTGTTCGTCGGCGTGGTCCTCGCGGTGGTCGACGCGCTGTACATGCCCGCGTCCAACGCCCTGATGACCGAATCGGCTCCGGACGCCGTGCGCGGCCGGACCGTCGCCGTGTTCCAGACCTCGGGCGCGGTGGGCATGGCGCTCTTCCCGATCTGCTTCGGTGTCGTCTTCCAGTACTCCGCGGCGCTGACCTGGATCCTGCTCGCCCTCGTCATCGCGGTGGGCGGACTGTGCTTCGCGGCAGCCTCGTCCGGGCTGCCGCAGGCGGTGCGCTTCCCGGAGCTCCGCGCGGCGGGCGGGGCCGTACCGTCCGAAGGGGACGGGCCAGGCCCGGTGGCCCCCGGCTCCCGGGCGCCCGAAAGCCGGGCAGGGGCGGAGTGAACCGGCTTCGGCACGGAGCCGGGCCGCCGGCGGGGGAGCCGGACTGCACAGTGGCGCGGTCGGAGGGCCCGGCTGCCCCGGACCGACCCGCGGACGACACCGTGACCGTGCACCGGCTGGGAGTCCCGGCCGCCGCGGTGCGCGGACCGCTCGTCCGCGAAGGAGTCCTCTTCCACATCGACGTACGTCACGGACATGTGGCCGCCGTCGCCGGAGGGCGGACCCGTGTGGTGATGCCGAGCGTGCCCCCCGACGCCGTCCTCTGCGCGGTCGGCGAGGACCTGGGCGTCGCCCACCCCGTGCCCGGCGGTTTCGGGGGAGTCGTGTTCCGCGTCCGTGACGGCATCCCCACCTGCCCCGCCCCGCTGGTCCTCCCGCCCGGCCTCCGGGAGCTGGCGCACCTGGCATCGCCCTCCGGCGCGGTGGAGCGGGAGCACCGCCAGATCCGGTTCGAGAGCGCGAGGTTCCGTGCGGAGCTCTCCGTACCCGCCACCGCGGGGGCCGTCGGACGCCGCCTCCTCCGCCCCGGGGCGCCGGGTGTCGTCTGGCCGGTGCGGACGCTGGTGCTGGAACCGGCAGGTGAGGGGCGGTGCCTGATCACCGAGCACATCACCGGCTTCACGTCCGGGACGGGACCGTGGTGACCCCGGCGGCCGGCGGACCGGGCGGGTCGATCCGCTGGCCGGGTGTCGTCGTGGTGGGCGCCGGCGTCACCGGACTGCTGGTCACCGAGCGGCTCCGACAGCGCGGCGTACCGGTCCTCCTCGTGGAGCAGCGTGGTCTCGGCGCGGGCCAGACCGGTCACTGCCACGGCTATCTGCACCGCGGCTACATCTACCGCCGGCTCGGCGCGCCCCAGCAGAGCGTCCTGGACGGCTGCGCGGAGTGGTGGAGCCGCCGCCTCGCCGGGGCGGGCGGGGACGCCTTCGTCGGCGAGGAGAGCGTCATCGGGTTCACCGGAGCGGGGGAGAGGGAGGAGACCCTGGCCGCCTGGACCTCGCTCGGCATGCCCTGGAAGGAGGTCGGCGCACCGGGCCTCGCCGGTACGGTCGGGACGTTCGCGGTACCGGAGGCGACCGTGTCCCCCCGTGCCGCCGTGCGTGCCGTGGCGGGTATCGCGGCGTCCACCCCCGGGGTGCGCGGCCGTGCCGTGCTGCCCCGGCTCTCCGGCCGGGCGGTGTCGGCCCTGGAGATCCTCACCGACGAGGGGACCCTGACGGTGTCGGCCCCCGCCTACGTGCTGGCCGCCGGGCTCGGTACACCCGGCCTGCTGGGACCCTGGGCGCGCGCCCTCGGCATGCGGACCCGGCTGTCCTACATGCTGGTCTGCCGCAGCGGCCGTGACCTGCCCGGCGCGTTCTGCCTGCCCGAGGACAGCGCACAGGGGCTGTTCGTGGCCTCCCGGCCGGCCGGCCGGGACCGCGTGTACCTCATGTCGACCTTCGTCAACTTCTGGCCGAGCGCCGAGGACGAGGACGCCCGCCGCTCCTGGCTCGGCGCCGTCTCCCGGGTACTGGCCACCCACGTCCCCGGCCTGTGGGACGACCCCGACGCCCGGTGGGGGCTCTATCCCGCCGGAAAGATCGAGGTGGACGTGCCCGATGACGGCGGCCTGCCGGAAGGCGGTGTCCTCGATGTCGGCTGGGACAACGCGGTGGCCGTCCTGCCGGGCAAGTTCGTCCTCGCCCCTCTGTACGCGGACCGCTGTCTGGACCGGCTCGCCCGTCTCACCGACCTCGACCGCCTGCGCGATCCCTCCCCGGCGGCCGCGGGGTCCCCGCTCGGGCCGTACGGCCCCGGCGAGTCGTCCTGGGCCGCCGAGGACTGGGAGATGACACCGCTGTTCAGCCGCGCCGCACTCTTCGACGGCCCGGGACCGGCCCGTCTCGTCCCCGCACCCTCGCAACGGAAGGAGAACGACCGGTGGAGTGCCTGATACTCGGTGCCGGTGCCGGCAGCAGGCTGATGCCCCTCACGGGCCGGCTGCCCAAACCCCTGCTCCCTCTCGGTCCGACCACCATCCTGGGGCGTCTGGTCGACCAGGTGGCCTCCCTCGGGCCCGACCGGGTCCTGTGCAACCTGCACCATCACGCGGCGGCGGCCGAGGCGTACCTCGCCTCCGCCGAGCCGGCCCTGCCGGTGATCACCCGCCGGGAGGAACGGCTGCGCGGACCGGCCGGTTCGATGCTCACCTTCCAGGACGAACTCGCCGCCGCCGACACCGTTCTCGTGGTCTCCGGAGACCTCTACCTGGGCAACGGTGCCCTCGGGGAGCTGGTACGGCGACACGAGGAGTCCGGGAGCGAGCTGACCGTGCTCGCCGTCGAGGTGGACGACGGATCGCGGTTCGGCGTCTTCCGGCTCGACGCCGGCGGGCGCCCCACGGCGCTGGAGGAGAAGCCGTCCTGGGCCGCGGGCCGCCGGAGCTGGATCAGCGGCGGAGCCTACTGTCTCCGCCCCGAACTGCTGAAACGCGTTCCGAACGACCGTATCTACGACTTCGGCGCCGACCTCATCCCCGAACTGCTGGCCGAACGGGCCGAGGTGACCCTCGCCCCCTGGCTGGGGAGATGGGACGACCTGGGGACCATCGACTCCTATCGGCGGGCCGTCCTCGACGACCTCGCGTCCCGGCAGCCGGGAGGCGGTGACGCCCGCCACGTCGCCTCCACCGCCCGCGTCCACCCGTCGGCGCGGCTCACCGGCCGTGTCCACGTCGCGGACCGGGCCGTCGTGGAAGCCGGCGCCTGGCTGCACGACACGGTCGTCCTCCCCGGAGCGACCGTCCCCGCACACACCATCGTGGCCGACGGCTGCGTCGCCTGACCCCGAAAGCCGGATCAATCTCGGAGACCGCATGCGCATCCTTGTCCTCGCCCCGGCCTACCACCCCCTGATCGGCGGCGCGGAGTCCTACATCCGCACGGTCGCCACCGGGCTGGCGGCCCGCGGCCACGACGTGATGGTCGCCACCGACGGCGATCGTGTCACCGCTCCCGCCGACGACACCGACGGCCAGGCCCGCGTCCGGCGGCTGCTGGCCTACCGGGACCTTCTGGACGACCCCACCAAACTCCGCTGGGAGCAGATGCAGTTCAGCACGGCGGGGGAACTCTCCTCCCTCGTCGACACCTGGGGCACCCCGGACGTCGTCTTCGCCAACAGCCACGAGACGGCCGTCCTCGGCAGCATGGTCGCCCTGACCCACGGCCGCCCCCTCGTGGCCAACTTCCACGAGCAGGAGCCCGAACGCGGACCCCTCGGCCGGGGCCGGGCCCGGCTGGTCTACGCGGCCCTGCCGGTCAACGCGCTGGTGGCGGGCAGCCGGTTCTACCACGACAAGGCACTCGCGTACGGCAGTCCGCTGGAGACCACCCACCACATCCCGCACGGCATCGAGTGCGAACGGTTCGCGACCGAGGGGCCGAGGCGGCCCGACGGACGGTTCGTCATCGTCCTCAGCGGCCGGATCGCCCCCCGCAAGCAGCAGGACTTCATGGTCCGCGTGCTGGCCCGGCTGATCTCCGGAGGCCTCGACGCCCACCTCGTCATCGCGGGCCGCGCCCACTCCTCCGACCTAGGCTTCTACGAGCGGCTCCTCGCACTCGTCAAGGAGCTCGACCTGGAGGACCGGGTCACGCTCCGCCAGGACCTGGCCCTCGACGACATGCCCGCCGTGTACCGGGAGTGCGATGTCGTGGTGCAGCCCAGTCTCGCCGAGGGGCTCGGGCTGGCCGTCCTGGAGGCGATGGCCGCGGGCCGCCCCACGGTCGTCAGCGATGTGAGCGGTCTGCGTGAGGTCATCGGCGACCCCCATGTCGGACTGCGGCTGTCCCCCCACGCCGAAGGCGTCTGGGCCGAGGCGCTGACACGGCTCGCGGCCGACGAACAGCTCCGCGCGCGGCTGGTCGCGAACGCCCTCTCCACCGTGCGCAGGGAGTTCAACGTGCGCCGCATGCTCGACCAGACGGAACGGCTCCTGGAAGGCGTGCGCGCGTCGTGGAGCCCGGACGGCAGCGACCCCGTCGGGTGACCCGGCCGGTTCGCCCCCTCGGGTGACCAGAGCCGGCGGCCGCAGCCGCTCCCCGGCCGGCGGCCGCCCCCGGCTCCCCGGCCCGCCCTTTCGACGCCCCCTCAGCCTCCCCGGAAGGACACCCACGATGCACGTACAGAACGGCACCATCTGGCTCGACGGAGAGATCGCCGCATGGGACCGGGCGAGGATTCCCCTGATGTCCGACGCGCTGCTGCGCGGGCTGAGCGTCTTCGACGGGCTGGTCGCCCGACGGCAGACCGACGGAACACTGGCGCTGATCGGCGCGGAACGCCACCTCGACCGGCTGGCACGCTCCTGCGAGGTCCTCGGCCTGCCGCTGGAAGGCGGGCCCCCCGCACTGCTCGACGGCTGCCGCGCCGCCGCCGAGCGTGAGGCCGGCGACGACCCGGACTGCGAGGTGTACGTCCGGCCCATGGTGGTCGGGGCCATCCTCACCCCGCGAGCCCGCGCCGCCTCGGTGACCGTCGCCGCCTTCCGCCGGCAGCCCGCCGCTCCCACCCCCGTCGCCCTGCAGACCAGCGCGTGGCGGCGCCCCGCCGACGACACGCTGCCCCCGGCCCTGAAGGTGGTCGGCAACTACCAACTCACCCGCCTCGCACGGCTGGAGGCGACGACGGCCGGGTACGACGACGCGCTGATCCTCAACACCGCGGGCCGGGTCGCCGAGTCGGCGGGCGCCGCCGTCGTACAGGAACGCGGCGGACGACTGAGCACACCGCCCGCCTGGGAGGGCTGCCTGGACTCGGTGACCGTGGCGCTGCTCGCCGAGATCGCCCGCGCCGAGGGCATCGAGTGGGCGCGCGAGCCGCTGCTGCGCACCACCGTGCTCGGCGCGGACGGTCTGGCGCTGGCCGGAACCCTCGCCGACGTGGTGCCGGTGAGCAGGCTCGACCACCGGGAGTACGCCGCGCCCGCGCCGCTGCTCGATCAGCTCGGGGAGCTGTGGGCCGAGGCCTCCCGGGGCGGCAAGCACGCCGGGCTGCTGGAGACGGTGACGGTCTGATGGGGGAGTTCATCGACGGCGCCTTCGACGTCCTGGCCAGCCGGCAGGCGTACACCTCGCCGTACATGCGGCTGCGCGAGGACGACGTGCGCTTCCCCGACGGCTCCCTCGGCGTCTGGACCGTACTGGAACGGTCCGATTTCGCGCTGGCCGTGCCCGAGGTGGCGCCAGGGCGGCTGGTGATGGTCAACCTCTACCGGCATCCGGTCGGCCGGCGGTTCTGGGAGTTCCCCCAGGGCTCGGCGGCGAGCCCCGGCGTCTCCCCGCAGCGGACGGCCGCCGAGGAACTCCGGGAGGAGGCCGGCTGCGCGGCGGAAGCGTGGCAGCCGCTCGGCGTGCTGCACGAGGCGTACGGCTACGCGACCGGCGCGTGCCACGTCTTCCTCGCGCGCTCGCTGACGACGGTCGGACAACGGCCGGAACCCGGCGAGGGAGACATCCGGCTCGGGGTGTTCGACACCGAGGAGATCTGGCGGATGCACGACGCGGGCGACCTCACCGACGCGGTGACCGTCGCCGCGCTCGGCCTGTACGAGCGGACGAGACACGGCACGGACCGGCGACCGGGACGACAGGACGGTACGGAAACGCGCCCGGGACGACAGAACGGAACGGCATCACGTCCGGGACGACAGAACGGAACGGCATGGTCACGTCCGGGACAGCGGGGTGGAACGGAATGAGCGGTCGTACGACGCCACAGGACGGCCTCGGCGCGCCGCCGACGGCGGGCGCGAGCGTCTGGGGAGACAGCAGGCGGGCCGAGGAGGTGCTCGCCCTGGCCTCCACCGGCCGGCCCCGGAACGTGATCCTCTTCGTCGGGGACGGACTGGGCGAGGACGAGGTCACCATCGCCCGCAACTACCTCAGGGGCGCCGACGGACGGCTGGTTCTGGACAGGTTCCTCTTCACCGGCACCGTGACCAACTACTCGGTGGTTCCCGGCGACCCCACCCGGCACAACTACGTCACCGACTCCGCCGCCGCGGCCACCGCCTGGGCGACCGGGGTGAAGACCTACAACGGCGCCATCGGCGTCGACGCCTTCGGAGCCCCGGTCCCCACCCTGGTGGAACTGGCCCGGGAACGGGGCATGGCCACGGGCCTCGTGACCACCGAGGAACTCTGCGACCCCACCCCCGCCGCGATGGCGGCGCACGTCGCCGACCGCAGCGGCCGCGGGCCGGACACCATGGAACGCTGCCAGGGGCAGGCGACCGAGAACGGCGGGCCCGGCTCCATCGCCGAGCAACTGGTACGCACCCGCCCCGACGTCCTCCTCGGAGGCGGCGAGCAGTACTTCCGCCAGACCGTCCGGGCCGGCGAGTTCCACGGCCGTACGGTCCTCGACGAGGCCGCCGCCGCCGGCTACCGGCTGGTGACGACCGCGGCGGGGCTGGCCGCCGCTGATGCCGGCGAGCCACTGCTCGGACTCTTCGGCGACGGTGCGCTGGCCCGCGCGTGGGTGGGGCCGAAGGCGCGTACCGACCGGGGACCCGCGGCCGTGTGCCGGGTCAACCCCGACCTCCCGGCCGACCAGCCGACGCTGGCCCGGATGACGGCGAAGGCGCTGGACCTCCTGGACGAGCGTGCGGCGGGCCGCGGATTCCTGCTTCAGGTCGAGGCCGGGCTGATCGACACGGCCGGCCACGACGGCGACCCGTGCGGAATGATCAGCGAGGTGGCCGCCTTCGACGAGGCCCTCGCGGTGGGACTGAACTGGGCGGAGGAACACGGAGAGACCCTGGTCCTGGTCACCGCCGACCACGGCCACTCGGCCCAGATCGTCCCCGTCGACGTCGAGAGCCCGGGGGCCACCACGATGCTCCTCGCCCACGACGGCGAACCCATGCTGATCAACTACGCCACCAATCTCCCCGGCGAGATCCTGGTGCACACCGGCGCGCAGGTACGGGTCGCCGCCCACGGCCCGTCGGCCGTCGCTGTCCTCGGACTCGGCGACCAGACGGACCTGTTCCGACTGATCACCCGGATGTGGGAGGAGAAGGACGGTCATGCCGGCGTCTGACCACCGGCCGGCCGGCACCGTGCTGGACGGCAAGGCCCGCCGTTCCGCCGAAGGGCGCGTCGGGCGCTCCGCCGTCACGCGCGCCGTCATGCTCGGACCGGCCTTCGTCGCCGCCGTCGCCTATGTGGACCCCGGCAACTTCGCCACCAACTTCACCGCGGGGGCGCACTACGGCCACCGCCTGCTGTGGGTGGTCCTGGTGGCCAACGTGGCCGGCCTGTTCTTCCAGGTCCTGGCCGCCAAACTGGGCGTCGCCACCGGCCGGGACCTGATGCGCCTGTGCCGCGACAGGTACCCGCGGCCGGTGGCCTTCGGCCTCTGGGCGCAGGCGGAGGCCGTCGCCGTCGCCACCGACCTGGCGGAGATCATCGGCGGCGCGCTCGCCCTGCACATGCTCCTGGGCACGCCGATGCTGCTCGGCGGTGTCATCACGGCGCTCGTCTCGTTCGCGCTGCTCCACCACGACCGGCGGGGGCGGCGCCGGTTCGACTGGATCGTGGCCGGATCGCTGCTCGGCATCGCGGGCGCGATGCTCTGGCTCGCCACCGCGGCCCGCCCCGGCTTCTCCGAGCTGTCGTCCGGCCTCGTCCCCGGATTCGAGGGCCGCGAGAGCCTGATGCTGGCCACCGGCATCATCGGCGCCACGGTCATGCCGCACGCGATCTTCCTGCACTCGGCCCGGTCCGCCGAGCGGGTGGGGACGCTGCGGCGGGCCGGAATCCTCCGTGCCGGCCGTGACGAGCGCGTGGTGCTCCGCGGTGTCCGCTTCGACGTGACCGTCGCCATGGTGCTCGCCGGGGTGGTCAACGCGGCGATGCTCGTGGGCGGCGCGCACCTGGCCGGCGGCGCGGCACCGCTGGTCGAGACGCTGGAGGACGTACGGGACGGGCTGCGCACCTCGTTGGGCGGCGGTGTCGCCCTGGCCTTCTGCGGGGCGCTGCTGATCTCGGGACTCGCCTCGTCCTCGGTCGGCACCTACGCGGGACAGGTCATCATGACCGGGTTCCTGCGCCGCCACCCGCCCCTGATGGTGCGCAGGGTCCTGACCGTGCTCCCCGCCCTGCTCATCCTGGCGGCCGGCGCCGACCCCACGGCCGCCCTGGTGTGGTCCCAGGTGGTGCTGTCGTTCGGGCTTCCCTTCGCCCTCGTTCCGCTGCTCCTGTTCACCCGGGACCGGGAACTGATGGGTTCCCTGGTGAACCGGCGCCTCACCACGGTGTGCGGAGCGGCGGCGGGAGCCGCCATCATCTGTCTCAATCTCAGCCTCCTCCTGCCGTGACCACGGCAGGATCTCCGCAGAGCATCTCGACCGCTCCGCCGACGACAGCGAGAACATGGGACACCGCATGCACACGAGCGCCGCGACCGGGACGGACCTGCCGGATGCCGGCACGCGACTGCGCCCCGCCACCGCCGAGGACGCCGACTTCCTGACGGCGATGCTGCTCGAGGCGTTCAACTGGGACGGGCCGCGCAGCACCCTGGACGAGCTCCTGCGGACCCCGGACATCGCGCACTACGTCACCGGCTGGCCCCTTCCCGGTGACTTCGGCGTGGTGGCCGAGGACGGCACCGGCGGGCCCGTCGGCGCCGTCTGGGCGAGAAGGTTCCCGGCGACCGACCCGGGCTACGGCCACGTCGACCCGACGGTGCCGGAGCTGACCCTCGGCGTTCTGCCCGGCCACCGGGGGCGGGGCATCGGGAGCGCCCTGCTGGACGCGGTGGTGGACCTGGCGGCGCGCTCGGGCGTGGCCCGGCTGAGCCTCAGCGTCGAGGACGGCAACCGGGCCGCCGGCCTGTACGCCTCCCGGGGCTTCGTCACCGTCGGACGCGAGGGGCGGTCGGACACGATGCTGCTCCGGCTCACCGCCGGTGGGTGAACGACTGCCGCAAGGCCGACGACCCCGCTGAGCCGCCCTCGCCGAACCCCTGGTCCCCGATCCTTGAGCCGTAGCCGGCCGGATCCCTCGCCGACGGGCAGCGAGCCCGGCCTGCCCGGCGGCTACTCCCGGAGTCGTGCCAGTCGGGCCGCCGTGTGGTCCAGCAGCATCTCCAGAACCGCCGGATAGGCGCTGTGCGGCATCCGTCGCGCCAGATGGCCGGCCGTGGCGGCGATATGGGGATGCGTCGAGGCGGGCAGGCGCGCGTACGTCGACTGCCACATCGCCTCGTCCTCGGCGCGGGCCCGGTCCGTCAGGGCGAGCGGGCCCGCGTCCAGGGCGGCGAAGGCGAGGCTCTGGTCGATGAACGCGTGGTACGTGCGGACCGCCTCCGGATCGGGCAGGCCGGTGCCCCGCAGGATGCCGAGGACCGTCTCGTCCACCGCGATCTCGCGCGGCCGGCCGCTCACCCGACTGGCGGTGAGCACGGCCGCCTGCGGGTGGGCGAGGTACGAGGCGTGGACGGCGAGGCCGAGGGCCCGCAGGTCCGTCCGCCAGTTCCCGGTCGCCTCCCAGCCGTCGAGCGCCCGCCCCATCAGCTCGTCGCCGATGGCACGCGTCAGATCGTCCATGCCGCCGAAGTAGCGGTAGAGGGTGCTGGGGTCGGCGCCCAGCGCCGTGCCCAGACGGCGGGCGGTCAACCCGGTGCTGCCGTGCTCCCGCAGCACCCGCAGCGCGGCCCGCACGAAATGCTCCTCGGACAGCACGGTGCCGCCCTGCGTGGGACGACGCCGACGGCGCGCCCCCTCCGGGACCACCTGCTTCGCCATGTCACCCCTCTTCGTACGGCCGTACTGCGGTCGCAATCCGGTTGAAATCGGCGGGAAAAGACCGGTAGAAGCCCGGCTGTGCGCCGGTTCGTCGCCGCGACACGCCTTATGCCAACGACATTGACCTTAACGCCCGCCATCCCGTTGCATCAGCCCTGCCCGGAGGCGTTCGCCTCCCGCAAGGAAGGTGAATGACGTGCGAGTACTTCTCGTGGGCGCAGGCGGCGTCGGAACCGCTGTCACCCGTATCGCGGCCCGCAGGGACTTCCTCGGCCACATGGTGGTCGCCGACTACGACCGCGCCCGGGCCGAGGCCGCCGTCGCGGCACTGGGGGAGCGGGGCGGACGCTTCAGCGCCCTGCGGCTGGACGCGTCCGACGAGGAGGCGGTGCGGCGGGTGCTCACCGAGCAGAACTGCGACGTGCTGCTCAACGCCACCGATCCCCGGTTCGTGATGCCCCTCTTCCGGGCCGCCCTGGACGCGGGCACCCACTACCTGGACATGGCCATGTCCCTGTCGGCGCCCCACCCCGAGCGCCCGTACGAGGAATGCGGCGTGAAGCTCGGTGACGAGCAGTTCGCGCTGGCGGAGCGCTGGGAGAAGAACGGCGGGCTGGCCCTGGTCGGCATGGGCGTCGAACCCGGTCTGTCCGATGTGTTCGCCCGCTACGCCGCCGACGAGCTCTTCGACGAGATCGAGGAGATCGGCATCCGCGACGGCGCGAACCTGACCGTCGAGGGCTACGACTTCGCCCCGTCCTTCAGCATCTGGACGACCATCGAGGAATGCCTCAACCCGCCCGTGGTCTACGAGAGGGACCGGGGCTGGTTCACCACCGCCCCGTTCAGCGAGCCCGAGGTCTTCGACTTTCCCGAGGGCATCGGACCGGTGGAGTGCGTGAACGTCGAGCACGAGGAGGTGCTGCTGGTCCCGCGCTGGGTGGACGCGCGCCGCGTCACCTTCAAGTACGGCCTCGGCGACGACTTCATCGCCAAGCTCAAGACGCTCCACGACCTGGGCCTCGACTCCACCGCCGAAGTGACCGTGCCCGGCCCGGACGGGCCGGTACGCGTCTCCCCGCGCGACGTCGTCGCGGCCTGCCTCCCCGACCCGGCGACACTCGGCGACCGCATGACCGGCAAGACGTGCGCCGGCACCTGGGTGAAGGGGACCAAGGACGGCGCGCCGCGCGAGGCGTACCTCTACCACGTGGTCGACAACCAGTGGTCCATGCGCGAGTACGGCTCCCAGGCCGTCGTCTGGCAGACGGCCCTCAACCCCGTCGTGGCCCTGGAACTCCTGGCCACCGGCGCGTGGACGGGGCAGGGAGTCCTCGGCCCGGAGGCCCTGCCGCCGCGCCCCTTCCTCGATCTGCTGAACGAGTACGGCTCCCCGTGGGGGCTGCGCGAAGAGGCATGAGCCGGCTGCCGCCCCCGGCGGGGGGCGGCAGCGCCGTGGTCAGCGCCTGACGGTGTCGTCGGTCTTCAGGTCGTCGATCGACTCGTCGAAGTCGTCGACCTTGTCGGGGCAGTAGACCTGGAGCACGATCCGCTCGACCTCGACCGCCTTGGTGTCGGCGATGACGGGGCGCATGCCCGGGCCGGTGGCGCCGTTCGAAAGCTGCTGGATCCGCTGCAGCGCCGTCGTCAGGGCGCTGCCGGGGTCCTCGCAGACGGCTCCGCCGTCCGTGCCGAGCAGACGTTCGGTGGTGTCGGTCTCCGGGGTCGGATAGCCGGCCTTCGCCAGCTCCTCGTTGAGCTGGTTGGCCTTGGCGGCCGTCTGGCTGGTCCGCCGCACGGCGCTGTACTGGACGAGACCGATGACCACCAGGGCGACCAGGATCACGATCGCGCCGATGTAGACCCATTTGTGTTCGGACGCGAAGCGGGTGGGGCTCATGACCGGCCTCCGTTCGGCTCGGCGGCCTCGGTGCGCCAGGAGGGCTTGCGGAACTTGAGGAAGGCCCACGGGATGAGCAGGCCGAGGACCAGCAGACCGCTGCCGATCATGATGACGTACGACAAGGTGCTGCCGCTCCCGAACTGGGACGGCGGGATGAAGCCGATCGCCAGGGCCGCGAGCGAGGACAGCAGTCCGACCGTGCAGACCAGCCCGATGGCGGGCACCCGGTAGCCGCGGGGGTGGTCCGGCTGGCGCTTCCGCAGCCGCATCGCCGCGGCGAACATCAGCAGGTAGACGATCAGATACACCTGGGTGGTGATCGTCGAGAAGATCCAGTAGACGCTCGACACATTGGGGATGAACGCGTACATCAGGGCGATGATCGAGGTGACGACACCCTGCGTGACCAGGATGTTCTGCTGGATCCCGAACTTGTTGAGCTTCTGCAGGAAGGGCGGCAGGTAGCCCTCGCTGCGGGAGATCTCCAGGAGACCCTTGGACGGCCCGGCCAGCCAGGTCAGCATGCCGGCGAGGGAGGCGGAGATCAGCATGACGGCGGCGATGGGGGTCATCCAGCCGATGTCGAAGTACGCGAAGAACGCGTCGAAGGCCTGCATCACACCGGCCGTGAGGCTCAGCTGGTCCGCCGGGACCACCCAGCTGATCGCGAGCGCGGGCAGGATGAAGATCAGCAGCACCAGGCCCATGGCCAGGAACATCGACTTCGGGTACTCCTTCGCCGGATTCTTCAGCGAGGAGACATGGACCGCGTTCATCTCCATCCCGGAGTACGAGAGGAAGTTGTTGACGATCAGGACGAGGCTGGCGAGGCCCGTCCACTGGGGCAGCAGGTGGCTGCTGTTCATGGGGGCGGCCGAGGCGTTGCCCTGGCCCAGGAAGACCATGCCGAGCACGACGAGAATCGTGCCGGGGATGAGGGTTCCGATGATCAGGCCCCAACTGGCGAGCCCGGCGAGCGCCTTCGTGCCCCGGGAGGAGACCCAGACGCCCGTCCAGTACAGGACCATGATGACGATGGCGGTGTAGACGCCGTTCGAGGCGAGGGCCGGGTCGATGATGTAGGCGATGGTGGAGGCCACGAACGCCAGCAGGCTCGGGTAGTAGAAGATCGTCATGGCGAACTGGCACCAGACCGCGAGGAATCCCAGCGGCTTGGAGAGCCCTTCGGCCACCCAGCGGTAGACGCCGCCCGACCAGCCCGAGGCGAGCTCCGCCGACACCAGCGCGGTCGGCAGCAGGAACACGATCGCCGGAACGAGGTAGAGGAAGACGCAGGCGAGGCCGTAGACGGCCATGGTGGGCGCGGCGCGGAGGCTGGCGACCGATGCCGTCGTCATCAGTGCCAGCGTGACCCACGTCAGGGTGGGAGTGGCTGCCACTCCGGTCCGCGATGTGGCGGACTGTTGTTTCGGAAGCTCTGCTGGTACGTCCATGGAGCTCATGCGGGGACCCTCCCTCGACGGGCGACGGCGATGTGGCCAGCGTTCGGGCACATCGCACACGGCGCACCATGGGACGGCCATGCGAGTGAATGCGCGGTCCTGCCCGTCCGCCCGGGCGCGCGGGTCAGGGGCGCAGGGGGGTGGGACACCGTGGTGCGGGGGAGGGGAAGTGGTCGTGCAGGATGCCCCGGCCCGGCGGTCTTGGCGACCGCAGGGGCGGGGCACGTCCGGGAGGAGGGTCTCGTTCACGCTCCGGGGCGACGGCGCCCGTTCCGGACAGGATCTAGCGGATCGCCCCGCCGCCGGCCTTGGCGATGTCCAGCGACCCCTTGGAGTTGAGCACCTTGCCGTCGTACTCCGGCAGGTCGCCCGTCACCTTGGCGGCGCTCTTGACGGGGATGTAGCCGACGGGCTTGTCACCCTTGTCCGTGAGGTGCCGGACGAAGCTGCCGTCGTGATCCGTTCCCATGGCCAGGGTCCTGCTGTCGAGCAGGACTCCGTACCAGCGGGTGGTGTCTCCCTGTCCCTTGTCGACGTCGTCGCCCTCGCACACCACGGACAGCTCCTCGCCCCGCGCGGGGTGGCAGTGGGGCTCGGCCTGGTTGCACAGGTCGAAGTCGTCCTTCACCTTGACCTGCTCGCACCCGGTGGCGGAGTCCCCGGGGCAGGACATCGGGTAGATGTTCAGCGGGTGGGCGGTGTCCCGGGGGGCGTCGGAGACGGTCACCCAGGCGGCGGTGAGGGTCGTCTTCTGCGTGCTGGGCGTCGCGCAGGGGTCGAGGGACACGGTTCCGCCGAACCCCTCGTCCTCGACTCCTCCTTCCTCGATCTTGCCGCCGCAGTCCTTCGAGCCCGCGTCGCCGGAGCCGCCCGGGTCGCCCGCGTCGCCGGCGCCGCCCTGGGCACCGGCGGACGGGCCCGCGGTCGTGCGGCCCTCGTCGGCCGTGGAGCCGCACGCGGTGAGGCACGACGCCAGGGCGACGGCTGCGAGGCAGACCGTTGTCCGGGCCGGGGCCGGGGCCGGTGACGAAGCCGTCGAGGGAGCCCGAGATGTCAGCCATGACGCGTGTCATACCAGGGCAGACTCGTTCCGCCGCCCGAACTCGTCGCTCACTCCTGGGACCGTATGCGCGGGACGGGACCGTCTGGCCGCGCACCGCACCGTCGCACGTCGTCCCCGGCCCGACGCGGGCTCCGTCCCGCGGCCGGCGCGCTGCCCTCAGTCCAGGCAGAACTCGTTTCCCTCCGGGTCGGTCATCATGATGAGCCCCTCGTCCACGCCGTCGGACTCGAGCCGGTACTGCCGCTTCGCGCCCAGGGCCTCCAGCCTGGTGGCCTCCACCTCCAGCGTGGCCATCCGCTCGTCCCCGGTCTGGCCGGGTGCGGCGCGTAGATCCAGGTGCAGGCGGTTCTTCACCGTCTTTCCCTCCGGGATCTTCTGGAAGAAGAGACGAGGCCCCTTGCCGTCCGGATCGGTGATGGCCGCCCGGGTGTCGGACCGCCCGGACGAGCCCTCGGGCAGCGGCGGGAGGTGATAGCCCAGCGCCTGAGCCCAGAACTCGGCCTGCGCGCGCGGATCGGCGCAGTCGTACGTCACTTGGAATTCCTTGGCCATACCGACTCCGCCCGTTCGTAACTGCCCATGTCTTCGCCCCGGTTGTCTCCGGGAGCGCCCCGCCATCCTGTCACTCCTGCCGACCGGTGTCCGGGTGCGGAGATCAGGCGGGCGAGGGGTGGGGTCGCCAGGGAGGCGATCGCCGCGATGCCGAACGCCGCCGCGGCTCCGAGCGGGGCGACGAGGACCGCGACCAGGAAGCAGAACGCGATGAAACCCCAGAGCCCCCGCAGCACGCCGGCCATGGTCGCCTCGGCCGCCGCGCTTCCGCCCTGCGCCGGCGCGAACACGGCGACCACACTGGTCGCGATCGGGAACGGGGCCAGTACGCCGGTCAGTTCGGGTCCGAGCCGTGCGGCTCCACTGGTCACGGCGAGCACCAGCACACCGGTCACCACGCCTCGGGCCGGCAGGTCCCACCAGGGAGGGGTGATGGCGGGCGGCGAGGCCGGAACGGGGCCTCGTCCGCGAGGCACGAGGCCCAGCCGGTCAGAAGGGCACAGGCCCACGGCGGCGCGACTCGGCTTCCGGCGAAACGGCGCGCCGATGCCTGGAAGACCACGAGGAACAGGGCCAGTGACACCATGCCCAGCAGGGACGCCGAGGCGGCGTCGGCCGCGAACTCCCGCCCGTGCTCGAGACAGGCGATGAAGAGGATGGGGCCGGCGACGATCGGCAGCACCACCAGGGTGCCCGTCACGGAGGGCCCCCACCGCCGGCCGGCCAGCGTCGAGGCGACGACCAGCGCCGGAGCGAGTACGAGCTTCAGAAGGAGTATCACCGGCGCATCCTGCCAGCCGGCCCGTCCGGGGCGTGATGCCGGGGGACTCGGGTGAACCTCCGGTAACTGGGGGCCGCACAGGGGTTGTCAGTGCAATTTCACATTACTATGTTACACCGCACACGGTTCGATGAGCCTTCGTCAAACACCGTGCGCACCACAACAGTTCTCGTCACACCCCACTGACGTTCCCCACCACTCATGGAGTTCTGTTGTCCATCCACAGACGTGTGCGTTCGTCCCTGCTCACCTCCGCCGTCGCGGTGACCCTCCTGGCCTCCACCGGCCAGACCGGGGCCTTCGCGGCCGACACGGACGCCCGCGCCACCGCCGCCCCCGCCTCGTCGACCGGCGCGTTCACCGGCGCTCCCGCCCCCCGGGCCGAGGCCGGGCACGGAACCAACCCCTTCGACGAGGTGGAGCGCCTCGCCACCGCTCCCCGCAAGACCTTCGGGCCCGCGCCCGCTCCCGGGGGCCTCGCCACCGGGCGCGTCCCCGGCCGGGCCCCGGCCAAGACCCCCGCCGCGCGCGCCCTCGTCGCCGTCACCCCGACGACCGCAGCCGGCGTTCCCTGCACGCTCGACGGGATCACCGGCCTCGGCCCCGAGCAGTTCGCCGACTTCCTCGCCGATCCCGCGGTGCTCGCCGACGACTGTCTGCGCGGCCTCATCTGGACCTGGGACGCCCGGCTCGTTCCCGTCATGTCCGACGCCCACGTCCAGGCCGTCTCCCGCCGCATATCCGGCCTGGCCGCCTCCCACGACGGCCGCAACTCCTCGCACCTGGAGGAGATGTTCACCTACCTGCACGCCGTCGTGTACCACGACTACTCCCGCGGCGAGATCGACACCACCGACGCGCCCACCGTGAACGCGATCCGCCAGGCCGTCGCCGACTTCGGCAACGCGGCCCGCACCTTCGACGTCACGAAGAGCAACGCCGTCACCCTGCGCGAAGCCCTCTACGCGGCCAGCGCGCCCGGACTGCGGCAGCATCAGCTCGGCCTGATCAAGCGGGTCCTCGCCACCATGGACCCGTCGCACACCGCCACCCACCTCGACCCGTCCTGGGCGGGGGCCGCGCTCGCCGCGCTCTCCGTCAACTACCTGGGCGTCTACCCGGGCAACCAGGACGCCGCCTTCCAGGCGGCGGCCGCCGCCGACCCCGCGTACCGCGCCGTGTTCAAGGCCTTCGCCGGATACGGCCACCTGAAGGGCACCGCGAACGACTGGGTCGCCCGCGACGCCGTGAGCGAGTACGGCCGCTTCGGCGAGATCGGCAGCCTCAGGACCGAGATCACCGCCGGACTCGGCGGAGCGCTCGGCACGACCGTGTCCACCTTCGGCCGCGGCAGCCAGCAGTGGGCCAAGGTCGTCTCCTGGCTCAACTACTTCGAGGCGTGCCAGCCGTACGGCGTGTGCAAGGCGGACATCGAGGCACAGATCTTCCCCTACACGTACACCTACGACAACGGGGCGATCAAGGTCCGCACCGGGCTCGACCGGGCCACCGTCGACCAGCTCTACTACGCGAGCAAGCAGGTCAAGGCGCAGTTCCACCGCGTACTCGGCACCGAGCAACCGCTCGCCGGCGACCCCAACACCACCCTCACCATCGTCCTGTACGGCTCCCGGGCCGACTACGAGAACTACCACCCCATCCTGACCGGGATGGACACCAACAACGGCGGCATCTACATCGAGCGCGGCGCCACCTTCTACACCTACCAGCGCCGGGTCCCGCAGGACTCGTCCCTGACGCTCGAAGAGCTCTTCCGTCACGAGTACACCCACTACCTCAACGGCCGTTACGCGGTCCCCGGCTTCTTCGGCGAGGGCCCCTGGTACCAGGGCGACCGCACCACCTTCATGGACGAGGGCACGGCCGAGTTCTTCGACGGCGCCACCCGCGACAACGGCTTCAAGGTCCGCAAGTCCCTCGTCCGCGGCGTCATCAACGACACGGCGGGCGGCGGCCCCCGGATGAACCTCCGGCAGATCCTCAACGCCACCTACGCCGGGGACGGCTTCCGCTTCTACAACTACGCGGGAACGTTCTTCGAGTTCCTCTGGAACGAGCGGCCGTCCCTGATCCGCGAGATGTACACCCACCTGCGGAACAACGACGTCGCGGCGTACGACGCCTGGCGCGTCCGCCTCGGCAACGACCCGGGCCTCCAGAGCGACTACAACCGCTTCCTCGACACCCAGATCGCCCAGGTCGAGACGCTCTACGTCCCCAGCACCACCTTCACGCCCAACGCCCAGCTGCGCGACGCGGCCCTGGACACGGTGAAGTCCACCTTCGCCACCGCCACCTACAACACCCCGGACTGCGTCGAGAACGGCGAACCGGGCAAGCGCCGGTTCGTCTGCACCGGCCGGATCACCGCCAACCTGTCCAACTGGGGCAGCGCGGACCAGAACTTCAAGGACATGTCCGAGACGGTCGACTACTTCATCCTCGACCGTGCGGGCGCCGCCTCCAACAACCTGGCCGACATGAACTGCTCCTTCGGGCCGATCGACATCTGGACCACCAGGGTCGCCGGCACGTCGAGCTTCACCTGCGAGGGCCCCCTCCGCAGCTGACCCGTCCTGTCCGGGCCGGGTCCCTCCTCGGGGAGGGACCCGGCCCGGCGCACCACCGCCGTCCAGCGGCGGCGCCCGGCGCATACCCCGAACCACCTTCCCGGAGGCCGTACTTCGTGAGCACCACCCCGCACACGGTCCGCACCACCGACTACCACACCGCAGGCGAACCGTTCCGGATCGTCGACGAAGACCTGCCCCCGATCCCCGGCGACACCGTCGCCGAGCGTCGCGCCACCGCCCTCGGACCCGGCGGATCGGGCACGGACCCCCGCCCGGGACCCCTCGACGACCTGCGCCGCCTCCTGTCCAGGGAGCCACGCGGGCACGCCGGCATGTACGGGGGCTTCGTCGTGCCCCCCGACGACGACGGCGCCCACTTCGGTGTCCTCTTCTGGCACAAGGACGGCTACTCCACCGCCTGCGGCCACGGCACGATGGCCCTCGGCGCCTGGGCCGTCGACACAGGACGCGTGCCCGCCCCGGACGACGGCGACGTCTCCGTACGGATCGACGTGCCCTCCGGACGGGTCACCGCCGCCGTGCACCGTGCCGACGGCCGCACCATCGGCGTCACCTTCCGCAACGTCCCGACCCGCGTCGTCGCCCGCGACGTCAAGGTGACCACCACACTCGGCACCGTCGACGTCGACCTCGCCCACTCCGGCGCCCTCTACGTCTCCGTCGCCGCCCGGGAGCTCGGCCTCGACGTCTCCGTGCGGTCCCTGCCCGAACTCGTCCGCGCCGGACGGGAGATCCGCGCCGCACTCCCCGCGCACGACGTGTACGGCGTCATCCTGTACGAGGAGCTCCCCGACACCCCAGAAGGACTCCACCAGCGCAACGTCACCGTCTTCGCCGACGGCCAGATCGACCGTTCCCCCTGCGGCTCGGGCACCTCCACCCGCCTCGTGCTGCTCGGCGACGACGGCCGCCTCGCCCCGGGGGACACCCTGCGGCACGAGTCCGTCGTCGGCACCGTCTTCACCGGGCGCCTCCTGGCGGAGGGGATCACCGAGGTCGGCGGAACCACCTTCCGCACCGGCACCCACGCCTTCGTCCTCGACCCGCACGACGAGCTGGGAGCGGGGTTCCTCCTGTGAGCGGGCCCCTCCTCCTCGACGCGGCGACCATGACCCGCCTGATGGGCCCGGCGGCGGTGGCCGACGTCCTCGCCGACGCCCTGCGGGCCGGACTCGACCCCGACGCCGGTCCCGCCCGCACGGCCGTGCCGGTCCCCGCCGGTGAACTCCTGCTGATGCCCGCGGCCTTCGGCTCCTTCGCCGGCGTCAAGGTCGCCGGAGTCGCCCCCGCCAACCCCGCGCGCGGGCTGCCCCGGATCACCGGCTCCTACCTCCTGCTCGACGGAGCCGACCTCCAGCCGCTCGCCCTGCTCGACGGAGCCGCGCTCACCGAGCTGCGCACGCCGGCCGTCTCCGCCCTCGCCGTACGCCGTCTCACACCGGCCGACCGGCCCCTGCGCCTCGTCCTCTTCGGGTCTGGCCCCCAGGCGTACGGTCATCTGGAGGCCGTCCTCGCCGTCCGGGAGGTCGCCGAGGCCGTCGTCGTCGCGCGCCACCCGGCCGGCGGGCGCGCCCTCGCCGGCTACGCGCGAACCCTCGGCGTCCTCGCCCGCACCGGCGCTCCCGCCGAGGTGGCGGGGGCCGACCTCGTCGTCTGCTGCACCACCGCCCGGGAACCGCTCTTCGACGGAACCCTGGTGGCGCCCGGCGCCACCGTCGTCGCCGTCGGCTCGCACGAGCCGGGCGCCCGTGAGACCGACACCGCGCTCGTGGCCCGCTCCGAGATCTATGTCGAGGCGCGTTCGGCAGCGCTGCGGGAGGCGGGCGATCTGCTCGTCCCCCTGTCCGAGGGGGCGATCGGGGCCGACCACATCGCGGGCGATCTCGCCGATCTGGTGACCGGATGCCGGGAACCGTCGGCGGGACGTCCGCGCCTCTTCAAGAGCGTGGGCATGGCCTGGGAGGACCTCGCCGTCGCCACCGCCCTCTACCGGGCGGCCGACCGGGCCTGAACACGCCGGTGCCCCGGTCCCGCGCACCCGCGGGACCGGGGCACCGGCGTGCTCAGGCGAGCTCGGGGAAGTGACAGGCGACCTCGCGCGCCTCGCCCGGAACGGCCGTCCGCAGCGGGGGAGCCTCGCTCCGGCAGATCTCCCGCGCCTTGGGGCAGCGCGGGTGGAAGGTGCAGCCGGGCGGGGGAGCGGCGGGACTCGGAGGGTCGCCGAGCAGCATGATCCGCTCCCGGCTCCGCTCGGCTGCGGGGTCCGGCAGCGGTACGGCGGACAGCAGCGCCCTCGTATAGGGATGGGCCGGGGCCGCGTACACCCGTTCCTTCGTGCCGATCTCCACGATCCGGCCCAGGTACATCACCGCCACCCGGTCGCAGACCCGCTTCACGACGGAGAGGTCGTGGGCGATGAAGAGGTAGGCGAGCCCGAGTTCGCGCTGGAGACGCTCCATCAGATTGACGATCTGCGCCTGGACGGAGACGTCGAGGGCGGAGACCGGCTCGTCGGCCACCACGAGCCGCGGTCCGGTGGCCAGGGCGCGGGCGATGCCGATGCGCTGTGCCTGGCCGCCGGAGAACTCGTGGGGGTAGCGGTCGACGTGCTCCGGGATGAGGCCGACCAGCTCCATCAGCTCCACGGCCCGCTTGCGCGCGTCGGCCGCCGATCCGCCCTGCACGAGCAGCGGGTCGGAGATGATCCGGGCCACGGTCTGCCGGGGGTTGAGCGAGGAGTGCGGGTCCTGGAAGACCATCTGGAGGTCGCGGCGCAAGGGCTTGAGGGCCCGCTGCGACAGCCGGCCGATCTCCCGTCCCTCGTACGAGACGGAGCCGGCGGTGGGTTCCAGGAGCCGCACGATCGTGCGGCCCGTGGTCGACTTGCCGCAGCCGGACTCCCCGACGAGACCCAGGGTCTCTCCCGCGGCCACGTCGAATCCGACGCCGTCGACGGCCCGGATCGGGGCCGAGCCCCTGCGGCGGCCCGGGAACGTCACCGTGAGGTCCCGAACGCGGAGGAGGGGCGGTGCGGTCGTGGTCATGGGGCGACGCCTTCGTGTGCGGGGAAGTGGCAGGCGGCCGGGTGTCCGTCCGGGCCGCCGAGGGGCGGGCGTTCGGTCGCGCAGCGGGCCCGCTCCCCGGCGGAGCCGGCGGCGGCCCGGGGACAGCGGGGTGCGAACGCGCAGCCGGCCGCCGGTTCGAGCAGGGACGGCGGGCTGCCCGGGATCGCCCGCAGCGGGGCGTCGTCGGGGTCGTCGAGCCGCGGCAGCGAGTCGAGCAGGCCACGGGTGTACGGATGGGCGGGGGAGGCGAAGAGCTCGTCCACCGGGGCGTGTTCGGCGGACCGCCCGCCGTACATGACGAGCACGTCGTGTGCCACCCGGGCCACCACCCCCAGGTCGTGCGTGATCATGACGACGGAGAGGCCCCGCTCCTGCTGGACGCGGGCGATCAGCTCCAGGATCTGGGCCTGGACGGTGACGTCGAGCGCGGTGGTGGGCTCGTCGGCGATGAGGAGATCGGGTTCGCAGACGAGGGCCATCGCGATCATCACCCGCTGGCGCATGCCGCCGGAGAACTGGTGGGGGTACTCGCCGGCCCGGCGACGGGGTTCGGGGATGCCGACCTCCGCGAGCGCCGCCACGGCCCGTTCACGGGCGGCGGCCCGGCGCGAGCCGAAGTGGACCCGGTGGTGCTCGGCGACCTGCTCGCCGACGGTGTAGTAGGGGTGCAGGCTGGACAGCGGGTCCTGGAAGATCATGGCCATCCGCCGGCCGCGGAGCCCGTTCAGCTCCCGGTCGGACAGCCCGATCAGCTCCCGCCCCGCCAGGGTGACGGAGCCGGTGACCTCGGCGCCCGTGTGGAGGCCCATGACGGCGAGCGAGGTGACCGACTTGCCGGAGCCGGACTCGCCGACGATGCCGAGGGTCCGGCCGGTCGGCACGTCGAAGGCGAGGGAGTCCACGGCCCGGACGGGGCCGCGTCTCGTCGGGAAGGTGACGGTGAGGTCCCGTACCGACAGGAGGGGTGGGGAGTCGCCCATCAGTACCTCACTCGCGGGTCGACGACGGCGTACAGCAGGTCGACGGCCAGGTTGGCGACGACGATGAAGGTGGCGGCGAGCAGGGTCACCCCGAGGACGACCGGCTGGTCCCCGGTCGACAGGGCGCCGTAGAAGAGCCGTCCGACGCCGGGCAGTCCGAAGATGGACTCGGTGATGACGGCGCCCGCGAGCAGACCGCCGAGGTCCATCCCGAAGATCGTCAGGAGCGGTGTCATCCCGGCGCGCAGACCGTGCTTGACGACCACGGTGCGGCGCGGCAGCCCCTTGGCGCGGGCGGTGCGGATGTACGGCTCCGCCATGGACTCGATCATCGAGTTCCGGCTCTGCCGCGCGTACATGGCGGCGTAGAGGAGGGCGAGCGCCAGCCAGGGGAGCAGCAGGTTGGAGGCCCAGGAGAGGGGGTCGGCGCCGAAGGGCACGTACTGCGGGTAGGGCAGCAGGCCCGTGACCCGGATCAGCCCGTAGATCAGCATCACCGAGGTGAAGTAGACGGGGAGCGAGGCGGCGGCGACCGCGCCGACCATCAGGACGCGGTCGGTGAGTGTGTCCTTGCGGAGGGCGGCGGTGACGCCCGCGGAGAGGCCGAGGAGCAGCCAGATCGCGGCGGCGCCGAGGGCCAGGGACGCGGAGACCGGCAGCCGGTCGACGAGGAGGTCCCACACGCCCTGGCTGTTCTCGTAGGAGTAGCCGAGGCAGGGGAAGTCGCAGTGCAGGGCGTACTGACCGGTGCCCAGCGTACGGCCGGTGAAGATGCCGGTGACGAAGTCGGCGAACTGCCGCCACAGCGGGGCGTCCAGGCCCATGGTGGCGCGGATGACCTCCAGGCGTTCGGCGCTGCACGACTTGCCGCAGGCCGCGGCGGCGGGGTCGGAGGGCAGGACGTGGAAGACGGCGAAGGTGACGGCGGCGACGGCGACGAGGACGCCGAGCACGCCGAGGAGGCGGCGGCCGAGGTAGAGGATCACGCGCCGCCTCCTCGCGGGTCGAGGACGTCGCGCAGGGTGTCGCCGAGCAGGGTGAAGGCGAGCACGGTGAGGAAGAGGCAGACGCTGGGGACGGCGAAGTACATGGGGTCCGTCTCGTAGTAGGCGACGCTCTCGGCGATCATCTGGCCCCAGGAGGGCGTCGGCGGGCGGACGCCCACGCCGAGGTAGCTGAGGGCGGCCTCGGTGGCGATCATCCCGGGGACGACCAGCGTCGTGTACGCGATGACGGGTCCGGCGACGCCCGGCAGGATGTCGCGGACGAGGATGCGCAGGGGGCCGGAGCCGCCGACGCGGGCGGCGTCGACGTATTCGCGGTGTCTGAGGGAGAGGGTCTGGCCGCGCACGATCCGGGCGATGCCCGGCCAGCCGAAGAGACCGATGACGGCGGTCATGAGGACGATGCGGTTGACGTCCCGGGCCACCGACATCATCGCGATCATGAAGATGAGGGAGGGGAAGGACATCGTGAGGTCCATGAGCCGGGAGAGCACGGTGTCGGTGCGGCCGCCGAAGTAGCCGGCGGCGATGCCGGCCGCCGTTCCCGCGACGACGACGATCGCCGTCGCGGAGAAGGCGATGAGCAGGGAGACCTGGGCGCCGTGCACGACCCGGGCGAACAGGTCGCGGCCGGTGACGGGTTCGACGCCGAGCCAGTGTTCCGCCGAGGCACCGCCGAGCGGCCCGATGGGCAGACCGCCCAGGTACGGGTCGACGGCGCTCTTGTCGAACTCCTCCGGGCCCCAGCCGCCGAGCGCGCCGATCAGCGGGGCGGCCGCGGCGAGGAGCGCGAAGAAGGCGACCACGCCGAGGGAGAGGAGGGCGGCGGGGCGGCGGCGCAGTGCGGTGCGGACCTGCCGCCAGGGGCCGTGGGCCTGGTGCACAGGGGCTGGTGGGGCGCCGGTGGTCGCGGGGGGTGGCGTGGTGGTGGTCACGGGCGGCCTCAGTTCGCGCTCTTCGAGGGGTCCTTGAGGCCGACCGTGGCGTAGTCGAGCTGGCCGCCGAAGGAGGTGTGGCCGAAGGCTCCGGCGATGTTGGTGCCGATGAGGAGGGGCTTGCGCTCCACGACGACGGGCGCCGTGGGCGCCTTGGCGAGGATCTGTCCGTCCAGCTCCCGCCAGGCCTTGGTGGCCGCGGCGGCGTCGGTCATCGCCGCGATCTCGTCCATGCGCTTCATCGTGGCGTCGTCGCGGAAGAGCGAGTGGTTGCCGGAGTTGCCCTTCTCCTTGATGAAGCGGCCGTCGAAGACGAACGGCAGGAACGTCGAGCCGGAGGGGTAGTCGGGGCACCAGCCGGTGTAGACGAGGTCGGTGCGGTTCCTGGTGTCGCCGATCGTGTCGTAGAAGGCGGAGGGGTCGACGGTCTCGACGGTGACCTTGATCCCGGCCCGGCCGAGGGACTGCTGGACGGCCTCGCCGACGGCCTTGTCGCCGTTGGAGACGGTGATGGCGGTGGTGAAGCCGTCCGGCCTGCCCGCCTCCTTGAGCAGCTCCTTCGCCCTGGGCACGTCGCCGGTGAGCGGGATCCCGAGGGTGTCGGGCTGCTTGCCGCCGAAGAGGAAGCCGGGCATGAGCGCGGTGGCGGGGTCGTTGAGGGCGGGGCCGCCGGAGGCGGTGAGGACGGCCTCGCGGTCGAGGGCGTACTGCACGGCCTGCCGGACCTTGAGGTCGTCGAAGGGCGCCCGCCCGGTGTGCATCTGCACCATCTCGGTGCAGCTGGTCGACTCGGCGAGGAGACGGTCCTTGACGTCCGGCTCGGTGAGCACCTTGGGGGTGGACTCCGGGCGGAGCTTGTCCCAGGGGACGGCGGAGGCGTCGGGGCCGGTGGCGGCGATGAGCCGGTCGTCGATCTGGTTGGCCTTCAGGCCCATGGTGACGACGACCTTGTCGGGGTACGCCTTGCGCACCTGGTCGGTCTTCGGGTCCCAGTGGGCGTTGCGGACGAGGACCAGCTGCTTGTCGCGGGCGTAGGAGTCGATCTTGTACGGCCCTGAGGAGAAGGGCCGGTTGTCGTACTGCGGGCCCTTGTCCTGGGACGGGGGCACGGGCGCGAAGGTGGGCAGCGTGGCCGCGAAGGGGAACTCGGCGAAGGGCGTGCGGAGTTCGAACACGATGGTCCGGTCGTCGGGGGTCTTCACGGAGGCGAGGTGCTTGCCGCCCGCCGGGCCCCGGTAGCCCTCGGCGCCGGCGAGGTAGCGGGCCGCGTAGTCGGGGCCGCCGGGCAGGTCGGGGGAGAAGGACCGTTCCACGTTGTGCTTGATGTGGTGTGAGGTGATCGGTGTGCCGTCCTCGTACTTCAGCCCCGGCTTGAGCGTGAAGGTCCAGGTCCTGGCGCCGTCGGAGGGGACACCCAGGTTCTCCGCGAGGTCGGGGACGAGTTCGCCGCCCTTGGTGCCGGGTGCCGCCCTGTAGGTGACGAGGGTGCGGTAGAGCAGGCGGGTGCCGAAGTCCATGTCGCCCATCACCCAGTTGCGGGCCGGGTCGAGATGGGTGAAGTCCTGGTTGGAGAGGACGGTGAGGGTGCCGCCCTTCTGCGGGGTGCCGCCGAGGACCGCCCCGGTGTGGGAGGTCGCGGGGTTCGCGCCGTTCCGGGCGCCCCCGGACGTGCCTCCGCCGGAGCAGCCGGTCGCGGCGAGGGTCAGGGTCGTCACCAGGGCCGTGGCCAGGGTGCGCGTGCGCTTGTTCATGCGGGTCACTCCGGGGGAGCAGTCGGACAGCCGTGGGCAGCTGGAATGTGACCGGTAACATAGTAATGTGAAATTGCACTGACAAGGTGTCGAGGCCGCCGTTATCCATCCGTGTCCGGACGGCTTCGGTGGGGACCTTGGCAGAGGTGGTGCAATGTGAAATATTACTGCCGTGCCCACGAGAGAAACCTCGGACGTCATCGTCATCGGCGCCGGCGTCGTCGGCGCCGCCTGCGCCTACTACGCGGCCCTCGCCGGCCTCTCCGTCACCGTCGTCGACCGCGGGTACGTCGCGGGCGGCACGACCGGAGCGGGCGAGGGCAACCTCCTGGTCTCCGACAAGGAGCCCGGCCCCGAACTCCGGCTCGCCCTCCTCTCCACCACGCTGTGGACCGAACTCGCCGACAGGCTCCCGCCCGCCGTCGAGTACGAGGCCAAGGGTGGCCTCGTCGTCGCCTCCGGCGAGACGGGGCTCCACGCCCTGCGCGAGTTCGCCGCCGGACAGGAGAAGGAGGGCGTCGTCGCACACGAGGTGCCCGGTGACCGGCTCCACGACCTGGAGCCCCACCTCGCACCGGGCCTCACCGGCGGATTCCACTACCCCCAGGACGCCCAGGTGATGCCCGCCCACGCCGCCGCGCGGCTGCTCCACGCCGCCGGCGACCGGGTCCGACTCGCGCCGGGCGAGGAGGTCATCGGCCTCCTCACCGGCGCGGGCGGAGCCGTCCGCGGCGTGCGGACAGCCACCCGCGAATTCCACGCCCCGTACGTGGTCAACGCCGCAGGCACCTGGGGCGGCGCCGTCGCCGGCCTCGCCGGGGTCCACCTCCCCGTCCTGCCCCGCCGCGGCTTCGTCCTCGTCACCGAACCCCTGCCGCGCGTCGTCCGCCACAAGGTGTACGCCGCCGACTACGTGGCCGACGTGGCCAGCGGCTCCGCCGCGCTCCAGACCTCCGCCGTCGTCGAGGGCACCCCCGCCGGACCCGTCCTCGTCGGCGCCAGCCGCGAGCGCGTCGGCTTCGACCGGACGCTCTCCACGGAGGTCCTGCGCCGCCTCGCGGCCGGGGCCACCTCCCTGTTCCCCGTCCTCGGCACCGTGCGGGCGATCCGCACCTACCTCGGCTTCCGCCCCTATCTGCCCGACCATCTGCCGGCCGTCGGGCCCGACCCGCGCGTCCCCGGACTGCTGCACGCCTGCGGACACGAGGGCGCCGGAATCGGGCTCGCGCCGGTGACCGGACAGATCCTCGCGGCCTGTATGACCGGCGGCGAACCCCCGCTCGACCTCCACCCGTTCCGACCCGAGCGCTTCGACTCCACCGCATCCTGAGACGCGCGTCCATCGTCACGAGAGGAGGGCCCGTGGCCCGCACCCCCATCGACCTGGTCGGGGCAGAGCCCGATCCGCCGTTCGACATCACCTTCGACGGTCGGCGCGTCTCCGCCCTGCCCGGCCAGACCCTCGCCGCCGCCCTGTGGGGTGCGGGCATCCTGGCCTGGCGCACCACCCGGGACGGAGGCCGGCCGCGCGGCGCGTTCTGCGGGATCGGCCAGTGCTACGACTGCCTCGCCACCGTCAACGGAGAGCCCAACCGCAGGGCCTGTCTCGTCCCGGCCCGCCCCGGCGACACGATCACCACCCAGGAAGGGCACGGCCATGACCGCCTCGGCGTCTGAACCACAGGACACGGACGGGACCGTCGCGCCCCCCGGGGCGGACGCCGGTGGACGCTCCGCCCCGCCGTACGACCTCATGGTCGTCGGAGCCGGCTCCGCCGGGCTCGCCGGCGCCGTCACCGCCTCCGAACTCGGCCTCTCCGTAGCCCTGCTGGACTCGTCGCCGCAGTCCGGTGGACAGTTCTACCGGCATCCCGCCACCGCCCTGGGCGCCGTGCGGCCCGAGGCCCTCCACCACGACTGGTCCGCCTTCACCGACCTGCGCCGGCGTCTGGCGGAGAGCCGCGTCGACCACCTGGCCGGGCACCACGTGTGGTCCCTCGTCAAGGAGCCCGACGACATCTGGGCGGCGCACGCCCTCACCGGCCCCGACGGCAACGCCGACGCGCCCGTCCGGATCCGGGCCCGGGCCCTGCTCCTCGCCACCGGTGCCTACGAGCGCCAACTGCCCTTTCCCGGCTGGACCCTGCCGGGCGTCGTGGGCGCCGGGGGAGCCCAGGCCATGCTCAAGTCCGGACTCGTCCTGCCCGGCCGGCGGGTCGTCGTGGCCGGCAGCGGGCCGCTGCTGCTCGCCGTCGCCTCGTCGCTCGCCTCGGCCGGCGCACAGGTGCCCGCGGTGGTCGAGGCGGCCGGATACCTGCGGTACGCCCGCAGCCCCCGGGCGCTCGTCAGCAACCCGCACAAGGCGGTCGAGGCCCTCGTCCACGCGGCCGCGCTGGCTCGTCACCGGGTGCCCGTTCGGCCCCGCAGCGCGGTGACCGAGGTGCACGGCACCGACCGGGTTGAGGCCGTCACGGTCACCCGCCTGGACCGCGCGTGGCGATCCGTGCCGGGGACGGGCCGCCGGATCGCGTGCGACGCCCTCGCCGTGGGCCACGGCCTCGTCCCCCAGATCGAACTGGCCACGGCGGTCGGCTGCGCCACCCGCGCGCTGCCCGACGGCACCCTGGGGCTGGCCCTCGACGACCTCCAGGAGAGCTCGGTGCCCGGCCTGTGGGCCGCGGGCGAGACCGGAGGCGTCGGCGGCGCCGAACTCGCCCGCACCGAGGGGGAGCTGGCGGGCCGGGCCGTCGCCGCACGGCTCCTCGGCCGCCCCGCGGGAGCCGGTGTGACGGCCGCGCTCCGGCGGCGCCGGGACCGTATGCGCGCCTTCGCCGACGTGATGTCCGCCGCGCACGCCCCCGGCCCCGGCTGGTCCGCCTGGCTGACCGACGACACGGACGTGTGCCGCTGCGAGGAGGTCCCGGCGGGCCGGGTCCGCGAGGCGGCCGCCGAGTTCGGCGCGCGCGACGCCCGGACCGTCAAACTCCTCACCCGGGCCGGCATGGGGTGGTGCCAGGGGCGGATGTGCGGGACGGCCGTCGCGTGTCTCGCCGCCGGTGGAGGCACCCCCGAACCGACCCCCGAGCGCCGCCCGCTCGCCGTCCCCGTCCCGCTGTCGACACTGGCGGCGCTCGACGGTCCCGCGGACCCGTCCGCCGGGCCGCCGGCGTAGAAGCCCGGAGGAGTGCCTCGCGGGCCCTCCCTCGAACCCCAATAAAATGTCACACATTACAGAAAGGCTGTCGCGATGAACGCCACCTCCTGGACCACCGACCGTCCCTGGCGCGGCATCATGGTCGCCACCACCCTGCCCTTCCGCGAAGACCTCTCCGTCGACTACGACGCCTACGCCGAGCACGTCGCCTGGCTGATCGCCAACGGCTGCGACGGCGTCGTCCCGAACGGCTCCCTCGGCGAATACCAGACCCTCACCGCCGACGAGCGCGCCCGGGTCGTCCGTACCGCCGTCGCGGCCGCGGGCGACGGCGCGCGGGTCATGCCGGGCGTCGCCGCCTACGGCAGCGCCGAGTCCCGCCGCTGGGCCGAGCAGGCCGCCGAGGCCGGCTGCGGCTCCGTCCTGCTCCTGCCGCCCAACGCCTACCGCGCGGACGAGCGCTCCGTCCTCGCCCACTACGCGGAGGTGGCCGGGGTCGGCATCCCCGTCGTCGCGTACAACAACCCCATCGACACCAAGGTCGACCTCGTCCCGAGCCTGCTGGCGAAGCTGCACGCCGACGGCTCCGTCGTCGCGGTGAAGGAGTTCAGCGGCGACGTCCGCAGGGCCTACGAGATCGCCGAACTCGCCCCGGAGCTCGACCTGTTGATCGGCGCCGACGACGTCCTCCTGGAACTGGCCACGGCCGGCGCGGTCGGCTGGATCGCCGGCTACCCCAACGCCCTCCCCACGAGCTGCGCCGAGCTGTACCGGTCCGCCGTGGCCGGCGACCTGGCCGCCGCCCGGCCGCTCTACTCCTCGCTGCACTCGCTGCTGCGCTGGGACTCCAAGGTCGAGTTCGTCCAGTGCATCAAGCTGTCCATGGACATCGCCGGCCGCCGCGGCGGCCCCACCCGGCCCCCGCGCCTCCCGCTCACCGGTGCGACCGAGACGGCCGTACGGACCGCCACGGAGAAGTCCCTCGCCGACGGCCACCACTGACGGGACCAGCGCGCCGGGACCACCGCCGGGGCCACCGCCGGGGCCACCGCCGGTCGCCGGGTCGCACCCGGCCACCGGCCCGCACCCCGGCTCCGACGCCGCGGCCCGGCGACCGGCTCCCGGCTCCTCCGACGCCGCGGACCCGGCCACCTGCCCGCCCTGCACGGCTCCCACGCCGCACACGCCGCACACCCCGCCACCGCACCCGGCTCCGGCTCCCATGCCGCGCACCCGCGACACACGACCCCCTCATCGGCGCCCGGTTCACCGGCCGGCCACCGCCGGGACCGAGGCCGGCGGAGTGCCCGCCGCCGTCCCGAGCGTCACCGGCCGTGCCCGGATCACCGGCACCGCCCCGTACTTCCCCGACCCGGACCACCCCTTCCCCGGAGGCCTCCTCCTGTGACCACCGACGTCTCCACCCTCGTCTCGCGCAACCCGGCCGACCCGGCCGACGTGCTCGTACGTTTCCGCACCCCGGGCGCCTTCGCGGCCGCCGACGCCGTCGAACGGGCCCGGGCCGCCCAGCCCGGCTGGCTGCGCGCCGGGGCCGCCGCCCGCTCAGCCGCACTCGGCACCGTCGCCACCGCACTGGAGACCGCGGCCGACGAGCTCGCCGCCCTCGCCGTACGCGAGGTCGGCAAGCCCCTCGCCGAGGCCAGGGCCGAGGTCGCGCGCACCGTCGCCATCTGGCGCTACTACGCCCAGGCGCCCTTCGAACCCACCGGCGCCGTCCACGAGACCGCCGCGGGTCCGGGCCTGCTCCTGACCCGGCGCCGCCCCCACGGCGTGGCCGGGCTCGTCACACCCTGGAACTTCCCCTTCGCCATCCCGAGCTGGAAGGCCGCCCCGGCACTCGCGGCCGGCAACGCGGTCGTCCTCAAGCCCGCCCCCGAAGCCACCGCGTGCGCCCTGCGGCTCGCCGAGATCGTCCGAGCGGCCCTGCCGGAGAAGGTGTTCGCCGTCCTGCCGGGCGGCCCCACCGAGGGCAACGCCCTCGTCTCCGCCGCCGATGTCGTCTCCTTCACCGGCTCCACCCCCGTGGGCCGGGCCGTCGTCCGCGCGGCGACGGCCCGGGGCGTCCCCGCACAGGCCGAGATGGGCGGCCTGAACGCGGCCGTCGTCCTGCCCGACGCGAACATCGGGCGGGCGGCCGCCGACATCGCCGCCGCCGTGGCCGGGTTCGCGGGCCAGAAGTGCACCGCCACCAGCAGGATCGTCGCGGTCGGCGCCGCACTCGACCCCCTGCGCGAAGCCCTCTCCGAGGCCTTCCGGGCGGTCCGGGTCGGTGACCCGGCCGATCCGGACACGGTGTGCGGGCCGCTCGTCCACGAGAGCGCGCGTGAGCGGGTCGCCGAGTCCTGGCAGGGGCTCTCCGCCCTCGCCGGCGCCACCGTACCGGCGGCACCCGGCTGGTACGCGGCCCCGACCCTGGTGGAGAAGGTCCCGCCGGGGCACCGGCTGCTCAACGAGGAGGTCTTCGGCCCCGTCGCCGCCCTGCTCCCCGCCGACGACCTCGCCCACGCGGTACGGATCACCAACTCCGTGCCGTACGGCCTCGTCACCTCGGTCCACACGGCCGACCTCGACTCTGCCCTGTACGGACTCGACCTCGTCGACACCGGGATGATCCGGATCAACGCCCCGTCCACCGGCGTCGACTTCCACCTGCCGTTCGGCGGGGCCAAGCAGTCCGGCCACGGCCCGCGCGAGCAGGGCAGGGCGGCCCTGGAGTTCTACACGTCCTCCCGGACGTACACACTGGCGCCCTCGGGCGCCGCGACGTGACATCGTACGGTGGTGACGCAGAACGAACCGAAGGGATCACCACCGCCATGGGGCACCTGACCCGACGCGACCTCAACGCTTCCCGCGAGCGGCTGCGCGACCAGGTCGCCCATGCCCTGCGCGCCGCCCTGATCTCCGGCGAGCTGCGGCCCGGCGTGGTGTACTCGGCCCCCACCCTGGCCGAGGACTTCGGGATCTCCGCCACCCCCGTGCGCGAGGCGATGCTCGACCTGGCCCGTGAGGGGCTGGTCGAGCCCGTCCGCAACAAGGGGTTCCGGGTCACCGAGGTCGACGAACGCGACCTCGACCAGTTCACCGAGATCCGCGCGCTCATCGAGATCCCGACGGTCGGCCGCGTCACCCGGACCGCCTCCCACGAGGACCTGGAGGCGTTGCGGCCGGTGGCGCTGGAGATCGTTCGCGCCGCCCGCGAGCACGACCTCATCGGCTATCTGGAGGCCGACCGGCTCTTCCACCTCACCCTCCTCGGCCTGGCGGGGAACGACCGCCTGGTCGAGACCGTCGGCGATCTGCGCAAGCGCTCGCGCCTGTACGGTCTCACCGCCCTCGACGAGAAGGGCGACCTCATCCCGTCGGCCGAGGAGCACCTGGAGCTCCTCGACCTGATGCTCGCCGGGGACGCCGAGGGCGCGGAGGCCTGTATGACCCGGCACCTGGGCCACGTCCGCTCCCTGTGGGCCAGGAGCGACGGCCCCGCCGAGGGCAGGTAGTTCCTGTCCGCGCTGAGTACGGCTACCGAGCCGGTGCCCGTGCTGAGCACGGCTACCGAGCCGGTGTCCGTGCGGAGCACGACTACCGACCCGGTGTGCTCCCTCGTACGACCGGCTCCGCCGGGAGCAGCAGCCCGCTCGTGGGGGTCGCCGCGGGGTTCTCGACGGCGGTGATCAGCCGGGTGACGAGGGCGTGGGCGATGCCGGACAGAGGCAGCCGGACGCTGGTGAGAGCCGGCTGGAGCAGGGTGCAGAGCGGCATGTCGTTAAAGCCGGCGATCGCGACGTCGGCACCGACGGTGAGGCCCGCCGCGCGGACCGCCTGGTAGGCGGTCAGCGCGAGCCAGTCGTTCGCGCAGACCAGGGCCGTCGGCCGGTCCGGTCCGACGAGCAGACGCCGTACGGCCTCGGAGAGCGCGGCCGGGTCGTCGTCGGGGACGCCGACCTCGAAGGCGCCGTCGGGTGCCGCGGACGCGGACTGCAGCAGGCCGGCCCGGCGGTCGGCGAGCCAGGGCAGCGAGGCCGCGGAGTTCACGTAACAGATCCGGCGATGGCCCTGCTCCAGCAGGAGGCCGACCACGGCGGCGGTGGCGGCGGCCGAGTCGATGTCCACCCAGTTCTGCGGCCGGCCGGAGGCGGTGCGGCCGAAGGCGGCGAACGGGAAGCCGGCCTCGGCGAGCACGTCGACACGGGGGTCGTCGTGCACCACGTCGGAGAGGACGAACCCGTCGACCTGGCGGGCCGCGATCAGCCCCTGGAAGGACTTGGCGACCGCCGCCGCACCCTGCTGGGGGTCGCAGCGGAACAGCAGGACGCGGTGGCCGACGGCGTCGGCTGCGCTCACCAGTGCCTGGAGGAAACCGCCCATCAGCGGGTTGGGGTCGGCGGGGTTGTCGACGGGGGCGGGATAGCCGATGACCTTGCGGGTGCCGGTGCGCAGACTGCGGGCGGACTGGTCGGGCTGGTAGCCGAGTTCGTCGATGGCGGCGGTGACCCGGGCGAGGGTGGTGGCGCGCAGCCGGTGGGGGGCGTTGAGGGCGTTCGAGACGGTCTGGCGGGAGACGCCCGCCGCTCGTGCGACGTCCTCGATGGTCACCTGTCGAGCGGTCATCGTTCCTCTGGGGGCGGTGGTCGGAGGGGCTGGGGACGGCGGACGGCCGTCCCCGGCCCCCTCGTCGTTCAGTGGCCTCGGGTCAGGGTGAGCAGCCCGCCGGTCGGCACCGTCACCGGGTTCACCCCCGGGACGAGGTCGAGCACGGTCTCGGACAGGATCTCACCACGGCAGTCCTGGACGCGGGCGAGGGCCCGTTCCCGCCGGGCGGCCATCAGGAGCACCGCGGGGTCGCGGTCCGCGTTGGCGACGAGCAGGGTCCAGGGGCCGTCCGTGCCGTCCCTCCCGTCCGTGCCGTCCGTGCCGTCCCGCTCCGGAAGGGCGACCGGCAGCGGCGCGTAGCGCGCCACCACGGTGGTGCGGTCGTCGCTCGCGCTGACCAGGGGGTAGCCGAGTTCGGGGCGGGCGGGCTCCAGGTCGCCGCACTGGAGCACGTCGGCGTGACGGCGGAAGACATCGAGCCAGAAGCGGAGGGTGGCGAGCTGGTCGGGGGTCTGCGTGGTGAGGTCGACGGAGATCTGCGGCACCGAGAACAGGGCGTTGACGAGGTGGACGGCCACGGACTCGGGGGTCTCCGCGGAGTTCCACATGATCATGTCGGCGTGGACGGCGAGCGGTCCCGCGGTGAGCCGGCAGTCGACGATGCGCTGGCGGTTCTCGGCGGGGCTGAGCGGGCAGTCCGTGGCGCGGACCATCGTGGCGTACGGCCAGAGGCCCGGGCCGACGTACGGCTGACGGTGTTCGACGATCACGTCCGGCCGGCTGCGGCGGAGGCGGGCGTCGAGTTCGGAGAGGAGCTGGAGCAGGCCCTCGTGGACGGTGGCGCGGTCGGCGCCGGCCGGCGCGGGCGGCGGATCGGCGACGGCGAAACGGTCGATGAAGTCGAGCTTCACCCCGTCCATGCCCCACTCCTCGACGGCGCGGGAGACCTTGTCGATCAGATAGGCGCGGACCTCGGGGTGGCGGGGGTCGAGGACGGCCGCCTCCAGATGGGGCTCCTCGCGCAGGACCATGCCCTTGAAGCGGTCCCAGGCGTCGTTGGACCGGCCGATGAACGGCAGCGCGTACCAGAGGAGGTAGGAGAGGCCCAGCCGATGGACCTCGGCGACATGGGACCCGAGGTCGGGGAAGGCCGTCGGGTTGGGCTCCCAGTCGCCGCAGTGGCCGTAGCCGCGGGTGCGGTCGGCGGTCTGCCAGCCGTCGTCGACGATGACGCTCCCGCAGCCGAGGGCGGCGGCCGCGGCGGCCTGCCGCTCGACGGCGTCGGCGTCGACGTTCTGATGGAGGCTGTACCAGGTGGAGTAGGCGGGCATCCGCGCGGCCGGGGCGACACCGGGGTGGTCGACGCCCTCGGACCACCAGGCGGTGACGGCCCGCAGCGTGGTCGCGAAGTGACGCCCGCTCAGGTCGATCCGCAGCCGCATCGGCGGCCCGTCCGGGGTGAGGTCCTGCTCGACGGTGAACGCGAACTCCCCGCTCTCCTCCACGACACCGGCGCCCACCCGCACGGGCGCGGCGGTCTCTCCGGCGGCGGCGGTGCACAGGGCACGGTCGTGGGCGCCGACCAGGCTGGCGACGGGGGCTCCCAGAGCGAGCGAGACCGTACGGGGGGCGATCCAGGACGGTGGCAGCCAGCGGGAGGCGTTGGTGTCCGGGGTCCAGTAGGCGGTGGCCCCGGCGCAGGGGACGCGCCATTCGGCGCGGAGGGTGACGGCCTCCGCCGCCGCGGTCTCGATCAGGACCACGCCGTCCTCGACCCGGGCGACGCCGGTCTCCCACCGGTCGCCGCCGAGCCCGGTGAGGTGGACGGTGAGCGGTTCTCCGGTGGAGTGGCACAGGCCCGTGGCGAGCCGCCGGTGGACGACGGTGCCGGAGGTGTCCCCGGCCGGCGCGCTTGGCCGCCAGGCCGGGACGGGCTGCCGCGGGTCGGCATCCTGCTGAGCGGCGCTCTGTGGGGCGGTGCTCCGCGGTGCGGTGGTCACGGTGGTCACTCCTTGGTGGCCCCGGCCAGCAGACCGGAGATGAACTGGCGTTGCAGGACGAGGAAGAGGGCCATCACGGGGATGGCGGCGATCGCGCCGGCGAGCAGGACCTGCGCGTAGTTGGTGGTCGACAGACCCTGGAGGGTGGCGGTGGCCACGGGCAGCGTGTACATCTCCGGGCTGCGCATCGCGATCAGTGGCCAGACGAACTGGTTCCAGCCGCCGAGGAAGACGAACAGCGCGAGCGCCGCGATGATCGGCCGGTTGACCGGGATCACGATCCGCCACAGCACGCGCAGTTCGCCGGCGCCGTCGACGCGGGCCGCGTCGAGGAGTTCGTCGGGCATCGACCGCAGCGCCTGCCGCATGAGGAAGATGCCGAAGGGGGTGACCAGGCCGGGCAGGACGACGGACTCGTACGAGTCGATCAGACCCAGGTCCATCATCATCTGGAAGATCGGGATCAGCATCACCGCGTCGGGGACGACCAGGGTGCTGAGGAGCAGGACGAAGAAGAGATCGCGCCCCCGGAAGTCGAACTTGGCGAAGGCGTAGCCGGCGAGGACCGAGACGACGACCGCGCCGACGGTCTGGAGGCCCGCCACCACGAGGGTGTTGAAGAGGACGCGGGTCAGGCCGACGGACTCCTGGAGTCCTTGGAGGTTCTCCATGAGATGGCCGCCGGGCAGCAGCTTCGGAGGCCAGGAGAACACGTCCTTGTCGTCCTGGGTGGCGGCCATGGCGAGCCACCAGAACGGTCCGACGCAGAGCCCGAAGGCGCCCGCGAGCAGCAGGGTCAGCAGGGGGCCGCGGAACTTCATCGGCGCTCTCCCATCAGGCGGACCTGCAGGATGCCGAGGACCGACACGATCAGCGCGAGCGCGTAGGCGAGGGCCGAGGCGTAGCCGAAGTCGAAGTACTTGAAGCCGTTGTCGTAGAGGTACATGGTGACCGTGAGGGTGGAGTTGTCGGGGCCGCCGCCGGTGAGGACGTACGGCTCGTCGAAGAGCTGCAGCGTGCCGATGGTCGAGAGCACCACCGTGAGCAGGAGGATCGGCCGGAGCTGGGGGAGGGTGATGGAGAGGAAGCGGCGGACGGGACCGGCGCCGTCGACCATCGCGGCCTCGTACAGCTCCTTGGGGATGCCCTGGAGGCCGGCGAGGTACATCACGGCGTTGTAGCCGGTGTAGTGCCAGGTGATGACGAGGACGACGCCGACGCGGGCCCAGAAGGGGCTGCCGAGCCAGTTCACCCGGTCGATGCCGAACAGGGAGAGGACCCAGTTCAGCAGTCCCGCGTCGTGGTTGAGGATGACGGAGAACATGACGCCCGCGGCGACCAGGCCGGTCAGCGAGGGGATGAAGACGCCGAGCCGCCACAGCGGGCGCAGCCGGACCTTGGTGGAGTTGAGCCCGAGGGCGACGAGCAGGGCGAGGCCGAGCATCAGCGGCACCTGGACGACCAGGATGAGCGCGGTGTTCTCCAACGCGGTCCAGAACAGCGGATCGTCCAGGAGGCGGCGGTAGTTGGCGAGTCCGGAGAACGTCCGGGCATCGCCGTTTCCGGTGGTGAGGCTGATCCAGAACGAGGCGGCGACGGGGTACGCCTTGAAGACCGCGAAGCCCAGGACGGCGGGCATGATCAGCAGGTACGGGACGGAGCCGCGGGTCAGGAGCCGGCGTCGGCCCGGGCGGGTGCGGCCGGGGCGGGCACTTCCGGGGCGGCGGCGGCCGCCGCGACCGGCCGGCGCGCCGGTGCGGGCACCGGTCGCCGTGGCGGGGACGCGTTCGGACGGGGCGAGGGACATGGTCAGGCCGCCTGCTGCCGACCGGTCTGCCGGGCGAGCTGCTCGGCCGCGGCCTTCAGGGCCTCGGCCGGGTCGGTGCCCTTGAGCAGCACCTGGCTCTGGGCGTCACTGGCGAGCTTCAGGGCGCGGCTGTAGTCACCGGTGAAATTGGTCGCGCCCGATCCGGAGTCGAGCGAGGCCACGAACGACCGCAGGACCTGCTGGCCCCCGTAGAAGGGGTGGGGCGCGCTGAACTTCGGGTCGGCGTACGCCTTCTTGAGGGCGGGGAAGACGCCGCCGGACGCGAACATCCGGTTGATCTCGGCGGGCCTGGTCAGTGCGTACTCGATGAAGCGCCAGGCGGCCTTGCGGCGCTTGCTGGTGGCCGAGACGGTCAGATAGGTGGAGTTGACGACGGCACTGCGTCCTCCGCCGGGGACGGCGGCGGGCGGCTGCATGACGCGCCACTTGCCGCTCTGCGCGGGGAACTTGGTGGCCAGGTACTCGATGGCCCAGGCGGGATACGGGGCCGTGGCGAGCTTGCCCTGGCCGACGAGACGCTTCCAGGTGCCCTGGCCGGCGGTGTCGGCGAGCAGACCGCCGTCGTTGAGCCGCTTGATGACGGTGAGGGCCCGCACGGCCTGCGGGGAGGCGAGCGTGACCCTGCCCTCGGCGTCGAAGTAGAAGGCCCCCTGGAGCTGCATCAGGTTCTGGAAGAAGTCCATGTCCTGTGTGGTGCCCGGCTTGTCCAGCCCGAGCAGCTGGGCGCCGGTGGCGGCACGGATCTTCGGCCCCGCGGCGATGAGGTCGTCCCAGCTGGTGACGGAGGCGGGGTCGACACCGGCCTTCTCGAAGTAGTCGTGCCGGTAGAACAGCCCGAGCGGGTTGACCTCCCATGGAAGGGCGTGGGCGGCTCTGTCCTTGCCCATGACGGTCGGCCACAGGCCCTCGACGAAGGCGTCCTTGTGTTCGTCGGCGCCGAGTCCGGACAGGTCGGCGAAGCCCTCGGGGAACTTCTCCAGGTAGCCGGGCAGATAGTCGACGCCGATGTGCAGGACATCGGCGATGCCCTTGCCGCCCGAGGCGAGACCGACGGTGATCTTGTCCCAGATGGCGGGGTTCCCCACGTCCTGGACGTCGACCTCGATCCCGGGGTTGTCCCGCTCGAAGGAGGGGACGACCCCGCGCAGGGCCTCGGCCGCGGTGGTCCAGCTCCAGACCGTGATCTTGCCGCTGTCGCCGTCGGCGCCGGCGTCGTCGCCACCCGATCCGCCGGCGCCGCAGGCGGCGAGGCCGAGCCCGGCGGCGGAGGCGGTGGCGAGGTGCAGCATCTGGCGGCGGGTCAGCTGGTGGGACATGTCGGCTCCTGGAGGGTGGTACGGGTGGGGGTGCCGCTGCGGGTGCGTGCCGTGCGGTGGGTGAGCGTGCGCAGGGCCTCCGTGAAGAGGTCCGCGGCGGCGGCGGGCGTGGAGGCGTGAGGGGAGAGCCGGATCCACTCGTCCCGACGAGTGGTGATCACCCCGGCTGTTGCAAGGGCGCGGTGAACGACGCCGGGGTCGTGACCCGGCAGGCGGAGGGTGCCGATTCCGGCGCGCTCCTGGGGGCCGAGACCGTCCGAGAGGATCTCGGCGCCCGACTGCCGCGCCCGGTCGAGGAGTTCGGCGAGTGTGGCCCGGATCCGGGCCCCGACGGCGGCCGGGCCGCCCCGGGCGAGCAGGTCGTCGACGGCCGCGCCGAGGGCCGCGGCGGCCGGGAAGTCCGGGTTGGTGGCGAGGTGGGCGGCCGCCCCGGGCAGCGACGGCGCCGGATGCCGTACGGCGAAGGGCTCCGTGACGCCTGCCCAGCCGCCGAGCCCGGGAACCAGCCGCTCGCCGCACCGGTCGCGGATCAGCATCAAGGCGGCGCCCCAGCCTGCCCGTAGCCACTTCTGGCCGCCGCTGACGAGGACGTCGGCGGCGTCGGCTTCGAGCGGTACGGCTCCGAGCCCCTGGATGGCGTCGACGATCAGCAGCCGGTCGGACCCGAGGACCTCCTTGAGGGCGGCGAGCGGGGCCAGGTGGCCGGTGATCGAGTCGACGGCGCTGACGGTGAGGGCGGTGACGTCGGGAGTGAGATGGCGGCGCAGCAGGTCGGGGGTGATGTGGCGCTGCCCGTCGGGGGCGACGAGGCGGACGTCCGGGCCGCCGCGGCCGGCGAAGCGGAGCCAGGGATAGACGTTGGCGGGGAACTCCCCGCGCGGCACGAGGACGGTGCCGGGACCCTGGAGCGCCGCGGCCACGGTGAACAGGCCGTTGCTGGTGGACGGGGCGAGGGCGATCTCGTGGGGCCGGGCGTCGAGGAGCCGCGCCGCGGAGCTCCGGGCGGCGTCGCCGAGGGCGAAGAGCCGGTCGATGTCGGCGGGATCGGCCCGGCCGGCCAGCGCGGTCGCGGCGGCCAGCGCGTCGGCGGCGGGCCGGGAGAGCGGTCCGATCCTGGCGTGGTCGAGATAGCCCGGCCCGGGAGCCGAGGGGGCGGCCGTCTCGGGTGGGCCGGTAGTTTGAGCGTTCAAATTCAGTCCCTCAAAGAGGCCAACTATGTGCTGTCAGTGGGATTTGAAGGTTCACATTAGAGAGAGGAGGACACCCCGGCAAGAGGTTGGACGGAGGTCCCTGCCGACTTTTGGGCGACGTGGCGAGCGGCCTTTCGAGCGGCCGGCCTTCGAACGGCCCTTCGGGCGGAGTGCCGAGTGGCGCGTAGAGTGTGCGCGGGCGCGGCGTGATCACGAGGAGTACCTGTGACCGCGGTCAGCCTTGAACATGCCACCGTCCCCGCCGACGCCGGCGAGGTGACCCTGCTGATAGCCCGCCGGGTGGAGCCCGGCCACGAGGCCGCGTTCGAACGGTGGGCGAAGGGCATCCTCGACAGCGCGGCCGCCTTCCCCGGCCACCTGGGCTACGGCCTCTTCCGCTCGTCGGGCGGAGACGCTCCGTGGTTCCTCGTCCACCGTTTCCGGGACGCGGAGGCATGCCGGGCGTGGCAGGAGTCGCCCGAGCGGGCGGCGTGGTTCGCCGACTGCCGGGGCCACCACCACACCGAGGTCGCCCGGCGTGAACTCACGGGCATGGAGACGTGGTTCGCCAAGCCGGGCTCGACGCGGCCCGCGCCGCCCCGATGGAAGATGGCGATCAGCGCGACCCTGGCGATCTATCCGATCTCCGTGCTCGGCAGCCTCTTCCTCGTCCCGCACCTGACCACGCTCCCCCTCCCGCTCAGCAGCGCGGTCGTGGCCGGTGTCTTCAACGTGCTGATGACATACGTGGCGATGCCGGCGGTGAGCCGACTCCTGCGAGCCTGGCTCACCCCCTAGTGTCCTGAGCCCTTGATCCGTCGTCGATCAATGCACGGGACGTCTGGTCGAAGCCGGCCGAGCTGGTGCTGTCGGATCAAGGACTCGGGACACCAGGGGCGTGACTTAATCGGGTGCGTGAGCATCCGGCCGGGTGATACAAGATCCCGAGTGACTGAGAATCTCGACTTCCGCACCCTGCTGCAGATGATCGACGAGCGGTCCGCCGCGTTCCGCGCCGCGATCACCGCCGCCCCGAGCCTCGACGCCGACGTCCCGTCCTGCCCGGGGTGGAAGCTGTACGACCTGGCGAACCACCTCAGCGAGGGGGACCGCTTCTGGGCCCAGATCGCGCTGAACACCGCGCCGGGCGACGAGCGGCCCACCAAGGACGGGCTGGCGGCGCCCAGGGAGCGCGAGGCCCTGGTGGCCTGGCTGGCCGACTCGACGGAGCAGCTGCTGGCCGCCCTGCGCGAGGCCGGCCCGGACCGGGCCTGCTGGGCCTGGTGGGAGCCGCTGGCCTCGCCGCACACGGTGGCCGCCGGGGCCCGCCGCCGCGTCCCGGAGTCGATGATTCACACCTACGACGCCCAGCTGGCCTCCGGCGCCCCGCAGGAGTTGCCGACGACCGAGGCGCTCGACGCCGCCGAGGAGTTCCTCGCCACCGTCTGCACCGTCACGACTCCGTGGCCGGGGGAGCCCGCCACCATGGACTACCACACGGCCGAGGGCCGCTCCTGGCGCCAGACGGTGGACGCCGCCGGCTCCCGCTTCACCCGCCTCACCCCGGCGGAGGCCGCCGACAGCAAGCCCACCGCAGCTCTCCACGGCACGGCGAGCGAGCTGGCCCTGCTGATGTACATGCGCGTCCCGGCCGACGCGGTGCGGATGGAGGGCGACGCCGGGCTGCTCCAGCGGCTGCAGAACTGGGGCTGATGTCCTGAGTCCTTGATCCGTCGGCAGTATGCGGCGAGGGATCAAGGATCTGGTCGGCGGTCTTGGTCCAGATGCAGGGGCGCTCTGCCGTGCGGTGGCGCCGGTGGAGCGACCCGATGACCCTGCCGGTGGCCGCGTCCAGGGCAGCGAACAGCGTGCTGGTGCCCGCACGCGCGTAGTCGTGGCTCGTCCGTTCCGGGACGCCCGGCAGCACCGGCAGCACCGGCTGGGACCGGTCCCGGACTTCGGTGGACAGCTTGAACGACCTGACGTTCGAGAAGTCGGCGGGTGGCGAACGTGAACAGGTGCTCCTTGGCGGGTCGTAACGCTGCGCCGCCGGTTCGATCTCACCTTCGGATTGAGCTGGACTTCATCCGCTTTGTGAGCAAGGACGATCGCCGAGCTTCCTGATCAACTTCTGAAACGCGTCGCCCCAGGGACGGGTGAGCCCGTCACCAGGACACTGCTCCACTGTCGTCGAAGAATCCGCCGGTCGGTCCGTCGGCGGGCAGGGTCGCGAGGTGAATCGCGATCGCCGCGCCCTGGTGGGGAGTCCGGACGCCCTGGAAGCCGTTGAGGTCGGTGGCGGTGAAGCCGGGACAGCCCGAGTTGATCAGGATGTCGGTGTCGCTCAGTTCCTTGGCGTACTGGACGGTGACGGCGTTGAGGAAGGTCTTGGACGCCAAGTACGCGGCGGGAACCGGGCCCATGTCGATGCCGGGAGTGGTCTGCAGGGTGAGCGAGCCGACGCTGCTGGACATGTTCACGATCCGCGGCGATGCCGAGCCGCGCAGCATGGGCAGCATCGCGTTGGTGACGCGGATGACCCCGATCACGTTGGTTTCCACGACGAGTCGTACGGTCGCGGGATCGACCGTGGTGGGCGTCTGCGGCATACCGCCGGTGATCGCGGCGTTGTTGACCAGGACGTCGAGCCCTCCGGCGCGTTCGGCGATCCGCTCGGCCGCGGCGGCCACACTCGCGTCGTCCGCCACGTCGAGCGGAACGCCGAACGCGTCGGTCCCCGCTGCGCGCAGTTTCTCCACCGCCGCGTCGCGGCGCTGTCGGTCCCGCGCGCCCACGCCGATTCGCCAGCCGAGGGCGCCCAGGCCCGCCGCGATCTCGTATCCGATTCCTTTGTTCGCACCGGTCACCAGCGCGATCGTCTGTTCACTCATGTCGGCAAGCGTGGTGCGGACTCGGGTGGTACGTCCAAGACCGACTGGGTGGGTGGCGATACCGCACGGATATCGGTCGTGGTGAGCGCCGGATACGATGACGCGGTGGAGACGCGGGAGCTACGGTACTTCGTCGCCGTCGCGGAGGAGTTGCACTTCGGGCGGGCGGCCCAGCGGCTCGTCATGGCGCAACCACCGCTGTCGCGGGCGATCCAGCAGCTCGAGCGGCGGCTCGGAGTCGTGTTGTTGCACCGCACCGCTCGCGCGGTCGCCCTGACCGAGGCCGGGTCGGTGCTTCTGCGGGAGGCCCGGGCCGCACTCGACGCGGTCGAGGCCGCCGAGCGCCGCACCCGCCGTGCGGCTGCAGAATCGCCCGGTGTGGTGCTGGCCACGAAAGCCGGTGCCTCCAGCGAACTGTTGTCGAAGCTGCTGGACGCCTATGCCGCCGAGCCCGGCGCGGTCGCCGTCGAGGTGATGCTGTGCGGGCCCGGCGAGCAGGAATGGCTGCTGCGCGACGGGCGTGCCGACGTCGCTCTGCTCCAGCGGCCCTTCGACACGACGGCCGGACTCGACACCGAGGACCTGCACACCGAACAGCAGGTCCTGGTCCTGCCCGCGGGGCACCCTTCGGCCCATCGCCCCCATATGTCGATGGCCGAGGTCACCACCCTGACGGACCTGCCCCTGCCGCGCTGGCCCCGGCGGGGCGGGGGCTGTCAGGACGGACCCGGCCCGCAGGTACGCGACCACACCCAGCTGTTCCAGCTGATCGCGCTCGGGCGGGCCTGCGCGGTCGTGCCCGAGTCCCTCCGAGCCCACCTGCGCGACGATCATGCGACGGTGCCGGTGCCGGACGCACCGGCTGTCACGACCGTCATCGCCTGGCCACCACACAGCCGGTCCAAAGCCGTCGCCGACCTCGTCCGCACCGCGACACGCCTCTAGTCAACGGCAAGAGCGGGTGGGGCGTTCGCTCGGCCTCGTTGCGGCGTGTGCCTCCCCGTGCGGCAACGGTGGCCATGCGTGGTCTGCCGAAGCGGCCCCCGGAATCGACGTCAGCCGGACGGCCGAGATCTGTCTGATCCACAGGCCCCACGAGCAGACCTCGGGACATGCCCGCGAGCCGGCCTCGGGGACATGCCCGCACGCAGATCTCGGGCGCATGTCACAGAACGCCGAGCTGTCTTGTCCAGAAGGTGAAGACAGGCACTGATACGAGGCCTCGGCGACCTCACCCGACTCCGTCAAGGCCTATCTGGCGACCGTGGTCACCCGGATCTCGGTCAACGTGCTGAATTCCGCCCGCGTCCGGCGCGAGGAGTACGTCGGACCGTGGTTTCCCGAGCCGCTGCTGACGGACCCCTACCAGGACCCCGAGCGCGCGGCCGAGCTGGCCGACTCGGCGTCGACGGCAGCGCTGTTGCTGCTGGAACGGCTCACCCCGCTCGAACGCGCGGTGTTCGTGCTCCGCGAGGTCTTCGACTTCGGCTTTCCGGAGATCGCCATCGCGGTCGGACGCTCGGAGGCGGCATGCCGCCAGCTGGCGGTCAGAGCGCGTCGCCACATGACCGAGGGCCGACCGCGGTTCGAGGCCGACCGCCGCGAACGCCGGAGACTCGCGACGCGGTTCTTCGACGCCTTCGCCCAAGGTGACGTCGACGCGCTGCGGGAACTGCTCGCCAGTGATGTGCAGTTGGTCGCGGACAGCGGTGGCAGAGCCCCGCAGTGGGCCGGCGGGTTCTACGGCGCCGAGCGCGTGGTCCAGGTGCTCGCCACCTCCGTCCCGCCGTTCGTCCGGATCGGTGGCGTCGTGGAACCCCGCCAGGTGAACGGCCAGCCCGGCGCGATCTTCCGCGACCGGGACGGGAAGGTCGTCAACACCTGGACGCTCGACTTCCGCGACGGACGGATCCAGACGATCCGCACGGTGAGCAACCCCGACAAGCTCGGACACCTGGGCCCCGTGGCGGATGCCTGGGCGGTCCTGCGCGCAGTGGAGCAGGCCATGCCGAACACCGGCTGATCGAAAGCGCGCCGAGCGCGCTCCGCCCGCTCCGCGTCGCTTTCCCGCCGTTCACTCAACGCCGTAACGGAAGGAAACATCAACCCTCATGCACATCACCGTCTTCGGGGCCAACGGTCAGACCGGCCGTCTCCTCACCGGCCAGGCACTCTCCGCCGGGCATCACGTCTCGGCGGTCACCCGGCGGCCCGCCACCTTCCCGCTGCGCCATGAGCGGCTCGAGGTGGTCGGTGCCGACGTCCTCGACGCCGCGGCTGTCGACGCCGCCGTGGCGGGGAGGGATGCGGTGCTGTCGACGCTCGGGGTGCCCGCAGGGAAGGAGGCGATCAGCACGTCCTCCCGCGGAACCTCCGCCATCGTCGAGGCGATGAACAGGCATGGCGTCCACCGACTCGCAGTGGTCAGTTCGAGCGGGGTCGAGCCGCACACCTACTCCGATGGCGGCTTCCTGTTCAACCGAGTCCTCCTGCCCTACGTGACGCGGGTGCTCGGCAGAACGCTGTACGACGACATGCGGCGGATGGAGGCGCTGGTGAGGGCCAGTGGCCTGGCCTGGACGATCGTGCGCCCGAGCGGTCTCTACCACCTGCCGTCGGTCACCGACCACACCGTCGTCGAGGGCCATGCCGACGGCAGGTTCACCGCCCGCGTGGACTTGGCCGCCGCCCTGCTCGGATTGCTGGACGACTCCCGCCACGTCCGTTCCACCGTCAGCGTGGTCACCACCGCCGAGAACCCCACCCTGCTTCGATGGATCCGCGACGAAGCGCTGAACGGCAAGGGTCCCGCCTGACCCACGGACAACCCGCCGCTGCCACTACGCACCGCACTGGGTGAAGCCCCTGGGCGAGGTGCTGCTCGCGCGGACACATCACGAGCCCACGGCCGACCCGGAGTCGGCCCGGTGGCATCGCCCGGGTCCCGCCGCACGCCTTCTTTCTCCCGCAGCCCGGCCGGCGGCTCGAAGCCGCCCGCCCGGCATGCCTCCGTACGCCGACGCACCCAGGAGGAACGCACACCATGAGTGAGAACCGACGCCCACCGGTGAGCCGCCGCGGATTCCTCGGCGGAGCCGCCGCCGTCGCCGCCGCCACCGCGGTACCCGGCCTCGCCCAGATCGCCGGGGCCGGCCCCGCCGCTGCCGCCGCCCGCCCGAACATCCTGCTGATCGTCACCGACGACCAGCCCAAGCAGACCGAGTGGGCCCTGCCCAAGACCGTCGACTGGCTCGCCGAGCAGGGCGTACGGTTCACCAACGGCCACGTCACCACCCCGCTGTGCTCGCCCTCGCGCTCCAGCGTGTTCTCCGGCCGGCACGCCCACAACCACGGCGTGCGCAACAACAAGGCCTCGTACGAGCTCGATCAGAGCACCACCGTCCAGCGGTACCTCAAGCGGGCGGGCTATCGCACCGGTCTGTTCGGCAAGTACCTCAACTCCTGGACGCTGGCGGACGACCCGCCGCACTTCGAGGAGTTCGCCCTCCTCCAGCCGGGATTCGTCGACCGGCAGCGGAACGTCGACGGCACGGTCCAGACGATCAACGGCTACACCACCACCACCATCATCAAGAACCGCACCCTGAAGTTCATCGACAAGGCCGCCGACGACCCCCGCCCCTGGTTCGCGTACGTCACCCCGTACGCCTCCCACGGCCCCCGCACCCCCGAGCCGAAGTACGCCGACACCGCCGTGCCCGTGTGGAACGGCCGGCCCTCCGTCCCCGAGGACGACCGCAGCGACAAGCCGGCCTACATCAAGAACGCCACCGGCACCCTCGCCGACGGCCGGCGGATCCGCGCCGAGCAGCTGCGCACGCTGCTCTCCGTCGACGACGCGGTCCAGGCCTTCAAGGACAGGCTCCAGGACCTGGGCCAGCTCGACAACACCCTGGTCATCTACATCGGCGACAACGGCTTCGGCTGGGGCGACCACGGCTGGACCGCCAAGTCGGTGCCCTACCGGCAGGCGCACGAGGTGCCGTTCCTCCTGTCCTGGCCGGCGGCCGGGCTGGGTGCGGGGACCGTCGACGACCGCATCGTCGCGAACATCGACATCGCGCCGACCATCCTCGACGCGGCGGGCATCACACCGAGCGCTCCGCAGGACGGTACGTCCCTGCTCTCCTCCCACAGCCGTGACCACCTGCTGGTGGAGTGGTGGAAGCAGGGCACCGGCGCCGGCGGGGCGCCGACCTGGTCCTCGTACGTCGCCAAGGACAAGCAGTACACGGAGTACTACGACCTGACGACCGACGGGAACGGAACGGTCTCCGGCACCGGCCAGGTGAAGTTCCGCGAGTACTACGACCTGGCGAACGACCCGCACCAGCTGACCAACAAGCTGTACCAGGCCACTCCCGCCCAGGAGCAGGCCCTCGGCATTCCCGCCCTGGCGGCCCGGCTCGCCGCCGACCGCGTGTCCTGACCGCCGGTACGGTCACTGTCGGCCGGGCTCCCGTGCGAGGACGCACGAGAGCCCGGCCGTCCCCGTTCCACCCCAGGGCCCCGCCCCTCCCCGTCAGGACCCCAGCACCTCCACGTGGTCGCCGATCGCGACCACCAGGACCCGCGAGCCCGGCTCGGTGGTGCGCCAGCGGTGCCGGACGCCTCCGGAGAGCAGCAGGGTGTCCCCGCGCGCCAGCCGGTGGATCCGGCCGTCGGCCTCCACCTCGGCCGCGCCGTCCGCCACGTACATCAACTCGTCGTTGCGGTGCCGGAACTCGCGGTCCGCCTCGTGCTCGCCGACGAACTCCAGGGCGTGCAGCTGATGGCGGCCGCGCACCACCGGCCGGACGCGTGCCCCCTCCTGGTCGAGGCCGCTGTCGTCACCGGCGCGCACCACGTCGACCGTGCGGGTCTCGTCCGAGGCCGCGAGCAGCGAAACCGCGGTCGTGCCGAGCGCGTCCGCGATGCGTTGCAGGGACCGCATGCTGGGGCGCGCCCGGTCGTTCTCGATCTGGCTGAGGAACGGGGAGGAGAGCCCGCTGCGTTCGGCCATGTCGGCGAGCGTCAGATCGAGCGCCCGTCGCCGTCGGCGGACGGCGGCACCCACCCGCGGTGTGTTCACGGCCTCCATGGATGTTCCGTCCTTCTCCACCCGGCGGCGCCGTTCTCCCAGGTCGACCGCGCCTGACGGCACCTTACGCGGCCCGTGCCGGGAACTCGGAGACGGTTTCGTACTGCCGACACACGCCCGTCACACAACGACCCTAACGTCAAAGTCGATTGCTCTCATCAAAGAAACTTTGACGATTGATGAGCGGCACGTGACGACCGACGGCTGACGACCGACGGCTGATCACCGACGACCTGCCCCTGACCACTGGAGTTCGCCATGCCCCTGATCGACCAGAACTCACGCCGCCGGCGCCCCACCGGCCTCATCGCCTGCGACGACACGGCCGTGTACGACGGCTACACCCTCTACGCGCCGCTCACCGGCACGGGCGAGGTCTACCTCGTCGACATCCACGGCCGTACCGTCCACCGCTGGGACCTTCCCTACCGGCCGGGCCGCCACGCCCGGCTGCTCGCCGACGGAACCCTCGCCTACAACGGCGTACTCCCGGGCGAGAAGGCCCTCTTCCCCATGTGGCACAAGTACCGGGGTGGCGTCATGCTCTGGGCGGCACCCGACGGATCCGTCCTCCGGGAACACCGGGATCCCCTCCAGCACCACGACGCCCACCATCTCGACGACGGCCGCGTCCTCTACACCGCCCTGGAGCCCCTGACCGGTTCCGAGGCCGCGACGGTACGAGGCGGGGTGCCCGGTTCCGAGGCCGCGGACGGTGTCGTCTGGGCCGGCACGATCAGGGAGGTCGGCCCGGACGGCGAACTCCTGTGGTCCTGGCGCGCCGTGGAGCACCTCGACCGTGAGTCCTTCCCGCTCCACGAGGCGTACGCCCGCGAGCACTGGCCCCTGATCAACAGCGTCACGCCCCTCCGTGACGGCAATGTCCTCGCCAGTCTGCGCAGCGTGTCGGCCGTGGTCGTCATCAGCCGCGACACCGGCGAGATCCTCTGGCGCAGCCGACCCGGCACGGTCAGTCAGCAGCACGCGCCCACCGAACTCGACGACGGGCGGCTGCTCGTCTTCGACAACGGCGTCTTCCGGCCCGGACACGACGTGCCCTACTCCCGCGTCATCGAGATCGACCGGGCCGGCGGCGACATCGCGTGGGAGTACCACGACCCGTCCCGCGAGTTCTTCTTCGCGCCCTTCATGGGCTCCGCGCAGCGCCTGCCCAACGGCAACACCCTCGTCACCGACTCCCCGTCCGGGCGGCTCTTCGAGGTGACGAGGGACGGCTATCTGTGCTGGGAGTACGTCGTCCCCCACTTCGGCGGATACGGCGAGAGCGAGGTCCGGGGCCTGTTCCCGTCCGAACCCAACGCCGTCTTCCGCGCCTACCGTTACTCCGCGGCCGAGATCCCGTGGCTGGAGGCGACGGCATGACGCCGACCCGAGGCACCGACTCCGGCACCGGACCGGCTTCCGGCACCGTCCCCGGCTCCGACGCCTCCGCCGCGGCCACTGAGCCGGTCAAGGCCACCGAGCCGGTCGAGGCGCGGGTTCCGTTCCGGCGACTCGCGCCGCTGGCGGCCCAGCACGTCCTGGCGATGATCGCCGCGCCGGTCTCCACCGTCTTCCTCGTCGCGGGAACCCTGAAGATGCCGCCGGGGGCCACGGCCTCGCTGCTCAGCGCCGTCCTGCTGCTGTGCGGCGCGGGCGCCCTGCTCCAGTCCCTCGGCGTCTGGCGGATCGGCGGCCGCCTGCCGTTCGTCATGCTGCCCGGCGGCGCCGCGACCGCGCTGTTCCTCCAGATCGCCCAGGAGCACGGCGCGCCGACCGCCACCGGCGCCGTCCTCCTGGCAGCCGCCCTGCTGCTTTCCGTACTGCCCCTGTACGCCCGGGTCGTACGACTCTTTCCGCCGCTGGTCATGGGCGTGACCGTGCTGCTCATCGGGATCGCGATGATCCGGGTCGCCGCCCGGCTCATCACCGGTCCGGACGGCACCGGTGAACCGCGCGCGGTGCTCCTCGCCGCGCTCACGGTGGTGGCGACCGTCGCCGCGTACGTGTTCCTGCGCGGCGTCTGGCGCCAGACCTCCGTCCTCATCGGGATGGCGACCGGCACGGTCGTGGCGGTGACGACCGGCCTCGGGGCCTTCGCCCCGGCGGGCGGCAGCGGCTTCGCCCTGCCGGACCTCCTGCCGTTCGGGTCGCCGCGGTTCGATCTACTGGCCGCGCTGCCCCTGTTGGTGTTCAGCCTCACGACCCTGGCCGAGATCACCGGGCAGACGGTGCTCAACAGCGAGACCGTGGGCCGGACTCCCGCCCCCGAGCGGGACGTTCCACGGGTCGCCCGCGCCGACGCCCTCGTCTCGATGGTGGGCGGACTGTTCGGCACGTCGCTCATGGTCACCAGCGCGGAGAACATCGGGATCGGCCGGCTCACCGGAGTCCGCAGCCGGTTCGTGACGGCCGGGGCGGGAGTCCTCCTGGTCGGTCTCGGTCTGGCCACGCCGGTGTCGCGCGCCCTGGCCGGCATACCGGAGGCCGTCGTCGGCGGCTCGTCCCTCGTCGTCTACGCCGTCATCGCCGTGATGGGTGTCGAGATGCTCCGCCGGGCCGACCTGTCCGGCACGGGCACGGGCAGCCTGACGGCCGCGCTCGCCCTCACCGCGGGACTGCTGCCGCTGCTCAGCCCGGACCTGTACGCCGGGTTCCCCGCCTGGGCCCGCACGATCCTGGGCAGTGGCGTCGTCGCCGGCACGCTGACGGCCGTGCTCCTCACCGCGCTCCTACGGCCCCTCCGCGGCGCCCGCGCACGTGACGACGACGGGAGAAAGACGGACCCACCGTCCTAGGGTCTGTCGTCACATTCCCGTCTGCCCCGCGACGCCTGGCACGCACTCTCGCCGCACCGGGCGAAAGTGCGAGTACGTCCAGTACGAG